>CAIJDY010000101.1 GCA_903819565.1 Candidatus Omnitrophota bacterium | reverse complement strand
CGCGGATCATCGATTGAATCAAGTATCTGCACTGCTTCTATTCGAGGTATGCCAGAACCAGGGCCTTCAAAAAATCCACCCTTATCGAGCACCACCTCAATCAAGGCGGGAACAGAACGAGGATCTTTGAATTCAGCAAGAGCTAAGATCGCATATCTTTTACGATCCATACCCTTACTATTAAACCTGCCATCCCACCACTTGGTCTGCAGATCCGACATCGCCTTCTGGAATTGCTTTTCCTGCGCGGACAATCTCATTTCCGAACGCGACTTCCCCTTGACGCTTGCGGCGTCGAATTGTTTGGCAACGTCGGCCCAGGGCGTCCGGTGCTCGACGAAATACGTGGCATCGCCCAGTTTCGCCGCGGCTCCGCCGGGCAGACGGCGCAAAAAGGAGAACATTTCGTAGGGGCTTGCGGTCTTTAAGACGCTCGCGTAGCCTTCCGCCGTCAAGGACGCTGACTGACCGACGCTTCCGGCCACAGGCGCTCCGTACAAGGCGCCGACTTTGGCCCAGGGCGTTTGCTTCTCGATAAAGTAGGTGGCATCCCCCAACTTCGCCTCCGCGCCGCGGGGCAAACTGTTCAAAAACTGGAGCAGGGAGTCAGGATTTGTTTGCAGTAATGCCTGATATCGCGCCGCATACACGGCCGCGCTGTCGACATTTACCTTTTCCTGCGTCACGGTACCGGTCGAGGTCTTGGCGGATTGGGCGACAACGGTCGCCAGGGACAACAACCCGATCGCCGCGATGAGGATCAATTTAGGCGCAAGGCTCCCGCGCATTTCGGAGCGCGAACCGGAAGATTTTTTCCCACTTTCAAGAGCTTTTATTCCCTCTTCAAAAAATTGCTGCATCCCGACGAAAATAAAAACGGCGTTTTTCCCGTCTTCCCGCACGACATGGACCACAACGCCTTCCGGGATCCCCTTCATGGAACCCACAAGGCCCGTCATAGGACCGAAGTCGTAATACAGACTTAACTCTTCCGTCGCGCCGGCCTTGAACCTTTGCATAGGCTCTTCGGCAAAATTGACCACGACATTGTTCCGGTCGTCGTACCCGAGAATCTCATACTTGTTGATCTTAAGCGCTTTCCCCGATTGATTGTTCACGAGAAGCGTTATCTCAGAGAGATTCGACGGCTTCTTGACCTGGATACTGACGCCCGCGTATTTCAGGACCTTGTTGTAGTCGCCCACATAGACCTTCTTCGACGAAGCTGCCCACTCAGGCGGACAAAGGATCCCGGAACCGGGTTTTTCTCCGGCTTTCATAAACCGGGAATCCACATTTAAAACAATGGGCGGCATCCCGGGCACCACCACTGTCGTCCCCGGCTCCTTCGTATACACGATCGCCGCGATGGCAATGGCAAGCCCTGCGAAGAACAACATCCTGCCGACTCTAAAGAATCCCGTCTTCTTGGCGGGTTTATTGTTGATAGACGTCAGGCGGATCTGCCCGTCGGAAGCTGGCTGTAGACGGGCTTCGGAGCGTAGCGCTGCCGGAATTAAGGCAGTTGTCGGAGAACCAAAAACAGATTTTGCAAAAGCGAGATTAAGGCGAGCGCGAGAAGAAACGTCTTCCGAATTGATCATGCCAAGAATAAGAGCGCGGACATCGTTGGCCCAAGTCTTGGTCGCGGCGGCGCCGGTGACGGCTTCACGCTGGACGCGATCGACGAGGCCGAGAAGAGCGCTCATTTGTGACGTTGCGACGTCACCGGACTCGTCACTAGGGACTAGGGACTTGTTTGGATTCCTTGTTTCATCGAGTCCCGAGCCCCGAGTCCCGAGAATTGAGCGAAGATAGATCTCCTGATCGCGCTTGGTGACTTCGTTGATGCGCGGAGTGATCTGGATGTAGGAACAATTCTTTGACGCGGCGAGCTTCTTGAGACCGTCGGCGTGGAATCCGCCGGTCACGATCACGGCGCGCTGCTGCTTGGCGGAGCTCATTTCCTTCAGGGCATTTTCGAACATCTTGTTTTCGCGGTCGACGGCGACGGAGTAGAAAGACATGGCTGACTGGTAGACTTTCTGCGCTTCCAAACTCGAAATCCTAAACCCTAAATCCGAAACAATTTTCAAATCTGAAGGCTCCAAATTCAAAACACTTTGGTTTGAGTCCTTGGAATTTTTGGCTTGGGATTTGTTTAGAGTTTCGTGTTTAGTATTTAGGGTTTCTTGCTGTACAAGTAGTTCCTCGTACTCCGCTCTCGTAAGTTCCAGCGAAAATAGCCGTCTGAGCAAATAAAGCTGCCTCGAAGCGACGAGATATTCTTTCTCGGCCGGAGTCTTGGCCAAGGCTTCCTGAATCTTGTCTTTAAGGCTGAGGGTTTCTTCGTGAAGCCCCTTCCCTTCCAGTTCCTGCATCAAAATGACGTGCTGGGCGTACAGGGTCCAGTTCGGCCACTGAGTCATCGAGAAATCTTTGGGGAGTTTGTCGAACGCGGCGTCGAAGGCGTGACGCATGGGCGAATAACCATTCGCCGAGGATGACGGATGGCGGATGGCGCAGAAACCGGCTTATCGCCCTCCGCCTTCCGCCCTCCAATCTCCTGCCTGAAAAGTCCGAGGACATCTCCTGAGATTTTTCGGCGCGCAAGCTCATTCAGAAAGGATGCGGCCTCGTTTTGCGCCTTTTCGCTGTCGATCTTGGATCCGATTGCCTGCAGGCGGAAATAGCGGATGAGGAATGGATACTGGTCCTGATAATAGGCGTCGGAAAGGTCGGTTTTGAGGTGTTTCTTGCTGGCTTCGCCAAGCGTCTTGAGCCATCCTTCGAAAGAAACGGTCCCGGAGCCGAACGCTTCTTCCTGACGGACAATATTGAGGAGATCTTTATTGAGCTTCGCGGAGAACTTTTTGTCGATCGAAGCGCGGAGTGAGGCAATAGTTTTCTCGGCGGTCTTTTCTTTCTTCACGACGCTGATGAATGCTTCGCGGTCTTTCTTGTAGCTGTCGAGGTTCTCGATACCCCATCCTTCGGTTTTGCTGGAGGAACCTATCAAAAAGGATTCGGGGCCGGTGATATACCCTTCCTGAACAAGCTTATCCATAACTTTGGAATTGAAATCGGGATTGCCGGGGAAAAGTCTGAAGATCTCAGGCCGGAGCTTGCCGGCGGCGCCTTCGAGAAGCACCGTCTTGACCGAGGAGTTCTTTTCGATATAGCCGAGGAGTTTCTCGATGTTCTTTTCAGCCTGATAATTTCCGTGAGCGGACTGGATATGAATGAAGGCCGGGGCTTTCGGGTCGCCTTTAATTGTGTCCGTCACCTGGCCGAGTTCGGCCGGAACTTGAAGGATACCGGCTGAAAATGAAGACACTTCTCCTGCGGCAGGCACACCGGTGGCCGCGAAGGTTTCAGGGGTGATGCCGAGGCTGGTAACAAAGAAAGTAAATACGACGGTGGAAGCGATCAACTTCATGGTGGGGTGGCGCTGGTTCATTAAGTGGCCCGTCCTTTTCGTTGGTTTATAGAAAACATTATTTCAACGTTCCGTTTAGTTTATAAAGCATCCACGCCATACTGCGGCGGGATTATCCCTCGCATTCATCCCTATCCTAACGGACAGGTTTTCTGCGAAGGCGGGATAAATTCGCTAACAAACCAAGTAATGGGGGAAAGGTAACACGTGTTCTTATTTATTGCAAATTTTTGGCATGAAAAATGAGTGAATATTCCGGCGCGCGCATCGAAACGATTCGTCGGTAAATACTTTTAATTGATGACCCGATTCCCTCATTTTTAAGTCTTGGGATGCACAGAAAAACATGCCCTAGCAAAAACTAGCACCTCCCCTGGTCAACCCCGGAGGTTGAACTTGGTCAGGAGATTTGACAATTACGGTGCCAAAGGGTCGTCGAGAACCAGTCTTTTGTGGTCGGCGAGCATTCGTTGATGCGCGATCAGGTCAGCGACAAATTTCGAATATTGCTCCGGGCTGAGGGTCGGGAATCGAGTCAGGTCGCAGAAACCCGCATAGTGGCCTGCCTCGCTCATATACTCAAGGTAGGATGAATATTGCCACTCCCCGGGCGTTCCGGCAAGGTACGCCGTGACCGGATTCAGGTGAATGTAGCGGGTTACATGCAAAGCCTGCTCATCGCTCGAGACGTGGACGTTGCAGAAAGCGGACTCCCAAAGATGTCCTTTCCGTTTGTACTTAATATTAAAATATCGGGCATAACTGTTCTGAAGCTCTCCCATATAGGTTGAAATGCCGTGATCCTCTGTTTGACGGAGGAGTAAATGGAAATGGGTCTGCATAATGCAATAGGCGATTAGCTGGACTCTCTGACCTGCCGAGAGAGTCGTGGCGTTCTCTTCGATGCGCTTCGGACCGTTCCGGAGAAGCCATGAAAGAGTCGTCTGAGGATTTGGAATCTTGAAAAACAAAACGCCGCACAGCATTCTCCGGTAATCCGGATCGGAGTTGAAGATCCTGAATCCCGCAATGCTTTTCGAAAACACGTGATAGACCTCCCCTGTGACCAGGGGAACCTTTCGCCTCATACCGTTTTAGCGCCTCCCACCCTTGAGTTCTGAATTTAGTGCACCAATCCAACCCCGGGGGTTGGATTGGTTATTATTCATATATTGTATGCTTTTTGGTAATATTTCAACCAAATTCCAACCCCCGGGGTTGGACGGGTTATAGGATGCAGAGGAGGTTAGGCGGCGACGGAAATGGCGAGATCACTTTCAAAGGAGCGCTGGAGCGAATCGAGCAGCGCGTCGGCGACGGTCCAGAAGCCGTCTTCCTGACTGACACCGGCGACATGGATCGCTTCCCCGCCGGAGACGGCCCAAAGAAGCGCGGTCGCGAGCGTCCCGCTCTTCTGCCCGCTTTCCCTGAAGAACGCGACTTTCTTTCGGTATCCCTGGACCAGCGTCTGCGAAGGAAGGACATTTTTAGACAAGTGAATGGCCGGCACACCGGGACGAGAGTAGCTCTGAAGCGTCTGACTGAGGTCCCGGTCGGTGCGCGTCACGCGATCCAGCTTCAGCAGGGCCTGAAACTCCTCATCCTGAACCTGGCCGCGTTCATTATAGACGACGATCTGAAGCGCCTTGCTCGAAAGCGCCACGATCAAAAATTCTTTCTTCTGCGCCGGTGAGAGGCCGGGAAAATCTTCCGCGTCCAGGAACACCGCCGCCGGCTGCGCGTTCTTCCGCATCGCCTGCACCATCCGGCCGGCGCGCAGTTCCGACCGCGAGACACCTTTATCGGTCGCGGCGGACGAAACCGCAGGTTTCGCGGCCGGGCTGACAACGACGGCGGGCAGACTTTGTACATTTCCTCCGCCCCGGACTTCCCTCACCTCCGACCGCTTCTCGGAATGTTTCCCGCCGTCAGGATACGCGATGATCTTATCCAGCTCTTTAACTTTTTCCCTGAGATGCGGGTAGTCATAATTATAAACACCCGCTTCATTCTGGAACATACTGACGTAGGCTGGCACCTTATCGCCCCAGTCATGCGGTGCCGTGGCGGCCTGCACCATGATCATTTTCCCCTGGGAACTGCTCCTGACCGCCTGCACCCCCCGGGCCGCCGCGCCCAGGAACGCCTGCCCCGTGAATTCATTGAAGAAGAACGCGTCTCCGATCCCCCTGTGCGCGTCAAACTCTTTCAACGTGTCCGCGATCCCACCCACTTCATGAGCGACGACCCCGGTTCCGCCCCCGAGCGACTCCAGCTGCGTCAGGCCGCCCGGTTCGTACTTCGACGGCATCAAAAACAGCTTGCTTGCGAGAAGGATCCTCAGCGTTTCGCGAAAAGCGACCATCTCAAAGATCCCCCGGACCCTCCCCGCATATTTTTGGTTACTTTCCAGCCAGCGGATCGCGTCCATCAGCCAATAGGCCTCGTCATCGCCTTCCGCGATCGGCCCCGCGATCAATAGCTGAATGCGATCGTCCATATCCAGGAAATTTTTTGCCTGCTCCGCGATGAGCCCGACCCCTTTTTGGTTCGATATGCGGCCGACGAACGACATAAAAATGGCGTCGTCCATGACTTTCAATTTATTCCAGCTTTGGACTTCGTGCCGCGCCAGAGACTTGTACCCCTGAAGTTCCTGAACGAAAGGGCCCACGGGTTGTCTCGTCGGATCCGTGCCTCCTCCCAGAAGGGTATATTCGGACCTCAGGGATTTGACATTGACCCCGTTACTGATCCCGTAGATCTTGCCCTTATCATAGAAGTCCTCGTGAAGTCCGTTCCCCTTTTGCCAGGTGAGGATCTCGCGGGCATAACTCGGGCTGACGGTCAGCACAAAGTTGGAGTGAACGATCCCCCCCCGCACCAGATTGAATCGTTTCGGGTGGTTCCAGTCTTCGCCTTCGCGGTTGGAAAATCCCATATAATGCTGCCCCTGCAACAGGAAAAGCGGCCAGAGATCGACCTGGTTCTCCACCGCGTAAAAGCGGGCCTGATAATCGCGCCCTAGATTGTGAATATCGTAACCCAGCTTGGGTACAAAACCCGTCTGGGCATCGTAAAAGTGCTCGTCCCTGCGATAGTCGGTGATCCCGTAATAAGTGTCTCCCTTGAGGATCCCGAAAGTGGGCGCCGCCATCCAGTCGTTCGCGAGCATATTGTCCGGGTACAGATCGAACTCCCGCATCACTTCGAGACTGCCCCGCGACAGAAGGATCGAGCGCTTCAATTGTTCGGAGGAGGCGACGCTCGGGTACAGCCGGTTCGTCAGCCACGGGTGGTTCAGAAAATAGACGGTCACGCCGCCGTTCCGGGCCCGGTAGACATCCACCATTTCCGTATGCGCGCGGGTCACGTCATAATGCCCTACGGTATGGACCGTCGGACCGAACGGGACCGCGATCCGCTTCCCGGTATCTTCAAGGGGGACTATTTTTCCGTCGATCTCAACCCCGTCCCGGAGAAGATCGGCCGCGCTCTTGTGCTTCTTGCCCTGCGATTCGTTATAAAGGAAGGTAATGACGGTAAGCTCGGCGCCGTTCTTGGCGAGCGCCCGGGGCAGGCCGTCCAGCACCTGCGCCATGCCGCCTCCGATCGACCAGGGATAGATCTCGGGCGTGATCGCCACGATATGGCCGACCCCCATATTCTCGATGACCTTGAAGGCGACATCCCACTCGCTCCCCTCCTCGCCCTGCTTCGATAGCTCGCGAAGGGCTTCATAATAATCCGAAACGCGTCCGCGAAAAACCTCCGAATCCCGACTCACTTCAAACAGCCAGCGGGAAAGCAGGCCCGGCCCCTTTCCTTCGCTCTCGAGCTCTTTATTCAGCCGATTGATGGTCGTCACATAAGAGTCCAGGGCATTCAAGCTCTTCCTGATGTCGCCTTTGCGTTTATTCCAGAGGCGCTCGCGCGGTGAAAGCTCCTCGGCGTCATCGCGGACTTCCGAGCGCGCGGCCGGAGTCGCGGGGGCGGAAAGGAATTGTTGTGGAATGCCGGAGGGCACGCTGGCCCGGGTGAAAAGATCGCCTTCTTTCTCTTCTATGAGAAGCTGGCGCAATGTCTGCCACCAGAGGTCCAGCCGCGCGGGACCTTCCGTGGTCGCCGCGATCGGCGAGGTCATGAAAACAGGCTGTAGTTCCCGGAATGTACCGTAAAAAGCGTCCCGTTCTCCGGCGGCGTGATCTTTTCCGAGGGAGCGCTCGCGGACATAGCGGACGGCGTAAATGTTCGAGAAAGAGAGGACCTTGTCCGAAACGGCAAGTCCGCTTTCGGCCTTTGAAAGCTGATCGAGGGCCCTCGCGACAAGCTCTTCCTTCGTTTGCGGAACTCCCGTGACCGGCGCCTGCGCGACAACTTCAAACAAAAGGGCCTGTCCCACGGCGGGCATTCCGGCCGCGGCGGTGTCGGCGGTTTTTTTCCCGGATGGTTTTTTCTTGTCCAGGAACCGGCGCACCATTTGAGTCGCGATGAGCAGAGGGCG
>CAIJDY010000100.1 GCA_903819565.1 Candidatus Omnitrophota bacterium | reverse complement strand
GCGCCGCCATCATCATCCCGATCGCGACGGCCTCCCCGTGCACGACCCGTCCGTAGCGCAGGGCTCCTTCCACGCCGTGCCCGAACGTGTGCCCGTAGTTAAGGATCATGCGCTCGCCCTTGGTCTCGAATTCGTCGCGGCTGACCACCTCCGCCTTGATCCCGGCTGCAATCGTCACGATCTTTTCGAGGACTGCGAGGTCTTTGCGGAGAACTGCCTTGCCCTTCTTCTCAAGAAGATCGAAGAGCTCCGGGCTCCGGATCACGCCGTATTTCACGACCTCCCCGAGCGAGGCGCAAAGCTCGCGGGTCGGAAGGGACTTGAGGACCGCGACATCGGCAATTACGAGCGCGGACGGATGAAAAGCCCCCATCAAGTTCTTCCCTTCCTTCAGATCGATCGCGGTCTTTCCGCCGATGGCGCTGTCGACCTGCGCCAGCAAAGTGGTCGCGACGTTCACGTACCGGATCCCGCGCAAATAAACCGCCGCGGTGAACCCCGCGAGATCGCTCACCACCCCGCCCCCCACCGCCACAATACCGTCCTTGCGCTCAAAACCGTTGGCAAGAAGCGCGTGGGATAGCCGGAACAGTTCTCTTTCGGATTTCGCGATCTCCCCGCGCGGAAGCATGTGAGTAGAAACCTCAAATCCTTTCTGCTTAAGGGAAGCGATGAGCGGTCTGAAACAGGAAACGAGGTTCTTCTGGGAAACGATCATGAGTTTGGCGCGCGGTTCAAACACTCCCGCCACAAGCGTCCCGCTCCGAGCGAGGAAGTCCCTGCCCACGCAGATCTTATAATAACCTCTTGAGCTTCTAACCGTCAGGGTTTTCATCAGAGGGATTTTACCACTTTCTCGATCTCGCGCGCGACATCTTCCGCGCTCCTGCCGTCCGTCGGGACCGCGACGTGGCATGCCTTATTGTAGAGGAGTTCCCGGTCGTTCAGGATCTGCGTCAACGTGCCGAAAGGGTCGGGTTTATTGAGAAGCGGCCGGCCCTTGGAATACTGGAGCCGTTGCCACAAAGTTTTCGCTGAGGCTGCCAGCAAGACAACCGTCCCCGTCTCCTTCATGCGCCGGACGTTCCCCGGACGCAGGATGATCCCGCCGCCGGTCGCGATCACTTGATGGGTTTTCCCGGAAAAAGCTTCGAGGACCTCGGATTCGACGTCACGGAAACGGGCTTCGCCGGACCGGGCGAAAATCTCGGGAATGGTCCGTCCTTCTGTTTTTTCGATCTCGCTGTCGAGGTCCACGAACGCCGCGTCCCACATCGCCGCCAAGGCCCTGCCGGTCACGCTTTTGCCGGAGCCCATCATTCCGATCAGATAAACATTGCCGATGCCGTTTTTCATTGGGTTTCAAAGGTCCGCGGACCGTTCATAAAATAAACTTCAAGAAGCGTGGAGCTCCCAACATAGCGAAAGAGGTCTAGGCACGGACGCGCTTTAAATAGCCTTCATAGTTACGCCGGACCTCCGCGATTGAATCCCCGCCGAATTTTTCGAGAAAGGCATCCGCCAGGCCATAGGCCACGAGCGCCTCTCCGATCACACTGCCAGCCGGGACCGCGCAGACATCGCTGCGTTCAAAATCGGCTTTTGCGCTCTTCCGGGTTTTCATGTTCACGGAAGCGAGCGGTTTCGCGAGCGTCGAAATGGGCTTCATGGTCACGCGCACGATCAAATCCTCGCCGTTCGTCATGCCGCCCTCAAGGCCGCCGGCATGGTTCGTTTTATGGTGATACCCGCGGGCCATGCTGTGGAAGATCGCGTCATGCGCCTCGGAACCCAAAACGCCCGCCAGCGCCACCCCGTCCCCGACCTCGACCGCCTTCACGGACTGCTGTCCCATAAGCAACATCGCGAGCCGGGCATCCAATTTTCGCGCGTAATGAACGTAGGAGCCGAGCCCGATGGGAAGGCCGACGGCGCGGATCTCGTATTTCCCGCCGAGCGAATCGCCGTTCTTCCGGGCCCTATCGATCATCCGGATCATCACCGCTTCCGTTTTTCTGCAAACGCAGTTCACCGGCGATCCCTTGACTCCCTGGCGAATATCTTTCACTGTAAGTGCTCCCACGGGAATTCTTGCTTGCCCGATCTGGAGGACGTGCCCCGCAATCTCAACGCCGCATTTCTTCAGAAACAGCTTACAAACCGCACCGACCGCCACGCGCGTTGCGGTTTCTCGGGCGCTCGAACGTTCCAGAATCGCGCGGATCCCCTGATCGTATTTCAAAGCGCCGGCGAGGTCCGCGTGTCCCGGCCGCGGGCAATGCAACTCCGGCATCTGGTCGATCGTGCAGTCTTTATTGGTCAACAAAAACCCCAGGGGCGCCCCGGTCGTGACCTTTCTGATCATCCCTCCGGTGATCTCCACGCAATCCGCCTCGATCTTCTGGCGGTCGCCCCGGCCGTACCCCGACTGGCGGCGGCGTAATTCCACGTTGATAAAATCAAGATCGAGGGGCAATCCGCTCGGGAAACCCTCCAGGATCGCGGTCAGATAACGGCCGTGAGATTCTCCCGCCGTAATGTAATTGAGCATGTCAGACTCCGTATAATCGAGCGATAAAGTTTTGAATAGGGCCCGCGTACATGAAAAGCAACGCACCCGCCAACGCAAGAAAGGGGCCGAACGGGATCGTCTCTTCTTTTTTCACAAAGCGCTGCCACAGGGCGAGCGGCAATGCCGGGAATGGCGCCAGAAAAAACACCAGAAGCACATTTTTCAGACCGATGAAAGCGCCGATCATGGCCAGAAGTTTTACGTCGCCTCCGCCCATGCTGTCCTTGCGGAAGACCCATTTGCCGAACCACCCGGTCACAAGAAGGATCGCCCCGCCTCCCAAAAGCCCCAGCGCTGACGCCAACAGCCGCTGGTACCACACCGCCTGAAGAAAATGCTCGTGACCGACCAAACTGAAAAAAAGGCCGGCGACCATGCCCGGGATCGTGATCTGATCCGGGATCAGGCCCGTCTCAAAATCCGTGACGATCACAACGATCAGCATGGAAAAAAAGACCAGGCTTGTCAAAAACTCGACGGAAAAGCCGTACTGCCTCCAGAGGAACCACCAAAAGATGCCGTTCACAACCTCAATGAGAAAGTAGCGAACGCTGATGGGTCTCTTGCAACGGCCGCATTTCCCGCGGAGCCACAAAAAACTCACGAGGGGGATATTCCAGTACCAGGGGATCAACGCCTTGCAGTTCGGACAGGTGGAACGCGGCGTCACGATCGAGATCTCGCGCGGCATCCGGTGGATGCAGACGTTTAAAAAGCTGCCGACCACCGCCCCGAACAAAAAAACAAACAAAGAAGCCATAAGGTCCGAATTCATTTCATCTTCCTTTTCCCCCTGAGGGCCTGGAGCAGCGCCTGCCGCATGACAACGACCGGCGCCTTTCTTCCGGTCCAGTATTCGAAGGCCCGCACCCCCTGATAAAGCAACATCCCGAGACCGTTCAGGGTACAGTGCCCCTTCCGCCGCGCGGCCCTCAAAAAAGGGGTCTCCGCGGGGTTATAGATCAGGTCCATAAAAAACTTTTTTCCGGCGCGCCCTTCCGGGATCCAATCCTCCGGGACCACCCGTGGGTCTTTTTCCTTAAGTCCGAGCGGCGTCGCGTTCGTGATGATATCGGCTTCTTTGATTGCATCCTTGATGGGAGGAATGCCCGCGGCGACGGCGCGATAAAGCACCCTTGGGAATTGTTTTTGCATGTCCCGCACGATCTTTCCGGCTTTCCCGGGAACGCAATCCGCGATCAAAAGCTCCTTCACCCCTTCCTGCGAAAGACCGTAGACCACGGCCCGCGCCGCGCCGCCAGCGCCCAGAACCACCGCTTTCTTTCCGGCCGGCCGGAATTTTCCGTCCTTGGCAAGGGTCAGGAGAAAACCTTCCATGTCCGTGTTCGTTCCCACCCATTTCCCGCCGCGGCGGTAAACAGTGTTCACCGCGCCGATCGCGCGCGCTTCGGGACTGACCTTGTTCAGGTACTTCAAGACCGTCTCTTTGTAGGGAACCGTAACATTGTACCCGGAAAGCAGGAGCCCGGAACTGCGGGACATGAGCTTTCGAAAGGCGGGCGGTGCAAGCTCGAGAACAAGATAATGGGCGGCGATCCCGAGGTCTGAGAACGCGGCTTCATGCATCGCGGGAGAAAGCGTATGGGAGAGAGGATAGCCGAAGAGCCCGAAGAGTTCGAACTTTGCGTCCCGTGCGGGCGCTCCACGACCGAAGGAAGAAACTTTTGATGCCGTCATCCTAATTCGCAGCTCCCAGTCCCTTGAACTTTTCGGATCGCTAGAGCGGGACAAAAATCGGACTTCTTTACACCGGGGAAGGCTGATCCCCCGACCGCTGTGGATTCGCCGAGATTTTATTCAGAGCAAAAAGATAGGCGCGCACACTGGCTTCGATGATGTCCGTGCTCGTCCCCCGCCCGGTGACCTCTTTGCCGCCGATCTCAAGCTTCACAAGCACTTCGCCGAGAGCGTCCTTGCCACCCGTGACCGACTGCAAACCGTAATGGATGAGGCGCGCTTCGGAATGCACGATCTTCTCGATCGCCTTGTAGCAGGCATCCACCGGACCGTCCCCCGTGGAGACGGCCTCTTTGACCTGTCCTTCGTAGGACAGACTGATCCCGGCGGAAGGCTGTTTGCCGGTCTCGGAGACCACTTTCATGGACGCCAGCTTCCAGGTCTCGGGAATCTTCGCGATCTCGTCCTGCAGGATCGCCTCAAGGTCCTCGTCAAAAATATATTTTTTCTTGTCCGCCAGCTTTTTGAAGCGGACGAACGCCTGGTCGAGTTCCTCGGCCGCTAGCTGAAATCCTAATTTCTTAACGCGCACTTCGAAAGCGTGCTTGCCGGAAAGCTTCCCGAGCATCAATTGGCTTCCGGAAAGGCCGATCTTTTTGGGGTCCATGATCTCGTAGGTCTGGCGTTTCTTGAGCACCCCGTCCTGATGGATGCCAGAAGCGTGCCAGAAGGCGTTCCTTCCCACGATCGCCTTGTTCGGCTGAACGGCCATACCCGTCAGGTGGGACACAAGCCTCGAAGCCTTTGTGATCTCGGAAAGTTTAACGTCCGTGGTGCAATGCATGAAATCCTTGCGCGTATCGATCGTCATGACGATCTCTTCAAGCGACGCGTTCCCCGCGCGTTCCCCGATCCCGTTGACCGTACACTCCACCTGATTGGCGCCGGCCAGGACCGCCGCCAGCGAATTGGAGGTCGCGAGACCGAGATCGTTATGGCAATGGACGGACAGCACGACTTTTTTTCCGAGCGCGGGGTTCTTACGGACCAAAAGATGGATCAGGTCGCCGAACTCCTCGGGGATCGCGTAGCCGACCGTGTCCGGGATATTGATTGAGGTCGCGCCGGCGTCGATCGCAGCCCGCACGATCTGCACCAAAAAATCATGCTCCGTGCGCGAGGCGTCCTCAGGAGAAAATTCGATCTGTTTGAAATCCTGGGCGGCGTACCGGATATTTTTCACCGCCATCGCCAGGATCTCTTTTTTGTCCTTCTTGAGCTTGAAATCGCGGTGGATCTGGGAAGTCGCGAGGAACACATGCAGCCGCTTCTTCGCCGCCCGCTCGAGCGCCTGGCGGCAGGCATCGATATCCCGCGGGATCATGCGCGAGAGACCGCAGATCACCGGCCTGCGGACATTCGCGGCGATCATGTCGACCGCTTCCATTTCTCCCGGAGAAGACGCCGGGAAACCCGCTTCGATCACATCGACATTGAGCCGCTCGAGCAAACGGGCGATCTTCAGCTTCTCGTCGGGCGTGAGGGAGGCCCCCGGCGATTGCTCCCCGTCTCTTAACGTCGTATCGAATATGTGGATCTTCCGTTGCTGCGTCATTTTTCCCTGCTTGTCATTCCCGCGGATTTTAAGCGGCACTGGCTCTCATCCGAATTTCATGGGCAGCTAGTACCGCACTAAACTTCCGATAAATTTGATCGGTTGTTCAGTGCGAGAATCCAGATCCCCGATAAAAACATTCGGGGATGACGTGAAAAAAACGTCATTTTTTGTTGATGAACTCCATCATCTTGCGCAACTGGGCCCCGGTCTTTTCGATCAGGTGTTTGTCCCCTTGTTCGCGGAACTTCTTGAAATTCGGACGCCCCTTCTGGTTCTCGGCCATCCATTCCTTCGCGAACTTGCCCGAGACCACTTCCTTGAGCATCTTTTTCATTTCCTTGCGCGTCGCCTTGGTGATCACGCGCGGCCCGCGGCTGTACCCGCCGTATTCCGCGGTATCGGACACGCGTCGGTACATACCGGAGATCCCGTGCACGAACATCGCGTCCACAATGAGCTTCACTTCATGCAGGCATTCAAAATACGCCATCTCCGGCTGGTATCCCGCCTCGACCAGCGTATCGAACCCTGCCGTGATCAATTCGCTCAGACCGCCGCAAAGAACGGCCTGTTCGCCGAAAAGATCCGTCTCGGTCTCTTCCTTGAACGTCGTCTCGATCACGCCCGCGCGCGTTCCGCCGATCGCTTTGGCGTAGGCCAGACCGATCTGGAGCGCCTTGCCGCTCGGATTCTGCTGGACCGCGACCAGGCACGGCACGCCGCCGCCTTCCACGAACTGGGAGCGCACGAGCGACCCCGGCCCCTTCGGCGCCACCATGAACACATCGATGTCCTTGGCGGGCTTGATATACTTGAAATGAATATTAAACCCGTGCGAAAAACAAAGCGATTTTCCGGCCTTCATGTTCGGAGCGATATGCTTTTCATAGATCTCCGCCTGAAGGTGGTCCTGCGTCAGGATCTGGATGATGTCCGCCTGCTGCGCGGCCTCGCTCGCGGCCACGGGCTTGAAACCGTCTTTGACCGCGATTTCATAGTTCGGCGTCCCTTGGACTTCCGACACGATCACGTTCACGCCGGAATCCCGGAGATTGAGACCTTGCCCGCGTCCCTGGATCCCGTAACCGATGATAGCGACCTTTTTGCCCTTGAGAAGATTGAGATCCGCGTCCTTATCGTAATAAATTTTTACCGCCATGTTCTTTTCCTTTCGTTTCTCTCGAATCGAGAATTGGGGTTATTTATTTCTTTTTGTTTTTAGTTTTCTTCGCGGCTGCGGTTTTGCAGGGCGATTTGATCGCGTCCCTCCGGGCCATCGCGATCTGCCCCGTCCTCACCACTTCACGGAGATTAAAAGGACGCAGCAGCTCGAGCATCGCGTCGACTTTCCCTTCGCTGCCCGTCACCTCGATCGTCATCGACTCGGGATTCACGTCCACGATCTTCGCGCGGAACGTGTTCACGACGTGCATGATATCGTTGCGGTTCGTCGCGTTGGCCCCGATCTTGATCAGGACAAGCTCCCGCTCGATAATATCCTTGGCCGTGAGGTCCTCAACGCAGATCACGTCCACCAGCTTATTCAGCTGCTTCATGATCTGCTCGACGATCCGGTCGTCCCCCTGGGCAATGACAGTCATGCGCGAAACCTCGGGGTCCTGTGTTTCCCCGACGGCAAGGCTGTCGATGTTGAACCCGCGCGCCGAAAAAAGACCGGCCACGCGCGCCAACACCCCGAAATGGTTTTCCACCAGTACTGAAATCGTATGTTTCATAGATAACTCCTTTCCTGAGTGATAAGTGATAAGGAATCAGCGGTAAGTTTTTTACGGCTTACCGCTTACCTCTTACAGCCGCTTCAAGCCATATCCATGATCTGGTCCAGCGCGCTCCCCGCGGCGACCATCGGATAAACGTTCTCTTCGCGCGAGACCACGCACTGGACGATCACCGGCCCTTTGTGCGCGAGCGCCTTTTTAATCACCGGGACGACGTCCTTCTTTTGCTTCATCTTGATCCCCAAAATACCGTAAGCCCCCACCAATTTCATGAAGTCCGGATTGGTCGGTCCGATCACGGAACCCGAATAACGCCGTTTGTAAAAAAGCTGCTGCCACTGGCGCACCATGCCATAATAGCCGTTGTCCATGATGAACACCTTGACCGGAACCTTCTGGGAAGCCGCCGTCGCGAGTTCGGTCATGGTCATCTGGAACGAGCCGTCCCCTTCGATGCAGATCACGGTTTCTCGCGGCATGCCGAGCTGCGCCCCGATCGCCGCGGGCAACCCGTAGCCCATAGTCCCGAGACCGCCGGAAGTCAGCATGCTCCGCGGTTTGACAAACTTGTACCATTGGGCGGTCCACATCTGATGCTGGCCCACGCCCGTCACCACGATGGCCCGATGATCCGTCAATTCCCCGATCTGCTCGATCACATAGGACGGGTGGATCTTGTTCCCCGCCGCGCTGTATTTCATCGGAAATTTCTTTTTCCATTCTTCGATTTGTGCAAGCCACGGCCGCATAACGTCGCGTTTGTCCGCAACGAGCGGCAGCAACTGCTGCATCGCTTTTTTGACATCGCTGACAATCGGCACATCCACACGGACCGTCTTGGAGATCGACGCCGGATCGATGTCGATGTGGATGATCTTGGCCCGCGGCGCGAATTTCGCGACGTTCCCGGTCACCCGGTCATCGAACCGCGCCCCCACGGCGATCAGGACATCGGAATTCTGGACCGAATAGTTCGCGTAGTGCGTCCCGTGCATCCCCAGCATGCGCAAGGAAGACGGATGGGTTTCCGGAAAAACGCCGAGACCCAAAATGGTCGTGGTGACCGGAATGCCCGTCTTTTCCACAAATTCCCGAACCTGTTTTTCCGCGCCTGAAATGATCGCGCCTCCGCCCACGTAAAGGCACGGCTGCTTGCTCGCCCGGATCAATTCCGCGGCCTTACGGATCTGTTCTTCCACCCCGGGAGCTTCCGCGTCCGGCTGGTAACTGCGAATAAACACGTCTTTCGGCCACACGAAGTTCGTGACCGCGCGGCTCACGTCCACCGGAAAATCGATCAGCACGGGGCCCGGTTTGCCCGTCGTGGCGATATGAAACGCCTCGCGGACGATACGTGCGATATCGCGGACGTCTTTGATAAGAAAATTATGCTTCGTGATAGGACGCGTGATCCCGATGATGTCCACTTCCTGGAACGCATCGCTCCCAATCACGTTCGTGACCACTTGCCCAGTGATGCAAATGACCGGCACGGAATCCATGTAGGCGGTCGCGAGCCCCGTCACGGTGTTCGTGGCCGCGGGCCCGGAAGTCACGATACAAACCCCCGGACGGCCGGACGCGCGTGCGTAGCCGTCGGCCATATGCGTCGCGCCCTGCTCGTGCTTGGTCAGGATGAGCTTGATCTTCGAGTCGTACAAAACGTCGTACGTGGGCAGGATTACCCCACCCGGGAGCCCGAAAACGTGCGTCACTCCTTCTTGCTCAAGACATCGGATTAAGATCTGCGCCCCGGTCAGCTTCACAAGTTCCTTTTTGAAAATATTTAAACCGTAAAAAATTCCCGAAAACCCTTCTTGAGCTGGCCCTTCCATCCCTGGTGGCGTTTCGCCACTTCGGCAATCCAGCTTTGACTCGCTTCTTCAAGCCACTCGTAGGCCGTTTTCTTGAATTCCAGATCGTTCAGCGTTTCTTCCGTGGGATATTCCGTCAAATAAAGTACATAGCCCTTTTTCTGAAGCCTGTCGAACCAAGCCTGGTTCCGGGCCTTGGCATCGCTCCCCGTTTTCAACGCAATATAAAAAGGGACCTGCTTGACCGGGTCGGAAGAAGGTATGATCAATTGGGAAAAAGGGCCGTCCCAGGCTTCCCCGAACAAAGCGACCGCGGAAAATTCCTGCGGGTGTTGCGTTGCCAAATAAGCAGCATAGTGCGCCCCAGAATTTTTCCCGAAAAGGTAGACCCGTTTCCGGTTGATGGGAAACCTCTCCACGATATCCCGTTTCACCTCAAAAAGCCATTTGTCCAGCTCATACGGCGTGTCTCCCGGCTTCGGCCAAAGCACGTGAGGTGATAAAATGAAAACGCTTCGCCTTTGCGCAAGCCCCGTCAAGTAAGCAATCTGCTCCTGTGCTTTCACCGACTCGGCGGGAGCCATCATGATCAAAGAATAAGTGCGATCGGTCTTGTAATCTTTCGGCGCGTAGAGATAGACCGGATATTTATATCCTTTGACCTCTATGACACCGTAAGGATTAGGGATTGGTGTAACAATTTCCCCCACAACAGGCGCCAAGGGTTGTGCCGCGGATGGTGTCTGATCAACAGGTTCCTGGGCAACAGCCGGTTGCGCTGCTTGTGTTGCAGGGACAGCGAGTTCCGGGGCAACCGCCGGCTGCGCTACTTGCGTTGCAGGGACAGCGGGTTCCGAGGCAACCGCCGGCTGCGCTACTTGTGTTGCAGGGACAGCGGGTTCCGGGGCAACCGCTGGCTGCGCTGCTTGTGTTGCAGGGACAGCGGGTTCCTGGACAACCGCCGGCTGCGCTGCTTG
>CAIJDY010000099.1 GCA_903819565.1 Candidatus Omnitrophota bacterium | reverse complement strand
TCCCGCAGGCCACGCAGCGGATCTTCTCAGGCGTTCCGTCATAAACGAGAAAAGGAAAATTTCTGAAATTCTCGATCGCTTTTTCGCGTTCTTCCGGGTACTGGACGGTAAAGATACCGCCTTCGTCGGGTTTCCGGTAATAGGAAGTCAGGAAATTCTTGAGCGTGACCATCATGCCTTTGAAAACACCCCATCCGAATAGGGTCATCGGTCCGTCTCCCCGAGCACGATGTCGATCGATCCCAGGATGATGATGGCATCCGCGACCTTTTGGCCGAGGCACATTTCTTCCAGGACGGTCAAGTTGATAAGGGACGGGGCGCGCACGTGATAGCGCCACGGCTGCGGTGTGCCGTCGCTAACGACATAAAACCCGAGTTCGCCTTTGGGGGATTCGACGCGGCCATAGGCTTCGCCCACCGGCGGTTTGAACCCCCGCGGCATTTTGAGCAGGGGAAGAGACTTCTTGTTCATGATCTCTCCCTGCGGGATCTTCGCCAGAGCTTGTTCAAGGATCTTTAAGCTTTCGCGTATCTCCAGGACGCGGACATAAAAACGGTCATACACATCGCCCTTTTCTCCGAGCGGGACCTTGAAATCAAAACGGTCATAAATACTGTAATGATCCACCTTGCGGATATCGTAATTCACGCCGGAGGCGCGAAGCACGGGACCAGTGATGCCGGCGTTTGTCGCAGTTTTTCCGGAGAGGACGCCGATATTTTGGCAACGCATACAAAGGATCTCATTTTTCGTGAGGAGCGCCTCAAATTCTGCGAGAAATGCCGGGAATTTTGAAACGATCTTTTGAATGGCAGCGAGGTTCGTGTTCGTCAAATCGCGCCTCACACCGCCGAAGCGGAAATAATTATTCATCAGGCGCTAACCTGTGATCTCTTCAAAAAGGTCGAGGATCCTTTCCCGTTCACGGAAAGCATAAAGAAGCGGGGTGAAGAAGGCGCCGAGGTCATTGAGCATGAATCCAATGACCGTGATGTGGTTCACGATACGCGCGAGCTCGGCCATGATGACGCGGATATATTCCGCCCGCTCGGGGACTTCAAGCCCTGCGAGTTTTTCAATCGTGAGCGCGTAACCGAAATTGTTTGCCAGCGCGTTCACGTAATCCAGCCGGTCCGTATAGGGCATGATCGCCGCGTAGGGAAGGTTTTCCGCGATCTGCTCGTGGTTGCGGTGCAGGTATCCAAAAACAGGTTTCAGTCCGCAGATCTTTTCGCCCTCGAGCTGGACCGTCATGCGGAAAACACCATGGGTGGACGGATGCTGGGGCCCGAAATTGATCTCGAGCATTTGGGTCGCGGCTGTATCCATCAGAGTTTTTGTTGTGTCCATAGACTAATTCCGTGGTTTTTCCGGCTTCTGGGCGACGGCGCGCTGACCAGCGGCTTGAAGCGTTTTCGCTTTTTCCTTCATCTCACCGGGAATCTCGATCCCGCGGGCTTCCAACCATGCGATATCCGCGGCCTCCAGAACTTCGGTATCCTCCGGCTGGTAATCCTTGCGCAGGGGATGACCCTGAAATTCTTCCCACATGAAAAGGCGTCGCAGGTCAGGATGTCCTTCATAGATAATACCGAAAGTGTCATAGGCCTCGCGCTCCTGGAGTTCCGCGCTCCGGTAAACCGGTACGAGAGAGGGGACTTTCGCGTTGTTTTTTGTGATACGGACACGAAGCACAACGGGCCCCTGTTTTTTGGCCATCGAATAAAAATG
>CAIJDY010000098.1 GCA_903819565.1 Candidatus Omnitrophota bacterium | reverse complement strand
TGTTTCAATAGTCCCGTGAGCTGCGCGGGACACAGCGGGTTCAGGCAGCGGACCGCGACCTCCTCGCCGTGCTTCCCGGCCTCCTCGCCGCAGACCGGGCACCGTTTTGGGAACACGAATTTCGCGGGATTCCCTTTCCTCTTTTCAAGATTCACCGAAATCACCTGCGGGATGATCTCCCCGCTTTTCTCGACGAACACGTGGTCCCCGACCCTCGCGTCCAGCCGCTCGATCTCGTCCTGGTTATGAAGGCTCGCCCGCGAAACGGTCGTCCCCGCCAATCTGACGGGTTTCAAATAGGCCACCGGCGTCAGGACTCCCGTCCGTCCGACCTGGATCTTGATATCCTCCAGCACCGTCTCGGCCCGCTCAGCCTGATATTTGTAAGCGATCATCCAGCGCGGGGACTTGGACGTCATCCCGAGTGATCTCTGGTCTTCAAAGGAATCCACCTTCACGACCACGCCGTCGATCTCGTAGGGAAGCTCCGGCCGCTTTTCCGCGATCCCGTCGATGACGCGGAAAACTTCGTCCAGGCCGGCGCATTTTTTTGAATCCGGGACGGTATTGAACCCGAGTTTTTTAAGAAGCGCCATCGCTTCGCTTTGGCTGGCCGGCTTGTCCTTGCCCTCATACCGCGCGAGCCCGTGAATGAATGCGTTCAATTTGCGGGCCGCGACAAGCTTGGGATCGAGAAGTTTCAGACTCCCGGCGCAGGCGTTCCGGGGATTGGCAAAAAGTTCTTCGCCGTTCTTTTCTTTTTCCACGTTGATCTTTTCGAATTGCCCCTTCGAGATGTAAGCCTCGCCGCGCACTTCCAACAGACCGGGGACCGGCCCCGCGTACGGACTGCCGGGAACGGGGATCCTGAGAGGGACCGACCCGAGGGTCTTGATGTTTTCGGTGATGTCATCGCCCTGCTTTCCGTCACCGCGTGTCGCGCCCAGTTTTAAAAGGCCGTCCTCGTAAACGAGCGCGATCGAAACGCCGTCGATCTTCTCTTCCGCAAAATAGGAAAAGGGTTCTCCCCCCAAACTTTTTTTGATGCGCCCGTCGAAATCCGCCAGCTCTTCGCGGGAATAAGTGTTGTCGAGCGAAAGCATGGGAACCGCGTGCGTAACGGTACGGAACTCTTTCAACGGCTCGCCGCCCACGCGTTGAGTGGGCGAACCGGGCGCCGTGGGATCCGGGAAGGTTCTTTCAAGATCAACGAGCTCTTGCATCAGGCGGTCGTATTCGCGGTCCGTGATCTCCGGCTTCGCCGCCACGTAATAGAGATAATTGTGGCGGTCAAGCTCTTCCCGAAGTTTCTTGATCTTTTTTACGGCTTCGTTGCGATTCATGATCTCCTTCGTTCGTTTCAGAGCAGCCGGTCCGCAAGGAACTGCGGCAGGCCTTCGCCCAGGATCTTTCGCGCGGCGGTCTTATTATCATAAGGGAGACGGACGATTTCAAATGTTAATTCTTCCGGATCGAAGATCCCGAAAGAAAGACGCTCGTCCCGGTCGCGCGGCTGTCCGACACTTCCTGGATTCAGGAGATACCGCTCTCCTTTTTTAAGTTTAAAGACTCCCGGCTTCAAATGACCGAAGGTCCCCTCTTTTTCCTCAAAAAAACACGGGACGTGACTATGCCCCACGAATCCGAACGCTGTTTGACCCGCCAGGAATGACCTGTGCGCCTCCGCGGGATCCATCAGGTATTCAAACCGCTCGGGATCATGAAGCGTCCCGTGGGCCAGCGTGATCTGCCCCTCCTTCTGAAGGTACGGCAAAGACCGGATCTCGCGGAGAAGTCGGGGCCGCAATCTTTCCGCGGTCCACTCGATCGCTTCACGCGCCCAATCCGTAAAACTCCAGCGTACCCTTTCGTGGATCAGCGCGGCCTCGTGGTTCCCCAAGACATGCCGCTCCGCGTTATTGAGGGACCACTCCAGACATTCATTGGGATTGGCGCCATACCCAACGGAATCGCCGAGCACCATAAAGTGGGACAGCGCGTGCCTCTTCGTGTATTCCAGCGCGGCCGTGAGGGCCTCGAGATTCCCGTGAATATCCGCGAAGACCGCGACTTTCATGATGGGCTAAAGCTGTCGAAAGTGAAACGCAGCAGAATGCTCAAAACAGCCATGGCCGGAATCTCGCGTTTTTGGGTAAGAACTATTCGGGTTCAAACTAACAAACAGAAAACAAGGTCATCAAACTAATACGTGATTTTAAAACCCGTGAATGTTTCGTGAGCCTCGGACCAGTGGACTTCGGCGTCCCGGATATAATATTTCATGCCGGACTCCCGGACGGCCTGCAATAACCCCGTCAATTCGTCTTCTTCCCCTTCGGCTACGACTTCGACGCGGCCGTCGTCAAGGTTCCGAACGAACCCCGTTACCTGAAAGCGCCGCGCGAGGCGCTCGGCCGTGAAACGAAATCCCACCCCCTGGACCGTCCCGCTGAAAAAAACCTGCATTCGTTTCCCGACGCTCATACGCTCCGCCCTTTTCCTCACATGCCCTTTTGGGCCGCGAGCTTCCCCAAGCGGTCTTTCAGATAAAATCCGACGACCCCCAAAGCCACGGCGACGTTCAGGGAATTCTTCAGTCCCGCCATGTCGATCTCGATCGTCCGGTCACACAAACCCAGCAGCTCTCCGGAAACACCCATGGTTTCATTCCCGACCACAAGACAAACCGGCGGCGCCGGCTCATACTCCTGGTAAGGCATGCTCCCCGCGACCTGCTCCAGAAAAACGATCTGATAGCCCTTGGCCTTGAGTTCCCTTAATACGGAACAGGCCTCTTTCCGGTATTCCCAGGGAACTTCCTCTTCGGCGCCGAGCGCGGTTTTTGAGATCTGGGGGTCCGGGGGAAAACCCGTGATGCCGCAGATCCAGATCTTCTCCACCCCGATCCCGTCCGCAGTCCTGAAAATAGAGCCAACGTTATAAAGGCTGCGGATATCGTTCAGAAGGATCGAGAGCGGTAGCTTCGGCTCCTGCCGCCGTCCCTTCTGACGTTCTAAAAGTTCGGGATGCGTCAATTTTCGCATGACAGCTCAGGAAGTCTCTTGCGGTTTGGTGTCCCAGGCGAGGTACCGCCGATAGCCCCAGTGATACAAACCCTCGGGAAGTCTTTTGAAGAACCACATCACCGCGGCCCACCAGGACGGCACATAGACGATCGGTTTCCCTTTTTGGATGCCGCGATAAATATCTTCCGCCGCTTTTTCGGGCGACACGACCCCGAACAATCCTTTGCGCCCGCGGAGCATGTCCGTGTTCACGAATCCTGGCCGGACATCGATGACTTTGATGGGCGTCATGGAAAGCTTCTGACGCAGTCCTTCCATATAATTGATCATGAAGGCCTTGGAGGCGTTATAGGCGGGCGAACGGCCGCTGCCGCGATGCCCCGCGACCGACGAGATCCCCACGATACAGCCGCGATTCCTCTGGAGAAAATACCTCACGGCCACGTTGGCCATGGCCGCGAACCCCAACGCGTTCACGCGGACCATGTCCTCTTCCCAGTCCCAGCGCAGGTCCTCATTCGGATGAAGGACCCCGGCATTGATGATCAAAAGATCGATCTCGCGCATTTCCATGATCAAATTGCCGAGCTCATGGATCGCGTGCCGGGAATCCAGCAGGTCGACCGCGCGGGCGAAGCTTTCCCCCGGCAATTCCCGCTGGAGGGCCTCCAATTTTTCGAGCGAACGGCCGGCCAAACCGACCACGTAGCCTTCCGCTGAAAGCTTGATCGCCAAAGCCCTGCCGATACCGGTGCTGCTCCCGACAATGACGGCCTTTTTCTGAGGTTGTTTCATGGCGGTATTGTATCCCAATCAACGTGTTCTTGAAAATCTTTTGGCCAAAAAAAAGGCGCTGTCTCCGTAAAGACAGCGCCTTTTCCTATGTTTCCGATGATCCTTAAGCGGGTTTTTTAGTTTCCTCAGCCAGTTTTTTGGCCTTTTCCGCTTCTTTCTCTGCTTCTCTTTGTTTTTTCTTGGCTTCTTTTTCAGCTTCCCGCTTCGCCTTCTCGGCCTCCTTTTTCTGTTTTTCAGCCGATTTCTCCGCTTCCATTTTCTTTTTCCTGGCTTCCTTTTCCGCTTTTTGGGCTTCGTCTTTCAATTGTTTTTCCTTATCCGCCAGCCCCGGAGGGACTTGTCCGCCCTGCCATCCTTTTTTTTCGCCCTTCCCCCAACCCGAAGGGCCCTTAGAGTTATCTTCCGCGAGGGCAACACGGCCGCCCAACGCAAGCCCCACGGTAATCGCTAAAACACAAGCCCATTGAAGATGATTGACTTTCATGGTCACGCTCCTTTGTTAATTAACGCTTACAGTTCAAAAGCTGAAAAACGCCGCCCGAACTCCCCGCTTCCGCTAAAAAACAGTTCAGTTCCTGCGGTGCAGAGCCAAGAACCGTTCAACAGAACGATCGTAGGTCCTTTCAACTTTGTCCGGAAAAAAACAGGCCGGCAGCTGCCCCTGATCGCGATGATACGTCACGCATTCGCAACAGATGCCTTTGCGAGAACAGGGTTCATACGAGCAATTGCAATGTTTCTTATTCTCCGCAACCTTGCATTCCATACGGGATTCCCTTTATTATTCTGTCTTTGCTGAAAGAAAATCAGAACGCGCAGCGTTTCCTGCTGCCGGCCTGACTTCTTTATTCCTTCATTTCAAAAAAATGGTCGGGGTGATAGGATTTGAACCTACGACCTCTCGGTCCCGAACCGAGCGCACTACCTCTGTGCTACACCCCGATAATTTGGATCCTTCATGAAACCAGAGATTAGGGCGGGAATTATAACACTCTCTTGCCGAGGATTCAATCGAAGGCGTAAAGTCGTCCGTTTTTCGACCCGAATCGCGGCGGACCCGGTTCAGTCGATCAACGCAAGGTCCGCAGCCGCAGCCGGTTCGTCCGGGGTGGGTGGCGGGACACTTTTCCGGTTGGGCCGCGAGCCCTCCGTGAGAAGCGCCGCCTCCATCACTTCCTTGAACACAGGGGCCGCCACCGTGCCGCCGTAATACAAGGGATGCGCTTCATCCAGAACCACCACCATGGCATAGCGCGGATTATTCGCCGGGGCGAACCCCACAAAAGAAGACATGAACGCGTTATGCGAATACCCTTTTCCGCCCGGCAGGATCTTCTGCGCGGTGCCCGTCTTCCCGCCGACATCGATCCCCGGGATCTGCGCCTTCGTCCCGGTCCCCCGCTCAACCACTTGAGTGAGGATTTCCCGCATCGTGGCCGCGGTCTCCGGACTGATCACCTTCTGTTTAATAACCGGTTGCTTTTCTTTAAGGACCACGCCCGCCGCGTCCTGAACTTTCGAAACAATGAAGGGCTTGACCAGATAACCGCCGTTCGCGATCACCGAAATCGCGGTCACCATTTGAAGCCCGGTCACCATGACTTCCTGGCCCATGGGAATATTATAGGGAGACGTCTTGGACCACTGGGAGGGCGGGCGCGTATACCCGGGCGCTTCGCCCGGAAGATCGATCCCGCTCCACTTGCCGAACCCGAATCCCCAGACATAGCTTTGGAATATATCGGGTTTCATCTTAAGCCCGATCTTCACCGTTCCGATATTGCTCGATTTAACAATGATGTCAATCATCTGGAGCATCCCGTACGAATGGACATCGTGTAGGACCTTGATGCCGTAATTCCATTTTCCGTTCTCGCAATTAATGACCGTGTCCGGCTTCACGACTCCTTCGTTCAGCGCGCCGCTTGCGGTGACGATCTTGAAGACCGAGCCGGGCTCGTACATATCGGTGATGGCCCGGTCACGCCGCGTCTCGGCGTTCGACCGGTCATAATAGTTCGGATCAAACCCGGGCTGGTTAGCGATGGCCAGGATCTCGCCCGTGCGGGGATCCATCACGATCGCCCAGGCGCCCTTGGCCTTCCATTGCTTGAAGGCCTGCTCGAGCGCCTTTTCCGTCAGGTATTGCAAATGCTGGTCGATCGTAAGAACGATGCGGTTCCCGTCGATCGCGGGCAGCGCCTTGATTTCAAAGGCCTTGATCTCGCGACCGTAGGCGTCCCGCTTCGTGATACGCTTCCCCGGTCGTCCGCGAAGGTCCGCGTCCATCGAGCGTTCGAGTCCCTCGACCCCCTGATTGTCCACGTTGGAAAAACCGAGCACCTGCGCAAGCATGCCGCCCTGCGGGTAAAACCGCTTGTACTCATCGAGAATCCCGAGCGCCGGACTTTGAAGTCTCTTGACCCCGTTGGCCTCTTCGGCGCTCACACGGCGTTTGATCCAGACGAAAGATTTATCGCGGGACAATTTATCCGTAATGCTCTTACGGTCGAGGCTGAGGATAGTTGATAGCTCGCGCGCGAATTTTTCGCGGTCCTCGTCTTTCATGATGCGCGGGACCGCGTAAATGGACGGAATCTTTAAATTCGTGACGAATTCTTTTCCGTTACGATCCGTGATAAGGCCGCGGACGGGCGGCGTCTCGATCGCAAGATATTGTTGACGATGCGCGATCGCAAGAAGCGAAGACTGATGATAACAGGTCAGCTGAAAGATCTGATAGACGACAAGACCGAAGAGAATGAACAGCGTAATGTAGAGGAACCAGAACCGCCGCGGCGAAAGTAACGCACGCATTCTTTAAGAAGAAAGATCGGTTTTAGCTTGCGCCGTTTGGATCCAGCGGCCCAAAAAACTCGAGACCGCCGAAGAAATAGACGGCGCGGCCTTGGACTCGGCAGCCAAGGGGATCACAAACTCCTGAACGGGAGGCACTTCGACGACCTGGATGCTGTTGGGCAACGACAATCCCATTTCATGTTTTTTCATTTTTTCTTCGAGAAGGCGGGGGGCCCTCAACTGATCGACCTTATATTTAAAACGTCCCAAAATTTCCTGCTTTTCGGCACACAGCTTGGAAGTCTTGTGAATATCGAACGATACCAAAACGGCTGCAATCTGCAGGTGCACATAAAATAGCACCAGACAGGTCAAGCCGGCTATGAGTACCAGTATCTTTCCGCTTCCCTTCATAGGATTCTCTCAATAACTCTCAATTTTGCACTTCTTGATCTAGGATTATTCAATACTTCTTCACGTTTTGCAACAATTGGTTTACGAAAAATCAATTTTCCTACCTTTTCGTCATGCCACTTCCGGAACTGCTGCTTCACTATACGGTCCTCTAAAGAATGAAAACTGATCACGCCAAGACGTCCGCTGGTCTTCAGGAGGCCGAATGCCGCCGCCTGCCCTTCCTTGAGAGCATTAAGCTCATCATTGACCGCGATCCTCAAGGCCTGAAAAACCCGCGTGGCCGGATGCCGCTTCGCCCACACGGGCCTCTTTCCTTTTTGAAACCTGAGAAATTCCGGAAGGGCCTGGTCGAGGATTCCGATGAGTG
>CAIJDY010000097.1 GCA_903819565.1 Candidatus Omnitrophota bacterium | reverse complement strand
CTTTGGTAATGGCCTTTGTCGTATTGCCAACGGCATCCAGGTCCGAAAGGATCTGGCGGGCGCCTTTGCCCAAATGGGCCATTTCCCCGATCCCGTTGGCGTTGTCCGCAACGGGGCCGAACACGTCCATGGAGATGTTATTTCCCGTCAGCGTCAGCATCCCGATACCGCACATCGCGACGCCGTACGCGACGAAAGTCGGGTTGGTTCCCTGATAAATGAGCGCGGAAAAAAGGATCGCCATCGAAATGACGATGATCGCCCAGACCGAACTTTCCAGACCGACCGCGAAGCCGGCAAGAATATTCGTCGCATGACCCGTCTGACAAGCCTCCGCGACCTGCTGGACAGGTTTATTCTTCGTATCCGTGAAATGTTCCGTCACGCGGTTCACCGTGATCGCCAAAAGGATACCGATCAGTGTCGTCCACACCGGCCGCATATCAAGACCGTCGATACCGAGGCTAATCCAGGCGGGGTGAAACACATTATCGAACCGGAGGTAGAAAAACCCGATGATCGCGAATCCAACAACGGAAATGATCGCCGAAAGGATGAAACCGACGTTGATGGCCTGCATCGCGTCGCGCACGGCTTCTTTGGTGCGGACCGCATACGTGCCGATGATCGAACTGAAAACGCCGATCGCGCGCACGAGCAGCGGGAAGATCACGCCTTTGTGCCCGAATGACGCCCAGCCCAAGATCATGGCCGAGACGATCGTGACTTCATAGGATTCAAAAATATCCGCCGCCATCCCGGCGCAGTCACCGACGTTATCGCCCACGTTATCAGCGATCGTCGCGGCATTGCGCGGATCGTCTTCCGGAATGTTCTTCTCGATCTTGCCGACCAGGTCCGCGCCCACGTCCGCGGCCTTCGTGAAGATACCGCCGCCGACACGCATGAAAAGCGCGAGCAGCGTGCCGCCGAACCCGAAGCCCAAAAGAACCTCATAAGCACGCATGCCGTAGATCATAAAAATAACCGTTCCACCCAAGAGACCAAGGCCGTCCGTCAGCATCCCGGTGATCGTCCCCGTGCGATAAGCGATCTTCAGGGCGTCTCCAAAGCTTCCCCGGTTCGCCGCCGCCGCCACGCGCACGTTGCCGCGAACGGCCAGATTCATGCCCGCCCAGCCCACAAAAGCAGAAAAGATCGATCCCATGAGAAAGGCGCAAGCCCGCCCGACGCCGATGTATTTTTCGCCGGCCGTGAAATAAAGCATCGCGAACAAGAGAAAAATAAGGAAGGCGATGGTCTTGAACTGCCGGTTGAGGTAGGCGTTGGCTCCCTCCCGAATCGCCCCGCTGATCTTCTGCATTTCAGCCGTTCCCTGGTCCTCCCGCAGGACCTGCATCATCAAAAATCCCGCGTAGAACAACCCGGCGATCGCCGTACCGAAAACAACCCATAACGCGATAGCTTCCCCGCCGGACAGGGCTTTGAAAGCTGAAAAGATTTCTAACATCTTATTCCTCCTTAAACTAGGTTTGAATGATTTTCAGGATTAGGAAAGCAGGCCCTCTCAGGACGCTGTGGCGCCGTAGGATCCCTCCAACTTCTGTGGCCAAATTATAGACGCAATGACGGACGCCGCCAAGATAAATAAAATGGCCCCCAGAGCGACCGTGGTCGGAACGTGGATGTAATGAGAGATAAGCATCTTGACGCCGATCAGGAATAGGATCAACGCAAGGCCGTAATGCAGGTGGTGAAAAAGCCTCATCAGTTCCGCCAAGGCGAAATAGAGCGCTCGAAGCCCCAGGATCGCGAAGACGTTGGACGTATAGACGATGAACGGGTCTCTTGAGATCGCCAGGATCGCCGGGATCGAATCGACGGCAAAGACTACGTCGGTGGTTTCGATCACAAGCAGGATCACCATGAGCGGGGTCGCCAGAAGGACCCCGTTCTTGCGGGTAAAGAACTTCCCCTCCTCGTAAGACTCCGTCACGGGAAAAAAACGCCGAAACGCCTTGACGAAAATGTTCTTCTCGGGCTCAACCTTTTGCTCCTTTTCGACCGCCAATTTGATCCCCGTCCATATCAGGACCACCCCAAAAAGGTAGATCATCCAGCTGAAATGGCGGATCGCCTCGATCCCGAGCCCAATAAAAATCGCGCGCATGATCAGGGCGCCAAAAATGCCCCAGAAGAGGACCCTGTGGTGGAAGCGGCTTGGCAGGTGAAAATAGTTGAAGACCAAGAGAAAAATGAACAGGTTGTCAAAACTCAGAGACCGCTCGAGGACATAGCCGGCCAGGAACTGGAGCGCCGCTTCTTTGCCCTTCACGTAGTAAACGGCCGCGTTGAAAAGCAGGGCGACAACGATCCAGACGCCGCTCCAGACAAGCGCCTCTTTCATTCTGACCTCATGGACGCGGCGGTGAAAAACGCCCAAGTCCAGCGCAAGCATGAAAAGGATAACAACGGCAAAAGCAACCCAGGATAAAACGCTGGCCATGAACACTCCACGTGCTAGTGCGAAGAACCGAGTTTGCAGTAAACGCGGGGATTGTGCTCTATTCCTGCTCTTTAACCAAGCGGCCAGTCCCGGTCTCCGTCGCCTTTTGCGACGCCCGGAACCGGTCCGCTTGATCTCAGAGTATCTTCATGATAAGAACAATCTGCAACGCCGACGGGATTAGTTTCTTGGTTCGGACCGCAGACTAGCCCGCTCGCTTCCGAAAAAGCGACGTTAACCTTCTTTTCTCCCGTTCCCCCGGTGTTCCGGAAAATTAGGCGATCACGCCCCCCCGCCATGCGGCGAAAGGAGTCTTGATTACATCTTATTCTCTTCCGGTTTATTCCCTTCCGGTTTATTTTCTTCCGGTGCGGCTACCGCAGCTTCCGTTTTCACGGGTTCCGCCGCGGGAGTGTAAAGCTCATCCGCCGGAGCAGCAGTCTCTTCCTGAGTCATCATATCCAGGGAATCCCCGCTCCCGGCAACGGCATCCTCCGCCGTGGCTTTTGCCGTGTCAACGGCTTCCGTCGATTCGGCGAACGCGATCCCCTGACATAACAGGAGCGCCAGCACAAAAATCCCGGCCATTAATTTGTTCTTCATATTCATAACTCTCCTTTTCTGATTTTCTTACGTACGGCACAGCCAAAACAATTTTGGCTCCTGCGTGAGGCGCTTCTGTACCGTCACACGATCAAACCTGACCATTGGGATCCGAAGAGGTAAAAAAAAACCTTTGCGTTCCAAGCGACATCCCGCCAGAGGCGAGCTATCACTTAAAACCAAAGGCGCTTTACGTTCTTCTCCACGTCACGGGAAGGGCTTCGGGCTCTCCCATGCTACCCTCTCAAAAACCAAGGGGTTCTTTCGGGTTTCACCTCACATTTTTAAAAAACCACTGTCGCAATTGTACGCTGTAAAACGCCCTCTGTCAAACATCCCTCCTTGGCGGAAAAACAGGATCCGGGAGGACCGTCCCACAGTTCTTTTTCCTTGTTAAAGCCTTTTGTTTCGCACAGTCATCGAGCATGGCGAACAAAAAATCATCGAAAACGAAGGCCCGGGGACTCCCGTGGAGTCTTCTCCCCGCGGGCGCTTCGCGCAGGTCTCAGCATCGCCCCCCCCCTCGCCGGCCACATCGTAGTGTGTTCAACCGAAACTTCGTTTACATTTGAGACTGGGTACATCGTTTACAGTTTTTAGTTGCTAATCACCCTGTTCTTGCGGAGATCCACGGAACCAAGCACATAGAAACCGTACTGAAGCTTCCAGAGGCCATCGCCGGTTTCTTTAAGGCCAACAGACTGGCCGATGAGTAACTCTGAAATAAAATACTCTTGTCCCATGAATTTTATCTCGCCCTTGTTGCGCACGCTGCGAACGGCATATTCGTAGCCATATTCCGGTGTATGCGGCTCTTCCACATAAGGCCGGTTGGAACTTTGATAATAATCGCCGGGGGTTTTATCCTCCAACGATTCATGCGGCCGGTTATTGTTGTAATCATACTGAAACACATCGAATTTGTTTTGCTGGTCCCTAAAGTTCCTGCCGATCGGATCCAACGCTTCGCTTTTTAATGTCCGGTGCATGCGTTCATGCCGGCCGTTCTCTTGCGGACAGCCCTTTTCGATCCGTTCCGGAATAATTCCCAACTGGATCAACCAGATCGATAAGCGACTGAGTCCCCCAATGCATCTGCCAGCAAAAGGCGTTCCATTGTCGCTACGGATGGCGTTCGGTAGCCCATATTCGCGAAAGACAGCCGCGAGTGACCTCTTCGTCGCCAGATACCGGGGCCCTCGCAACGCCGTGCATCGCAAAAGGAACCGGCTGAAATTATCACTCAGCGTCAGCGGATAGCATACCAGGCTGTTCTTTAAGTGAAATTGCCCTTTGTAATCCATGCTCCAAACATCGTTGGGGGCGCGGCACTCCGCAAAAGGCTCTGTGTACGGTGCAACGTGTAATCGTTTCTTGCGTGGCTCAACCAGGCCCTCTTTCTTGAGCCAGTAGGCTATCGTACTGATCGCCGGAAGCTCAAGTCCCGGGTACTGGCGCTTTAATTGCGCCCGCACTTTCCGGGGGCCACGCTTGCGATTCTTGAGCTTTTCCCCAATCACAAGATTCAGGATCGCTTGGGGTGTTCGATGCGGGCAGCTCCTCGGCGAACGGCTTTGCTCCTTCAGCCCATAAACGCCCGACTGCTCGTGCCGCGCAAGCCATTTGTAGACGGTTGGACGACTGATTCCGTATTTCTGAGAAAGATCTGTTTTACTGAAACATCCCTGCTTCCAGCTGTTGATGAATTGAAGCTTCAGGTCCATTGGGTCTATCACTTTCCACGGCATAGGCTGCCCTCCATGCCGTAAAGTGTAAACCATGTACCCGGTCTGCTTTGTAAACTATGTTACCGGTTTGTACCTTTGGCCCGCCACGAACAACAATTTGTCTGGTTGCAAAAAAGATAAGCTCTCAATCCCTGCCCCCAGCTAGCGGCATTCAGCAATCAGTCCCCGCTGTCAGCTGAAAGCTGATTGCTGACAGCGAGTGCTGTGTTATACCGGACTTTATCCGAAGAAAACGTTCGCCCCGCTTTGCTTGCCGGCTTCGGCGGATCACATTTTCAGGCCTCACCTCGGATGCCTCGAACTTCCCGCATTCGCCCGTTCCTCATCGCAAAATGACATTGTTGAAATATTCTTATAAATCATATTTATATTGATTTTATAGAAATTTAATGATATCTTTCTGTTATGGAAACCAAACAAACCATGGTTCTAAATGAAAAGATCGAAAAGAATATCTTATTTATTCGTGGCCAAAAGGTCATGCTGGATCGTAATTTGGCCTCCCTTTACGAAGTTGAAACGAGAGCTTTGAATCAGGCTGTCAAAAGGAACCCGCGGCGCTTTCCGATAGATTTTATGTTTCAATTGAACGAGCAGGAGATGAAAATTTGGATATCACAAATTGTGATATCCAATCGAGAGAAAATGGGAATCCGGCAAAGACCTTACGCCTTCACAGAACACGGGATTCTAATGCTTTCAAGCGTTCTGAATAGCGAGCGGGCCATCCAAGTCAATATCCAAATTATGCGGACTTTTTCAAGACTACGTCACATGCTGGAGACCCACAAGGGACTCAAGAAAAAGATCGAGGCCATGGAACAGAAATATGACGGCCAATTCAGGGTCGTTTTTGACGCTTTGCGCGATCTCCTGGCCCCTCCCGCGAAACCCAAGCGCCGGATCGGATTCCATCCGTGAAAAAAGAAACCGCCCTTATACCTCCGGAACAGATCGCCGCTCAAATCCTGATGCTCAGGGGGCAAAGGATCATGATCGATCATGATCTGGCACGCCTTTATAAAGTGCCGACCAAGGCCCTTAATCAAGCGGTCAGGCGCAACGAGAGACGTTTCCCGCAAGATTTTGTCTTCCGCCTGACCCTTCGTGAAAAAAACGAGGTGGTCACAAACTGTGACCACCTCAAACTCCTGAAATTCTCACCCGTTCTGCCTTACGCCTTTACGGAACACGGCGCCTTGATGCTGGCGAACGTACTCCATAGCACCGAAGCGGTCGAGGTGAGCCTTTCGATCGTCCGGACATTCATCCGCTTACGGGAGATCCTTTCCACAAACAAGGCCTTGATGCACAAACTCGCCGCATTGGAACGGAAAATAGACTCTCATGATGAGGCGATCCGGGATATCGTCACGGCCATCCGCCAGATGATGTCCCCCCCGTCAAAACCAGCCCGCCGAATTGGTTTCCATCCGTGAAAAAGAGGACATGACCTTGCGGGGCTTTATCGGTATAATTCTCCCCTCACGGACATCATTTTAAAAAAAGGAGAGCGCTCATGGACTGGGGAATGAAGAACCGCTTGAACCGACTCATGCCGAACGGCCGATGTTTTTTCATGCCGATCGATCACGGCTATTTCCAGGGACCGACCACCGGGCTTGAAAAACCGTGGGAAACGGTCAAACCGCTTGTCCCCTATTTTGACGCGCTCTTCTGCACCCGCGGCACGTTGCGCGCGGCGATCCCCGCGGATCTCGAAAAACCGATCATCCTGAGGGTTTCCGGCGGTACCAGCATGGTCGGTCATGACCTTGCCGACGAGATCGTCACGACCTCGATCGAAGAGATCCTCCGCCTGAACGTCGCGGCGGTCGGCGTGTCTGTTTTCATCGGAAGCGATTATGAAAAAGAGACGCTCAATAATCTCACGGAACTCGTCAATCAGTGCGAGGATTTCGGTGTCCCGGTGATGGCGGTTACCGCCGTGGGAAAAGAAATGGAAAAACGCGAAGCCCGGTACCTCGGGCTTTGCTGCCGCATCGCCGCGGAACTCGGCGCGCGCGTCGTGAAAACGTACTGGTGCGAAAAGGATTTTGACAAAGTGGTCAAAGGCTGCCCGGTCCCGGTCGTCATGGCCGGCGGCCCGAAGTGCGAGACCGACCTGGAAGTCCTGGAATTCGTCGCGGACGGTATGCAAAAGGGCGCCGTCGGGATTAACCTCGGCCGGAACGTCTGGCAGAACCCGAACCCGGTGCCCATGGCTCAAGCCCTGAACGCGATCGTCCACAAGAACGCCACGGCCAAAGAAGCCTTTGCCATTTTTTCTGACGCCAAACACAGCGCCAAACCCCGTAAAAAGTGATAACGTCTTTTTGTCATCCCCGAGTGCTTTTATCGGGGATCCAACATAACCCAAACATGGATTCCCGTTTACTGCATGCGGGAATGACATTGTTGCTTAGGTCGTAAAAAACCATGCGCGTCGCCGTCTATTACCGCAATAACGATGTCAGGCTCGAAGACCGGCCCATCCCCGAGATCGGCGATGGCGAGATCCTCGTCAAAGTCAAAGCCAGCGGGATCTGCGGGACAGACGTCATGGAATGGTACCGGATCAAGAAAGCCCCGCGGATCCTGGGCCACGAGATCAGCGGCGAGATCGTCAAGTCGAATGCCCCGCAGTACAAGCCCGGCCAGCGCGTTTTTGTCAGTCACCACGTCCCCTGCTTCCAGTGCAAGTTCTGCGCTAACGGCCACCACACGGCCTGCGAGACCCTGCACACCGGGAATTACGATCCGGGCGGCTACAGCGAATTCATCCGCGTCCCGAAGATCAATGTCGTTCACGGAACTTACGTCCTGCCCGAAAACATGTCCTACGAGGAAGGGACGATGATCGAGCCGCTCGCCTGCGTCCTCCGGGGGCAACAGGTCATCCAGGTAAAAAAGGGACAGACCGTCCTGATCCTCGGCAGCGGCGTCTCCGGATTGATGAACATCCAGGTCGCCCGGTTGACGGGCGCCAGGATCATCGCGACCGACATGGACGAGTCCCGCCTCAAAAAAGCCAAGCAATACGGAGCGGACGAGATCTACCACCCCAAGGACCTTCCTTCCCTGAAAGCGGAGAAGGTTATTCTTTGCACCGGCGCGCTCCCGGCTCTCGGGCAAGCCTTCCAGTCGCTCGACCGGAAAGGGACGCTCCTTCTTTTCGCGATCCCGGAAACCGACATCCAGCTTCCGACCGTCGATTTCTGGCGGAACGAAATGACGGTCACCTCATCTTACGGCGCCGCCCCGGAAGATCTCGCAAAGGCGATCACGCTGATCTCCTCGGGCAAGGTCGACATGAAAGATCTCATCACCCACAAACTTCCGCTCGAAAAAGTCCAGGAAGGCTTCCGGCTCGTCGCCGAAGCCAAAAATTCCCTCAAAGTCGTCCTGCTTCCCTAAAGATCTTCGCGCAATTTTTGCGTAGGACACCGCCGTGGCGAATCGGATTTTTTACGGATCCTGCCGGAGGATCATTGTTTCTGGAAAACGAGGGGGCAAACTTCGAAGGGGCGATCCGAGTAGAACTTCAGGAAAGAAAATTTAAAACCGGCTATCCATCACTACAGGCACTGATCTTTGCCGGCGTATTTGGCCTTGTACAAAGATTCGTCGGCCTTCCGCACGATCTCGTCCCAGTTGGCCCCTTCCGAGGGAAATTCCGCGATGCCGATCGACACGGTCAGGTTGCCGCTGGGCTGTTTCTCTTTGTTAGCGAAAGAATAATTCCGGACGTCGTTCATGATACGGTTGGCTTTGATGAAGGCGCCCTTTTTGTCGGTCTCGGGAAGAATGATGACGAATTCTTCGCCCCCGTACCGCGCAACCGTGTCGTTGCCCGCGGCCATCTGCGAAGGGTTCGAAAGACGCGTCGTGCGAGAAGTCCGGCGCAAAAGGTCCGCTAGCTGTTTCAGGAGGGTGTTGCCAGCCTCGTGGCCGTTCTTGTCGTTGTAGAATTTGAAATCGTCGATATCGATGAACAGCAGGCTCAAGGGATAACCGAATTTTTTGGCGCGGGCGATCTCGTCAACAATGGTTTCCTGGAAGAAGCGGTAATTGTAAAGCCCCGTCAGACTGTCTTTGACCACCAGGGCTTCCAGCTTTTTGGTCTCGAAATAAAGCGACTTCACGCGCTCTTCTCCCGATTCGTCCAGAACCCCGCGGATAAAGCTCAGCTCGTTGCTGAGATCGAGGATGGTCTTGTCCACCGTTTGCATGTGGAACCTCACGAGGTCACGAATCGAAATGATCCCCAGGAGGACGTCCTTTTCCACGATCGGCAGGTGCCGGATCTCGCGGGCGCGCATCATGCTGTAGAGCTGATCGGCCTGTGTCGCCGTCGTCGCGGTGATCAACTGGGAGCTCATGACATCCTTGACCAGGGTCTTTTTCACGTCCATCCCCCCGGCGCCCACGCGCGTGACCATATCCCGTTCCGTGAACATCCCGACGGGCTTCTTATCCTCGGTCACAACCACGCAGCCGATCTTGTATTGTTTCATCACAAGACAGGCGTCAAGCACGGTCTGGTCGGGGGAAACCGTCCGAACTTCTTTGATCATCCACTGCGAAATAAGGCTCATGAACTCCCCTCCGATCGCGCCTTCGAACTAAAAAAGGCCAACCGCTTAGCTATGGCTTAAGAAATTTCATACTCGCTTAGGAAGACTTTACCATATTCCCCCCCAAAAAATCACTCAAAATCTACGATAAATCCCGTCAACTCACCTCGCAGAGAAATCCCTTCAAATATTCGCCCTCGGGATGGTAGACGTTGATCGGATGATCGAATGCGTGGGACGTCTTCCGGAGGATCCGCACGTCGCGCCTGGCATCCGCCGCCGCCCCGAAAAGGATCTTCTGGAAAAGGTCAGGAGAGATATAGGAAGAGCAGGAAAACGTAAAAAGCAACCCGCCTTTGGAGACCAGTTTCAAGGCCTGCAGGTTGATGTCCTTGTATCCGCGCGCCGCCTGCTGGATCTGCTGTTTATTTTTGCAAAATGCCGGCGGGTCGAGAATGATCAGGTCGAATTCACGGTTCGTCGCGCGAAGATAATCAAAAACATCCTGCTGGGCCCAAACCGATCGCTTGTCCTCCACCTGGTTCCTCAGGCAATTCTTCCGACCCAGTTCGACTGCTGATTCCGAGGATTCCACGGAGACCACTTCCTGGGCCCCGCCTTTAGCGGCGTAAATAGAAAAGCCGCCCGTGTAGGCGAAACAATTGAGAACCCGCTTCCCTGCGCTCAGATCCCGGACGGCCGCGCGGCTTTCGCGCTGGTCCAGGAAAAATCCCGTCTTTTGCCCGCCCCGGAGGTCCACGCCGAACGAGATCCCGTTCTCCAGGATCTCCACCGTTTCCGGCGGTTCATCGCCCGCGAGCACACCCACGGAACGCTGCAGCCCTTCCCATTTCCGGAGGTCCGAATCGCTTTTCTCGAAGATCCCGCAGGCAGGAAATTGTTTCCGGAGGCTCTGCACGATCGCCCCTCTCCAGGCTTCGATTCCGGCCGTCAGAAATTGGGCGACCAGAAAATCCCCGTACACATCCACGATCAAGCCCGGCAAAAAATCCCCTTCCGAGTGGACCAGACGGTAAGCGTTCGTCGCCGGCGGCAGGAATTTCTGGCGTAGGGCGGCCGCCTGGGCGATCTTATGGTCGAAAAAAGCCTCGTCGATCGCGACGTCTTCGAACGCCAGCATCCGCACCACGATCTGGGACTCGGGATTCAGATAACCGATCCCGAGGAATTCTTCCCTGGAGGAAAGCACGCGCACCAGATCGCCGGCGGCGTAGCCTTCTTCGATCTGATCGACCGCGCCGGAAAAGATCCAGGGATGACGGTGGAGGACAGGTTTTTCCTTGCCGGGGGCCAGAAGACAGCGTACGGTCTTCATGCTATTTCGAAAGGAGCAAAAACGTGAACGTGAAAAGGCTGATCGCGATGCAGTAGTAGCCAAAAAGATAAAAACGGCCTTTCTGGACCAGGTTCATAAGCCACCGGATGGCGATATATCCCGTCACGGCCGCGGCTAAAAATCCCACCATGGTCGGGGCCGTATGCGCCGAAAAGAAATGGCGGCCATGGCGCAGTTCCATCGCCATCGCCGCCAAAATGGCCGGAATGGAGATCAAAAAGGAGAATTTCGCGGCGGTTTCTTTCTGGTAGCCGAGCCACAACGCGATCAGGATGGTGCTTCCGGACCTTGAAACGCCCGGCATGAGCGCGATGCCCTGCACCAGCCCGATCCAGAAGGCGTCGCCGTAGCTGATCACCGACAGGTCTTTTTTTCCTTTTTGAAAACGCTGGCTCTGGATGAACAGGGTCCCCATGATCAGCCATCGGACCGCCACAAAGATCAATTGAGAGAAATGGGCCTCGAAGAACTTCTTAAAAACAACCGCGATGATCCCCGTCGGGATCATCGTGATCAGGATACAAACCCAAAGTCCCGAATGCGGCGCCTGGATCGCGGAGGAAAGAACATCCTTTTTCGAGACCCGGCCCGTGACACTGCTCCAGAAATCCGCCAAAACATCCGCGATGTCCTTCCAGAAATAAACCCCCACGACGAGCAGCGTCGCGCCATGCAAAGCGACGTCGAACGCCATCATGGGCTCTTTCATGTTGAAAAGGGTCTGGAACAGGACCAAATGTCCGGAGCTGGAGATCGGTAGAAATTCCGTAAAACCCTGGACGATGCCTAACACAGCGGCTTGATAAATGCTCATGATCGTTTCCTTTTCATGATTTAATGATGAGATACGCGGGTACCGTACTAGAGAAAGCGGTCCAGCTTTTTTTGGTTCAGCACGGCCACGATCTTGCGGATGGATTCCGTCGCGTGCATCGGGCAAACCAAGATCGCGTCGCCCGAGTCCACGACCACATGGTCCTTCAGACCCACCGTAGCGATCAACCGGTCCCTGCCTTTCACGACATTCCCGGAACTTTCGACCAAAAGCGTTTTTCCGAGCGCGACATTCCCCTTTCCGTCGCGCGGGAGCAGATCCCTGAGCGTCGCCCAGTTCCCGACATCGTTCCAGCCCATGGAGACCGGGATCATCAAGATCGTTCCCCGGAGCTTTTCCATCAATCCGTAATCGATCGAGATGTGCGGCACTTTTTTAAAAAGCCGCCCGATCGCCACGGGAGAAAGCCCGTCCATCGTGATCTTCACGACCGCCTTGAAAACAGCCGGAAGATAACGCCGCGTGGTCTCCAAAAGGCAATCAGCCCGCCACACAAAGATCCCGGCGTTCCACATAAATTTCCCCGACCGGAAATACCTCTCGGCCACGGCGCGTTCGGGTTTTTCACAGAACCGCTTGAGCGAAAAAACCCGGGTCCCTCGGACCGTCCCTGCCGAGTCGCCTCTTTCCAGATAACCGTATCCCGTATGCGCCCCGACCGGTTGGATGCCGAGCGTCACAGGCACGCCCTTTTCTTCCGCCTGTTCAAAGGCCACGCGCACAACACGGGCAAAAGTCTTGGTGTCCCCGATGTAGTGGTCCGCCGGAAAAATGCCGAGGACCGCGGAAGGATCTTTTTTGAGGACATACGAAGCGGCCCACGCCGCGCAAGGAGCGGTATTCCGCCCGACGGGTTCGCCGATCACCTGCGTTCCCGGGATCCCGAGCAATTTCGCCGTCGCGCGGGCTTTTTCCCGGGCGGTAAAAACGAGGATGCGCGAGGCAGGAACGACCTTCAGGAGGCGCCGGAACGTTTGTTCGAGAAGGGTTTGGGGGCCGAGGAGATTGAGGAATTGCTTGGGAAGATGTTTCCGGCTTTCCGGCCAGAAGCGGGTTCCGCTCCCGCCGGCCATGATCACTGCCCAGGCATTTGATTTTTTTCCCCGGAGGGTTGCATCGATGGGTCTTGGGACCGCCCACTTCATCCGTGCATCTCACTCATCACGGTCTTGATCTCGGTCTCAATGATAGACCGGATCTCATCGAGCCGCTTTTGGGTCTGGGCCTCGAAGCGCATCACGAGCACGGGTTGCGTGTTCGACGCCCGCACCAGACCCCACCCGTCCGGGAACTGGACCCGCGCGCCGTCGATGTCCACAACATCGTATTTTTTCTTCAGGTCCGCGACCGCCCGCGCCACCACTTTGAATTTGATCTCTTCCGGACAGTCAAAGCGTATCTCGGGCGTCGAGATCAGTTGGGGAACGTCCGCCAGAAGTGACGAGAACGGAGCGGTCGCCTTGTCCAGGATCTCGAGGATACGGCAGGCCGCGTAGACCGCGTCGTCGAAACCGAGCCACCGGTCGTTGAAGAACATGTGCCCGCTCATCTCCCCCGCCATTTCCGCGTGTGTTTCCTTCATCTTCGCCTTGATGAGCGAATGGCCGGTCTTCCACATGAGCGGTTTACCGCCGCGCTTGGCGATGTCGTCATAAATCTGTTTGGAGCTTTTCACGTCCCCGATAATGATCGCGCCCGGCTTCCGCGTCAGGATCTCACGGGCATAGAGCAAAAGGAGCTTGTCGCCGAAAATGATCTGCCCTTTTTCATCCACCACCCCGATCCTGTCGGCGTCCCCGTCGAAAGCGATCCCGATATCCGCTTTTGTTGCGACGACCTTCTTCTGGAGGTCCTTCAGATTGGCGGGTACGGAAGGGTCGGCCAAATGGTCCGGCATCATGGGGTCCAAGTTCTCGTAAAGGACCGTAACGTCATGCCCGAAGCGGCGGATCAGCGCGGGCGCCGTCACTGTCGCCATGCCGTGGCCGGTGTCCAAAATGACCTTGAGCTTTTTCTTGAATTTGAAGCCGTTAAAAATGTAGTCCTGGTAGGCTTTCACGAGAGCGTCATGGTCCGGGCGCTCCACCTTCCCCTGGCCGGTCACAAAATCGTTCTTCTCGATGATCTCGCGCAGCCCCTGGATATCTTTCCCGTAAAAGGAATGCCCGGAGTGGTGGAATTTGAACCCGTTCTCGTCTGCGGGGTTGTGGGAACCGGTCAGCGAAATACCGGCGTCCAGCTTGTTGTGGGTCACGTAAAAATAGACGAGCGGGGTGGTGACGAGCCCGATCTGAAGGACCGTAAGACCGCAGCTCTGAAGACCGTCTGAGAGGCCGCGGTAAAGAAATTCCGCGCTCCAGCGGTGATCATGCCCGATCGCGATAGCCTTTCTGCCCTCACGGACCAGAACCGTGCCGAACGCCTTGCCGATGGCAAGAGCGACTTCTTCCGTCAGTTCCTTGCCTGCGATGCCGCGAATATCGTACTCTCTGAAAATATGGGCTGGGATCATTCTTTCTCCACACGAGGTAAAGAATCAGGGATGCTGGCGGGATTCAGGCGCCATCCATAATCCATTTTAGAAGTAATGCGAGCGAGAGGACTTGAACCTCCATGCCTTGCGGCGCCAGCCCCTCAAGCTGGTGTGTCTGCCATTTCACCACGCTCGCGTGAAATTATTTCAAAATTACGAGGCCGCTTTCGTCTTCCGTCTCGGAGAAACCTTCGGGGCCTGCCCCTTTTGTTCGGCTTCAAGCGCCGCTTCGACCTGCGCCAACTGCGCGTCCAGCTGTTTGGTCTCTTCCACGATCTTTTTGATCTCGGCGTCTTCGAGGGAGATCACCTTCCCCTGGCGGACCGCTTCTTGGTAGACCTTGCTGCCAAGTTGAGACAGGCGTTTGGCCAACTGGTGTTCCAAAGTCAGCTTCTGGAGCAGCAGCTTGGTGATATGCGCCGCTTCCCCCGCTTTTTCAGCCGCCACCTTGGCGTACCACTTCACCTTCACGAAGGTCTCATTGATGATCTTCTCGGACTTCTTATAGAATTCTTTTTTATCCATAAATTACCCCATGGGGTTGGCAAAGGTACATTGCGCCGTCGACGGGCCAGCCGCCCGAAACGACGTTATGTTTTATCACATTTTGTGAAGATATCAAGGGCAGAATACGGAAAAAGGAGCTCCCCGCTACGGTTGACGGTTTTTCGGAAAAGCGCCACGGAGATCCCCGTGCCGTTTCAGAAAATGCGGGGAATCCCCCCACTCCCCGTAACCGACCTCGTCCCCGGCGCCGCAGATCCGTTTCTCCAGACAGCTCCGGCACTGCCGGGCATTCTCCTCCCGGCAGGGCTTGTTGTCGTAAAGCTGGTAGAGCTTCCGGTAGGCCGTCGGCGTGCTGTTCGGCATGATGATATTGGCCCCTGCCGCGATCCCTTTTTCCCGCCCGGTCGCGTCCAAGGTCTGGAGCGCCGTCGCGGCCGCAATGTTCACGTCCCGAAGCAATAGCCGCGCCAGAGAGATCATCACGAGGCCCAGCCGGAAATGATCAGCAGGATCGTAATTCCCGTCCGGCCAGCTCAGCGGCGTTCCGGCATGCGGGAGGTACGGTCCCATCCCGATCATGTCCACGTCTTCTTCCTGAAAAAAAAGAAGGTCCGACACGAGGTTCTCATGGGTTTGAAAGGGCAGGCCGATCATGACGCCCGTCCCCACCTGATACCCGGTCCGGCGTAGCGCCCGGAGACAATCCCGCCGGACCTCAAAGGAATGGTCCCCGGGATGAAGTTTTTCGTAAAGACTCGGGTCGCTCGTCTCGATCCTCAAAAGATAGCGGTGTGCGCCGGCGCGGAACCATCGCTCGTAGGTTTCCGCGGTCTGTTCTCCGAGCGACAACGTAATCCCGATTTTTTGAGAAGTGCGGCTCTTGATCTTACGGATCGTTTGTTCGATGAACGCCGTGTAGGCGTCGTCCTGGCACTCTCCGGACTGCAGGACGATCGAGCCGTACCCGAGGTCATAAACGGTTTTTGTGGCCTCCAGGATCTCTTCTTCGGTCATCGAGAACCGCGAAAGGTCCCGGTTGTCCCGACGGATCCCGCAATAATAACAATTCTTCGCGCAAACATTGCTGATCTCGATGAGCCCACGGAAATAAACCTTCGGCCCCGCATACCGCAGCTTGCAGGCATACGCTTCCCGGTAAAGCCCGGAAAGCTTTTCGGGGTCTTTCTCGTCCAGCCACTTCAACATGTCCTTGCGCGTTATTTCGTGCTCCATAATTATTAAAGAAAAAGGTCCCTCTCCCCTTTGCGCACGCGTTCGAGGAATTGATAAAAGGCGGGAAATCCCTGAGGATTGTTTTTTTTGATCTCTTCGAGCTCTTTTTCCATGACCTTGAGACCCGCTTCGCGCGTTCCGGGCGTCGCGAAATCATCCAGCCATTCCTGGAACGTCAGCACGGCGTTCAGCTTGCAGAACTTCCCTTCTTTTCCGCTCCGGAGAAGCTCCATGATGCATTTGCCCGTGCGGCCACAGCGGTATCCCGCGGTGCAAAAAGACGTGATATGTCCCAGGTCCGCGAAATCGCGCACCAGTTCATCCAGGCTCCGTGTATCGCCGAGCATGAATTGCTGGCGTTCCGCCTGCTGGTCCTGCCGCGCCTCACTGTAACCGCCGATGCCGATCTTCGTCGAGGCGTCGGTCTGCGTGATGCCGAGCAAAAGGGCATCGCGCCGCACTTGCGCCGTTTCGCGCGCGGTAATGATCATGCCGGTATACGGAATGGCCAGTCGGACGAGCAGGATGATCTTTTTGAAATCCTCGTCCGTCACCCGGTAAGGCGACTGCGTCGCGTACGCCGCGTTCAGGGCCGGCTCGAGCCGCGGGAACGACACGGTGTGCGGGCCGATCCCCATCCGGGACTCCAGGGCGATTGCGTGATAAAGCAGGGCCATCACCTCAAAGCGCCAGTCATAAAGACCGAAGAGCACGCCGATCCCCACGTCATCGACTCCCGCTTCCATGGCACGATGCATGGCGTAAAGCCGCCACCGGTAATCGGACTTGAGCGTTCCGTGCGGGTGGAGCTTCGCGTAAGTTTCATGATGGTACGTCTCCTGGAACACCTGGTAGGTCCCGAGACCGCCGTCCCTGAGCTGCGTCAGCTCTTCGACCGACATAGGGGCCGCGTTCACGTTGATGCGGCGGATATTCCCGTACCCGTGCTTCGTCGGAACCCGAACGTCATAGATCGTCTTCATGCTCTCAAGGATATAATCGATCCCGGTCATGGGATGCTCGCCGTAGACCGCGATGATGCGCTTGTGCCCGATCTTTCCGGCGAGGTTCTCGGTCTCCTTGCGGACTTCGTCCATGCTGAGAACACGCCTCTTGGCTTCCGCGTTGTCGTGACGGAACCCGCAATAGGCGCAATTATTCACGCAATAATTGCCCATATAAAGCGGCGCGAACGTCACGATCCGGTTGTCGTAGACCTTTTTTTTGACCGCGAGCGCGGCCTCCTGCATTTCGCGAAGCATGCCGGGGTCCTGGACCCGGATCAGCATCGCGAGATCGTCCGGCGTCAGCGTCTGAACGGCTAGCGACCGCGACAGGATCTCCCGCACGGCCTCCGGCGCCGGCTCGCGCGCGTCGTTGATCTTTTGCCAGATGGCGTCATCCGGAATAAAATCCCGGCCGTGATCCAGGTAACGTTCGATCTGGTCCTTTTTGATCCTTTGAGCGATCCAATCCACGGTGGTGGTCATGTCTTCTTTCCTTTTCTTACAATAAGTAATTGTCTTTGATAAGCATCCAGCGCGGCGGGAAAAGGAGCCAGTGTCCGCTCCAGCACGCCCTGAACGAAAGAGATCGCGACCCCGTAATTGGTGATTGGCACGCCTTTTTGTTTCGCCTGCTGGATCCGGAAAAGGGTCTCCCTCCGGGTGAGCATGCAGGAACCGCAATGAATGATCAGTTTGTATTTTTCGAGGTCGTCCGGATAATCCCGGCCGGCGCAAGTCGTAATATCAAGGTCCACTCCCACGTATTGCCGGAGCCAGCGAGGGATCTTAACGCGTCCGATATCGTCCTCCACCGCGTGATGACTGCAGGCTTCGGCGATCAGGACCTTCTCTCCCGCTTTGAGTCCGTCGATGGCCGTCACTCCACGCGCCATTTCCGGGAGATCACCCTTGAGTCGCGAAAACAGGATCGAAAATGTGGTGCACTTGATTCCTACCGGCGTGTCCGCGACCATCTTCAGTACGACCTGGGAATCGCAGACCACAATGTCCGGAGGATCCTTGAGCTTCGTCAGCAAATGCGCATATTCGCGTTCTTTCACCACAGTGACCGCCGCGTCATTATCCAGAACATCGCGGATCGTCTGCACCTGCGGCAGGATCAGCCGTCCTTTCGGCGCCTCAAGATCGATCGGAACGATCAGGACCGCCATCCCGCCCGCCGGTAAAAGGTCCCCGATCAACGCCGGCGGCTTCAGGAAATCATCGGGACAGACCGCCAGAAGGTGCGTCTTCAGCGCGTCCACGCATGCGTCCCTTTTTGAAGGATCGATGCTGGAACAAAGCACGATCCGCTCCGTATAACCTTTGACCCTGGATAAAAACTCCGCTCCCGGAACATGAAGGTCGGTCTTATTGATGATCCCAAGAAGCGGTGTCTTGCGCTTCTTCGCCTCTTCACAGACCGTTTCCTCGAACGGGGTCCACTGACCGGGCTCCATGACCAGCACGATCACGTCCGCGCGATCAAAGGCCTTTTGCGTCCGCTGGATCCGCTTCGCGGCAAGCACCGAACTGTCGTCCAGACCTCCGGTGTCCAGGAACACCACCGGTCCAACCGGCAAAAGCTCCATGGTCTTCTCCACGACATCGGTCGTGGTTCCCGGTTCGGGCGAGGTGATGGCCACGTCCTGACCCGCGATCATGTTGAGGAAACTGGATTTCCCCACGTTGGTCCGGCCGAAGATCCCTATCTGAAGTCTGAGCGATTTAGGCGTTTTTTCCACGGTCCTTGTATCCCAGGGAGGTCAGATTTTGAGGGGAAAGAATTTTTAAAACAAGCGATTCGCCGAGCTTTTCCTCAAGGAATTTCCTCAGGTTGTTCCCTCCGGTCGCCCGGTATTCCTTTAAGAGCTCCCCGCACCGGTCATACCCGAGTTCGGGCAGAAAAGCGGTCACGAGTGTTTCGGAACCGTCCAAATGTTCCCGGCACTTCGCCGCATCCGCCCGAATGCCGGCGCTATGCTCCGCCAACATATCGCTCGCGCGGGTCAAAAGCTCGAGCGATTCCAAAAAGGCATACGCCAGCAGCGGCAAGAATTCATTGATCTGCAAACTACCTCGGGCCGCCGTTTCCGTCACGATCAGATCGTTGGCAAGGACCCGGATCCCCGCCTGGATCACCGCTTCGGGAATGACCGGATTGACCTTCCCCGGCATAATGGAAGAGCCCGCCTGGACCGCGGGAAGCCGGATCTCCCCCAGAAGCGCGAGCAGCCGGAGGTCCCCGGCGATCTTGATCAGGTTCACGGCCTGCGCCTTGAGAATGCCCGACACTTCCACGAACGGGTCGAGATTGGCCGTGAGGTCGACCGTGTTTTCGCCGCGTCCGAGGCCAAGCCCCGTGACCTCCCGCAGTTTTTCGATCACAAGGAAAATGTAGCTTTGCGGCGCGCCGAGTCCGGTCCCGATCGCGGTGCCGCCCAGATTCACCATCCGGAGCCGTTCTTCGCTTTTGAAAGTACGCCAGCGGTCGCGGCCCGCCGCTTCGGCGAACGCGGCGAACTCGGCCCCCAGCGTCATCGGAACGGCCGCCTGCATCTCCGTACGGCCTATCTTCACGACGTGCGCGAATTCCTTTTCCTTGGATTGAAACGCGCCCTGGAGCCGCGCCGCCGCCTGGCTTAACGCCTGCAGGCCGCGGATCGCCGCGATCCTGAGCGCTGTGGGATAAACGTCGTTGGTCGATTGATGCATGTTCACGTCTTCGATGGGATGGACCGGTGTCTTTTGTCCCCGGGTCCCACCCAGAAGTTCGTTCGCGCGGTTCGCGATCACTTCATTGACGTTCATGTTCGTGGAAGTGCCGGCCCCGCCCTGGAGGGCGTCAAGCGGCCAGGCATCCGGGAATTTCCCGTCCAGAACTTCCTCGCAGGCCGCCAGGATCTTCTCCGCTTTTCCGGATGGCAAATAACCGAGCGCGGCGTTCGCGAGGCACGCGGCTTTTTTAACCTGAACGATCCCAAGGATCAAATCGAAAGGGACTTTCAGCGAGCTCAAGCGGAAATTCTCGAGCGCCCGCTGGGTATGGATCCCCCAATAAACTTCGTTCGGGACCTGTTTTTCTCCGAGCCCGTCTTTTTCTGTGTGGTATTCCATCGTTCTTTTCCTTTCAAAAGCGGATTACAGATTCTCTTAAGGAAACCCCACGATGTCGCTCCCTGCAACAGGGCTCATCGCTGGGTGAGTGGGGCGGGGAAAACTCCCCTGTCACTTTTTGGTGAGCGCGGACTTCACCGAAATGCCGTCAAGGGCTCCCAATTTTCCGGTAAGCGCCCCCAGTTCATCGGTCGTCGCGTCCACGATCAACGTGATCACGGAGCAGTGCCTTTCCCGGTAAGGCAGCCCGACGCGCGCGACAATGATGTCCCCGAACTCCGAAAGCAGTTCATTGACCACATGCGCCGCTTTCTTCCGGTCTTCGATAATGATTCCCACGAATCCCACTCTTTTTTCCATAAGTTTTCCCTTTATTTCCGATTTTACTTTTGTCTATAAACAAAAAACCCCGCAACCATCTCTCCTGAGACAATTACGGGGTTCAAAAGAAGTTTTTTCTTTTTTCCCTTAGTCTCCGAACCGCTTTCGCGGCCTTTGCCTCAGGAAGCCTGACTTCTAAATGCTACCGCCGGTAAACCGGCATCTTCTGATAATGCGTGTGAAGCAACTTTTCCGCCTTCTCGCTGAGAGGCTTGTCGAGGAACTCTTTGTAAAGTTGCAGCACGTAAGGATTCTCATGCGAACATCGAATAGTCTGAGCTTCATCATCCGAATAAAGGCCCTTAGCCCTCGCGATGCGCAATTCATTGGTAACGCCATAAGGCTGTCCGCCGCCGCCCACGCAACCGCCCGGACACGCCATCACTTCGATAAAATGGAACGGCGGCGGCATCCCTGCTTTTTGCGCTATCCGCACCAGGTTCAGCACGTACTCCACGTTCGCCAAGCCGTGCGCCACCGCGATCCTCACTTGTTTGCCTTCGATCTCCACCGAGGTTTCTTTGACCCCCTTCAGTCCGCGGACGTTCCCGAACTCGACCTTGGGAAGCTTCTCTCCGGTCACAAAAGAATAGGCCGTACGGAGCGCAGCTTCCATCACCCCGCCGGTGGCCCCGAAGATCGTTCCCGCGCCGCTGTACTCTCCCAGGATATGGTCGCAATCCTCGTCCGGCAGGCTCGGAAAATCGATGCACGACTGCTTGATCATGCGCGCCAGTTCCCGGGTCGTCAGCACCACGTCCACGTCCTGAAAGCCCGACGCGGACATCTCGCGGCTCCGCGAGATCTCGAATTTTTTGGCCGTGCACGGCATGATGGAAATGACCTTAATCTTCGCCGGATCCAGTTTGTTTTTTTCCGCGTAATAGGTCTTGATCAGCACGCCCATCATCTCGTGCGGGGATTTCGCGGAGGAGAAGTGCGGGATCATGTCCCCGTGGAACTTCTCCATAAAATCCACCCAGGACGGGCAGCAGGTTGTGATGAGCGGCAGCACGTTCTTCTTATGGACGAACCGCTCGATGAATTCGCTCGCCTCTTCCATGATCGTCACGTCCGCGGCAAAGTTCGTGTCAAAGACCCCTTTAAAACCCATGCGCCGCAATGCCGCGTACATCTTTTTCGTGACGTTCGTCCCGATCGGGAAACCAAAAGCCTCGCCGAGGGCAACGCGGACCGCCGGGGCGATCTGGACCACGCAATATTGTTCGGGGTCGCGAAGGGCTTTCCATGCGAGTCGGGTATCGTCTTTTTCGACGATAGCGCCCGTCGGGCAGTGTGCGGAGCACTGGCCGCAGCGCACGCACGGTGACTCCGCGAGGCTGATGTCCCCCGCCGGCGCCATCCGCGTGTTGATCCCGCGGTGTAAAAAAGTCAGGGCCCAAACGTCCTGAACGTTCTGGCAGACGTCGACGCAGCGGCCGCAATTAATACACTTGCGCGGCTCCAGCACGATATTCCCCGTCGAATCGTCCTTGGGAATATCCTTGACGATCTTTTCGAAATATTCCTCCCGGATCCCGAAATCCGCCACCGCGGACTGGAGTTCGCAATTGTTGCTGCGGCCGCAGGTCAGGCATTCATTGGGATGATTGGAAAGGATCAGCTCGAGCACCGTCCTACGGATCGAAACGATCTCGGGATCGTGGGTCACGATATCCATGCCTTCTTCCAAGGGCGTGCAGCAGGCCCGCAGCATCTTCTTCGTGCCTTTGACCCTCACGATGCAGATCCCGCAGGCCGCGGAAGCGTGCAGGTAGGCGTCGGGATGTTTGCAAAGGGTCGGAATCTTCGTCTGGACTTTTTTCGCCGCGTCGAGGATCGTGGTCCCTTCCAGGACTTCGACCTTTAAACCGTTGATCACTGCCTTAACCATGAGACTTCTCCCTCTCTAATGAATTATAAGAACCCGTCTTGGATTAACTGCGATTAATGGCGCGAGGTTTACAGACCTCGAAACATTGACCGCAGCGGATACATTTCGTTTGATCGATCAGATAGCCGCTCTCGCGGTTCCCGGAAATCGCGTTGACCGGGCACGCCTTGAAACACATGCCGCACTTCACGCATTTTTCGCTCAGGATCAGGAACCGGACCAGTTTGGCGCACTTGCAGGCCGGGCATTTTTTATTGTTCACGTGCGCGTCATATTCGGCGCGGTAATAATGCAGCGTCGAAAGTACGGGATTAGCCGCCGTCTGCCCAAGGCCGCAAAGCGAGGCTTTTTGCATGGCGTGAGAGATCTGCTCGAGCTGGTCGAGATCCTTGGGCGTCCCTTCCCCCTCCGTCACCTTTTTGAGAAGTCGCAACATCTGCGTTCCCCCGATACGGCAGGGAGCACATTTCCCGCAGGATTCGTCCACGCAAAACCCGAGATAAAATTTCGCGATGTCCGCCATGCAATCATCCTCGTCCATCACGATCATGCCGCCGGACCCCATGATGGAGCCCATCTGCTGAAGGCTCTCGTAATCCACCTTGGTCCTGAAATATTCCTTCGGGATCACCCCGCCCGACGGCCCGCCGGTCTGGATCGCCTTGACCGACTTCCCGGGCATCGCGCCGCCGCCGATCCCGTAAACAATGTCCTCGATCGTCGTTCCCATCGGGACTTCCACCAGCCCGGAATTCTTGACCTTACCGGTCACCGCAAAAACTTTCGTGCCTTTGGAGGACGCGGTCCCGATCCCCGCGAACCAAGCGCCTCCCTTGAACAGGATCACCGGGATGTTCGCCAGCGTCTCCACGTTATTGATGCAGGTCGGTTTTCCCCACAGTCCCTTGACCGACGGGAACGGAGGGCGCGGGCTCGGATAACCGCGCTTGCCTTCGATCGAAGCGATCAATGCCGTTTCTTCGCCGCAGACAAACGCGCCGGCCCCCAAACGGATCTCCACGTCGAAATTGAACGAAGAACCGAGGATATTCTTTCCCAACAGACCGCTCTCATGGCACTGCTTGATGGCCTTTTCAATCCTTTCGATCGCGAGCGGGTATTCCGCCCGGATGTAGAAATAGCCCTTGGAGGCGCCGATCGCGTAACCCCCGATGATCATCCCTTCGATCACCGAGTGAGGGTCCCCCTCCAGAACGCTGCGGTCCATGTAAGCTCCCGGGTCGCCTTCATCGCCGTTGCAAATGATGTACTTCTGGTCCCCCGGACTCTTGCGGGTGAACTCCCACTTCAATCCGGTGGGAAATCCAGCGCCGCCGCGGCCGCGCAGCCCGCTGGCTTTCATTTCCTGAATGACCTTTTCCGGCGCGTCGCCCAAGACCTTCGCGAGCGCCTGATAACCGTCCCGCGCGATATATTCCTCAATCTTTTCCGGATCGATCACCCCGCAGTTACGTAACACGATACGCAATTGCTTGGAATCTTCCGCAACGAGCTTGGCCGCCAGCGGTTTGCCAGCGAGAAGACTTTGCTCCACGATCCCCGCAATATCTGTTTCCTCGACATGCGAATAAAGAAAATTTTCGGGCAGCACCCGCATCGCCACCCCTTGGCCGTACACCCCAATGTCCACGACGCGGACCACCTGAACCTCGTTCTCCAAGCCTCTTTCCCTCAAAATGCCCAGCAAGATCCCGTAAATGTCCCGCGTCTTGTCTTTTCCGCCGATCGTCGTATCTTTGATGAATACAGTCTTTCCCATGGTCTCCCTGTCCTTAATTAAGGGGTCGGGATTTCCCGACCCACTTACCCCGCGATTCGTCCCTGTTTCGCGGGAACGAATCGCGGGGTTTCCTTAATAAAATCCTTCGGCTCCGCACATCTAGCGCTTCGCTGAGGATGACCTTCTAAAATTCAGAAGGTCAATTAACCTTCAAATCATAAATCCGATCGTTCACAAGCATCTTCCCGCACACATGTTTTTCCATGATCTTGATGGCCGTGTCTTTGTCGACCTTCCCGTAAAAAACGCGGGGCATATTTTTCACCCGGACTTCCACAAGCGGTTCGGCGGAGCAGATCCCGACGCAACCGCATTTTTTAATCTCCACGTCCGCGTTGTGCTTTCGGGCCTCCTCACAAAGCACGTCATAGACCTCCTGCGCCCCAGCGGCGATCCCGCAACTGCTGAATCCCACCTTGATGTAATTCTTCTCCGTCGCCGCGCCTTGCTGCCGGAGTTTCTCCAGCCCTTCTTTCGTCAGTTTTTCCATAAGTCCTCTCGCGTCGCCCTCAGGCGGCCGCTTTCGCCTCGGTTTCATCCGAATATTGGGCAATAATATCGCCGATGTCTTTTTTCTTCACGCCGCCGTAGATCTTTTCCTTGATCTTCAATACCGGCGCCAGACCGCAGCAGCCCAGGCAGCGGACCACCTCCAGCTGGAACTGCCCGTCTTTGGTCGTTTCGCCGGGCTTTACGCAGAGAAGGTGCTCCAGTTCCGCCAGGAGTTCCGCCCCGCCCTTCAGGTAACAGGCCGTTCCCATGCACACCGCGATCTTCATCTTGCCGGGAGGTGTCAGGCGGAAAAAGTGGTAAAAGGTAATGACTTCATAAATGCGCGCAAGCGGTACATCCAGGATCTCGGAAAGGACTAGCGAAACTTCGCGCGGCACGTACCCATAGCGGTTCTGGATCTCATGGAGCACCATGATCAGATTTCCTTCTTTATCCTTCCAGGAATCCGCGATCTCCCGGATCTCTTCTTCGATCATTTTTTTATTCATTCAAAAAAGCTCCTTTGGGATCTTGCTGTCGTTCTTTATTTTTTCAGCTGTTCGATCGCTTTTTCCACCAGCGTGACATACGTCATCGCGCTCGAGCCGCCCACCAGTACCGCGACCATGCACGCTTCGAGCATCTCTTCTTTGGTCCAACCGGCATCCAGGCAGTGCTGGACGGCGCGCGGGATGCAAACCGGGCATTTCTGGGTCGTGCTCGCCACCAGAAGCAAAAGCCATTTGGTCTTCTCCGGGATCTTGCCCGACTTAAGGACCGTTTCTTTTTCCTTCATGAAGGCTTCGTACTCCGCGGGAACCGTCTTGCGGATATTCACCATCGATTCGTTGAACTGCTTCAAAAGCTCTTTGGCGTTGTATTCCACAGTAGCCTCCTTAGCACTCCCCAAGGTTTACGGAAGCGGGCCGGAGAACCTCTCCCCGTCCCTTCATTTCTGTATGTCACAAAAAAGCGATAAAAATTCGATCGTAAAATCCATATTGCGGACCTGAACCTTCGCCGGAACGCTGATCGAACACGGCGCAAAATTCACGATCCCGTGAAGTCCCGAGAGCACCATGTAATCCGCAACTTCCTGGCAACGTTCCTTCGGTACCGCGATGATCCCGATGTCCGCGTGGCGCCGTTTGATGATCTCGGGCGCCCGCTCAACCGGATAGATCCGCACGCCGTTGATCATTTTTCCGATCTTGGCTTTCGACGCATCAAAGGCCGCGACGAGCTTCACTTTGCTCCGGTGGAACCCCGGGTACTTCAAAATAGCGGACCCCAAGTTCCCCGCCCCGAAGATCACCAGATGCAGCTTGTTGTTCTGAAGAAGGTAATTCTCCAACGTCCTCTTCAGGTCCACGGTCTTGTAGCCGATCCGCGGCCTTCCGACCTTCTTGAAATTTGAAATGTCCTTCCGGATCTTCACGTCCGAAAGCCCGGTGATATCCGCCAGCTGTTTCGAGGAAACGAGGTAGCGCTTCTCTTTCAGCAGACCCTCGAGGGTCCGGATGTAAAGAAGGACCCTGGTGATGATCTTACGGGGGAGTTTTTTCATATCAAATTTTCAATTGTGAAATTTGGAACGATTGAAATAATATCACGCCGCCCGCTTTCCATCAATAAAAAAATTAAATTTTTGAGCGCTCGCGATACCGCGTATGCAGGAGATGGTGGGATTTTTCACCGAGAGGCGCCTTGAGGAATTCGTCGTAGAGCGCCTGGACCTGCGGATTCTTGTGGGATTTCCGGAGCTTTTTGCCGGCGTCCTCCTGATAGATCGCCTTGCTGCGCGCCAGGCGCACGGAGTCGTCCGTGTGGCGCGGCTGCCCGCCACCGCCGATACAGCCGCCCGGACAGGTCATGATTTCGACGAAATGATACAGGACCTTTCCTTCTTTAAGGCTCTCCAGCAGTTTTCCCGCGTTTTCAAGACCGTGCGCCACGGCGATCCGAACCTCCACGTTCTCCAGAAAATTCCATTCCGGAGCCGTTCCCGTGATCTTCAGAGAAGCTTCCTTGATCCCCTTCAGGCCTTCCACCGGAGCCAAGCGTAGGTCCTCGGCGGGGAATTCCTTTCCGGTCACGATCTCGTAAACCGTTCTCAGGGCGGCGACCATCACGCCGCCGGTGTTCGCGAAAATGTCCGCCGCACCGGTCGATAACCCGAGCGGAGAATCCATCTCACCGTCTTCCAGGCTCTTGAAATCGATCCCCGCGGACTGGATCATGAACCCGAGCTCCCGGGTCGTCAGCACATAATCCACGTCCTGCACGCCGCTGGAATTCATCTCGGGCCGCTGCGCCTCGAATTTTTTGGCCGTGCACGGCATGACCGAAACCACGATCATGTCTTCGGCCTTGAGGCCCTTCTTGGAAGCGTAGAAAGTCTTGGCGACCGCCCCGAACATCTGCTGGGGCGATTTGCACGTGGAAAGATTCGGCAGGAATTCCGGATAATAATATTCCGCGAACTTGATCCAACCCGGCGAGCAGCTCGTGAACATCGGCAGTGCGACCGGCGCTTTCTCCACAAGCGCCTTTTTGAGACGCATCAGGAGTTCCGTGCCTTCTTCCATGATCGTGAGGTCCGCCGCAAAATTCGTGTCAAAGACCGCGTGAAAACCGAGCCTGCGTAACGCCGTCACCATTTTCCCCGTCACAAGCGTGCCGGGCGGATAGCCGAAGCATTCCCCGAGCGCGGCCCGGATCGCCGGCGCCGTCTGAACGACCACATGCTTTGTTTTGTCTTCGAGCGCCGCCCAGACTTTATCAATATCGTTCTTTTCCTGGATCGCGCCCACGGGACAGATGGCGGCGCATTGGCCACACTGGACGCAGGCCACGGAATCAAGGTCCATCGCGAACGCCGGGCCGATCATCGTCTTATACCCGCGCTTTTGCGGAAAGAGCGCGCCGACGCCCTGGACTTCGCGGCAAACCGTCACGCAACGGCGGCATTTGATGCACTTTCCGGAATCCCGGACCAGAGCGGGCGTACTTTCATCGATCCTCTTCTCCGGTTTTTCCCCCTTGTAATGAATGTCCTCGATCCCCAGATGGGACGCGATCGCCTTAAGCTCGCAGTCGTTGCTGCGCGTGCAATACTGACAGCTGCCCTCGTGCTCGCTTAAAAGGAGCTCGACCACGGTCCGGCGCGCTTCGCGGACCCGCTTGTTGTTCGTATGGACCTTCATGCCTTCGGCGACGGGTGTTGAGCAGGCAGCGACCAGCGTCCGCGCGCCTTCCAGTTCGACGAGACAGACACGGCAGGCGCCGATCGGGGCCTTGCCTTCGTAATAACAAAGTGTCGGGATATGGATGCCCGTGGAGCGCGCGGCGTCCAGAATGGTGGCGTTCGTGTCGACCGTGATCTCTTTATTGTTCATGAAGATCTTCGGCATTATTTGTGCCCCCGGTGCGTCACCGACTTACCGTAATCGCAGCGAAGGCACCGCTTGGCCTGGCGTTGCGCCACGTTCTCGTTCCAGGAAAGTTCCACTTCATCAAAATTGTATTTTCGCTTTTCGACGGAGATCGAACGGACCGGTTCGCGAGGATATGGGACAGGATCCACGTCCGGATCAAAATCCGTGTCCACGGTCTTTTCCTCACGCCAAAAAGCGTGGTTCTCGCCCGTGAGGAACTGGTCGATCCCCACGGCCGCGATCTCTCCCGCTCCGATCGCGGAAACCACCGACCACGGACCCGTCGTCGCGTCGCCGCCCGCGAAGATCCCCGGGACGGAGGTCTGTCCGGTCACGGAATCCGCGTAAATAAATCCGGTGGAGGTCATTTTCAGTTCGGCATCCTTGAGATCAAAAATTTTCCCCGGGCTCAGCGTTTGACCGATCGCCACGATCACCTGATCCGCGTCCAGAACGAACTGGTCCGCCCCGTCGGCGGTCGGCCGCCGCCGTCCGCTCCGGTCATAATCCCCGAGCTTCATGGTCATGCACTTCACCCCGGAGATCTTGTTGTCCGCGGTCTTCAGGATCTCCATCGGGTGCGTCAACTGCAGGAGAACGACCCCTTCGTAAAGGGCCTCACGGACCTCTTCGGCATAAGCCGGCATCTCTTCCTGGCTGCGGCGGTACAGGACCGTCACGGCCTCGGCCCCGAGGCGAAGCGCCGTGCGGGCCGCGTCGATGGCCGCGTTACCGCCTCCGACCACGATCACTGTTTTCCCGATCGGGACCGAACCCCGGATGTTGTACTGCTTGAGGAACGGGACCGCCATCACCACGCCGTCGGCGTCTTCCCCGGCGACTCCCAGGCCGTAAGAGCCCGGCGCCCCGATCCCGATAAAGATCGCGTCATATTTTTTGTCGCGAAGTTCCTGAAGGGTGAAATCCTTTCCGAGATGTTTGCCCGTCTCGATCGTAACGCCCAATTGTTCGATCATGCGGATCTCGCGGGCCAAAGTCTCCCGCGGCAACCGGTAAGCCGGGATCGTCTGAACGAGCATCCCGCCAGGCCGCGGCTCGGATTCAAAAATCGTCGGACGGTAGCCCAGACGGGCCAAAAAGTAGCCGCAGGAAAGCCCCGCGGGACCGGCCCCGATGATCGCGATCTTCCGGCCGGCGTTCTGCTCGTTATGGTGCACTTCGGGAATCTGGATAATGACTTCCTGGTCCACCATGAACCGCTTGATCCCGCGAATGGAAACGGAATCATCCAAACTCGCGCGCCGACATTTTTCTTCACAGGTATGAAAACACACACGGGCGCAGACCGCCGCGAAAGGATTCCGCTCGCGATGAAGCCGCAGGGCCTCGGCATAACGCTTCTCCCCCACGAGCGACACAAAACCCGGAACGTCCACTCCGGCCGGGCACGCGCTCTGGCACGGCGCGCGCACCAGCGAAGGACAAACTCCGGCCTCACAGTGTTTTTCACGGATATGCTGGTCGTATTCCTTGCGGAAATGGCGGATCGTGGAAAGAACGGGGTTCGGCGCCGTCTGCCCAAGCCCGCAAAGCGACGTCTCTTTGATCTGACCGCCCAGCCGGATCAATTTTTCGACATCGCCTTCCTCGCCCTGCCCCGAGCAAATGCGCTCCAGGATCTCCAGCATGCGCTTGGTCCCGACGCGGCACGGCACACACTTGCCGCAGGATTCGTCCTGGACGAAATCCAGGAAGAACCTGGCGACGTCCACCATGCAGGAATCCTCATCCATCACGATAAGGCCGCCCGAACCCATGATGGCGCCGAGCTCTTCGAGATTTTTATAGTCCAGCGGGACGTTCAGGAATTCTTTGGGAATGCATCCGCCCGAAGGACCGCCGATCTGGGCGGCCTTATATTTCTTGCCGCCTTTGATCCCGCCGCCGATCTCGTAGATCAGCTCCCCCAACGGAGTTCCGATCGGCACTTCCACAAGCCCGGTGTTCTTCACTGCGCCGGCCAGCGCAAAAACCTTGGTCCCCTTGCTTGCCGCGGTCCCGTACGAAGCGTACCAATCCGCGCCCTTGAGAAGGATGACGGGAACATTGGCGTAGGTTTCGACGTTATTCAGGAGGCTTGGTTTGTCCCAGAGGCCTTTTTGGGCCGGAAAGGGCGGACGGGGTCGGGGTTCGCCGCGCTTTCCTTCTATGGAACGCATCAGCGCTGTTTCCTCTCCGCAGACAAAAGCCCCGGAACCCATCCGGATCTCCAGATCGAAATTGAATCCGGTCCCGAGAATGTTGTCGCCGAGAAGTCCCGATTCCTTGGCATGCTCGATCGCCTTGGTCAGGCGCGAAACCGCGAGAGGATATTCGGCACGGACATAAACGAAACCGCGCGAGGCCCCGATCGCGTAAGCGGCGATGACCATGCCTTCGATCACGCTGTGAGGATCCCCCTCGAGAACGCTGCGGTCCATGAATGCTCCCGGGTCTCCTTCGTCCGCGTTGCAGATCGCGTATTTCACGTCGCCCGGAGCGACCCGGGTCAATTCCCATTTCAGTCCCGTAGAGAATCCCGCGCCTCCGCGGCCGCGAAGTCCGGACTTTTTGATCTGCTTGATCACTTCGTCCGGCTTCATCGAAGTGAGCGCCTTCGCGAGCGCCTGGTAGCCGTCCTGCGCGATGTAGTCCCCGATCTTCAGCGGATCGATCCTGCCGCAGTTCCGGAGAACGATCTTGATCTGCTTCTGGAAAAAATCCATGTCGTTTTGCTTCAGCACCGGTTTCTCGTCCTTCACATCCCGCGGGCAAAGCCTTTCGACCGGTTTTCCCTTCCGCAGGTGTTCGTCCACAATATCGCGGGCGTCCTCCGGCTTGAGGTTCTCGTAGAAGGTCTGATCGGGATTGACCACGATCACGGGGCCCTGCGCGCAAGGCCCGAGACAGCCGGTCTCCACGACCTCGACATCAAGGTTCTCCTCTTTGATCTTTTTCTCGAGGGCGTTTTTGAGCAGGAGGGATCCGGAAGCGATACACCCGGCGCCCGAACAGAGGAGGATCTGCTTTTTAGAGGCGTTCCGCTTCTGTTCGTCCAGCACCGTTTTTTGGATTTTGTTCAGGTCCTGCGCCGACGCGATCCTTGGAAGGGACATTTTACCGGGCCTCCTTCACGTCTTCGCCTTCGTGCTGGTACTGGCTGATCAGGTCCCGGATCTTGGCCGACTTCACCCGCTGGTGAACGTCGTCATTGACCATCGCCACCGGCGCCAGGCCGCAGGCGCCAAAGCAGCGTCCGACCTCCAGGGAGAACATCCGGTCCGCCGTCGTTTCGCCAACGTTGATCTTGAGGTTCTTCTTGAACGCTTCCAGGACTTCCTTGCCGCCGCGGACGTAGCAGGCAGTCCCGAGACAAACCCGGATAACGTGCTTGCCGCGGGGAACGGTGGAGAAAAAAGAATAAAAGCTGACGACGCCCGTCACTTCGCTGTAAGGGAGCTTCAGGCGCACGCTGATATGTTTGAGAACGCTGGCGGGAAGATATCCCAGAAGGTTCTGGGCCGTTTGGAGGATCGGGATCAGGGCGCCGTCGGTCTTGGCGAAACCGTCGATCACCGCGTCGAGGCTTCGGATCATGTCCTCTTCGGTGGCCTGACAGCCGCAATTCTTGGAAGGATTTTTCGGGTCCTGAGTTTTCGCTTCCGGAGTATTCAACGCCTTACCCGCCTGAACGCAGAATTGTGAAATAAGGAACGATTGATGGGACTATCCTAATCTTTTTTATCAAAATGTCAATTTTTTCGGCCGGAGGACCGTCCGCGTAAAAAAACGCGCGGGGATCAGGAGATCAGAGGGATCGCGAAACTCACGCAGGTCCCTTTGCCGAGCCGGGATTCTATCCCGATCTCGCCCCGGTGCATCTCCACGATCTTCTTGGCGATGGAGAGTCCCAGCCCTGTTCCTTTTTTGTACAAGGCCTTCGCGTTCCTGGCGCGGTAAAATTCCGTGAAGATCTTCGGCAGGTCCTCGGGCGGGACCCCGATCCCGGTGTCCGTGACCTTGACCTGCAACCGCTGTCCGTCGCTCTGGACCTGCAACGTGACCTGTCCTCCTTCGAGCGTGTATTTCAGGGAATTCTTCAGGATGTTCAGCAGGGCTTCCTGAACGTAAACGCGCACCCCTTTGAGAAGCGGGATCCCGGGAGATATCCGGACTTCAAAGGTCAAACTCTTTTGCGACGCCACGGGAGCGATCGAGTCCGCGATCTCGCGGATCAGTTCGGCCACTGAAAATTCGACCATTTCCAGTTTTTCGGTCAGTTTCAGCCGCGTGATCTCGAGAAGCGCGTCGACATAAACGATGAGCTGTTTGCTTCGTTCCTTGGCCCGCCCCAAAAGGTTGGTCTGCTCGTCGTTCAACGGCCCCGTAAGCCCTTTCCGGACGGGCTCGATGCAGGTATGGATGGCCGCGAGGTCCTCTTTCAGGTCATGGGTAACGCGCAGAACGTATTCACTCTTGATCCGGTCCTTTTCGGCCAGCAGTTCATTGGCGTCCGTCAAACTGCGTTCCCGTTCCCGAAGCCGGTTCGAGATCGAAGTGGTCAGGTATGTGGCGATGTACATCGTGCTGACAAAGACGAACGAAACTCCCAGGACATAAATGAAATTCTCGTGCAGGGAAACCTTGAAGACCCCAGGGAGGCAATAATGCCGCAGAAGACCGCGCTGCTCCGCCAGGATGATCACGAGAAAAATAAGGACAGCATAGGTCGCCAGGATAAAGGTTTCGCGACGGGACAGCAGGATCCCGGCGATGATGATGTGGAAAATGAAATAAAAATAGAAGGGATTTTCCACGCCGCCAGAAAAATGGATCAGAAAAGCCAGGCAGGTCAGGTCCAGCAAGATCTGCAGGTTCGCGATGAGCTTCATCGTCTTGTAGAACCGGCGTCCCTGCAGGACCGCGACCAGCCACGCGAACAGCCCGTTGTAGACCGCTAGAAAGACCGCCACGGTATAAAGCGGCCGGACCTCCAGAGAGACCTGAAAAAACCGGGAAACGGTGAAGATGGTAGCGAAAACACCGAGGACCGCGACCCATCGCAGGCGGGTGAGCCAAAAAACTTGCTCCACCTGTTTCGTTTCGATCGCGTTATCTCTGGGTAGGCTCTTCATTGACCGCGAGACCTCTGTTATCCCCGGCGGGAACCTCAGCGTTTTTTATTGCGCACGAAATGATCGATCTTTTCCAGAAGGATCTCGTAGTCCAGCGGCTTGTTGCAGTAATCATCGACCGGGAGCCAGTCAGGGTCGCTCGTCTCTTTCTGGAAATCAAAACCCGTCTTGTCCTTGATCGCGGTCAGCATGAGGATGGAAATATGCTTCGTCTGGGGGTCCCCTTTGAGTTCCCGCGCCACTTCAAAACCGTCCAGCCCGGGCATCATCACGTCCAAGATGATCGCGTCGGGTTTTTCCGCGCGGGCCTTGTCCAGGCCCTCGTTGCCGTCGACCGCGATGATTACCTGGTACCCGCGTTTTTCCAGCACCACCCGCATGGCTTCGACAATATCCGCGTCATCATCAATGATCAGTATCCTGGGCATTTCCGCCTCCCGTTTCGCTAAAGAACCACTCGTTGGAATTGAAATATTATGGCACTCTCGAAAAGCTGAAGCAACGTTTCAAAATCCCGCGCGAGGGAATATCCGGAACTTTACGAAATGACGTTCATTTTTTTCTGCAGCGCTTCGTGGATCGCGCGCGCCGCGGTCTTCCCCGCGCCCATCGCCAGAATGACAGTCGCGGCGCCGGTCACGATATCGCCGCCCGCGTAAACGCCTTCCTTGGAGGTCTTCATGGTCGCTTCGTCCACGATGATGCCGCCCCACTTCTGGGTCTCGAGTCCCGGCGTGGTCTGACGGATCAAAGGGTTCGGCGTTCCGCCGATGGCGATAATGACCGTCTCGACCGGAAAAGTAAAATTGCTCCCTTTTCTGACGACAGGACGCCGGCGTCCGGATTCATCGGGCTCGCCCAGTTCCATCTCCACGCACTCCATCGCCGCAACCCAGCCGTCCTTGCCGAGGATCTTTACGGGATTGCGTAAAAGCTGAAAAATGACCCCCTCTTCCTTCGCGTGATGGATCTCTTCCACGCGGGCCGGAAGCTCTGTCTCGCTCCGGCGGTAAACGATATAGACCTCCTCGGCGCCGAGCCGCCTGGCGGTCCGGGCCGCGTCCATCGCCACATTACCGCCGCCGACGACCGCCACGCGCTTGCCAATCTTGACCGGCGTGGGGACGTTCGGAAAATCATAGGCCTTCATCAGATTGGTCCGGGTCAGAAATTCATTCGCGGAATAAACGCCGTTCAAGTTCTCGCCTTCAATCTTCATAAAGGACGGAAGCCCGGCGCCGCATCCGATGAAAACCGCTTGAAAACCTTCCGCGAAAAGTTCGTCCACCTTGATCGATTTCCCGATGATCACATTCTTCTCGATCTTGACACCGAGATTGAGAGCGGTCGCAATTTCTTTTGCGACAAGCCGTTTCGGCAGGCGGAACTCCGGGATCCCGTACATCAGGACACCGCCGAGGGCGTGAAGCGCCTCAAAGATCGTCACGTCGTAACCCAGCCGCGCGAGCTCTCCGGCGCAAGTCAGCCCCGCCGGCCCGCCTCCCGCGATCGCGACCTTGATGCCGTTCTTTTTGATCTCGGGGATCACCTGCGGCATATTTTCCATGGCGTAATCCGCCACAAAACGTTCCAGGCGACCGATCGCGACCGGTTCCCCCTTTTTACCGCGCACGCAAAGGACTTCGCACTGGGTTTCCTGCGGGCAGACGCGGCCGCAGACCGCGGGAAGACAATTCTCACTGGAGAGGATCCGGGAGGCCCCTTCAAAATCCCCTTCCCCGACTTTTTTAATGAATTCGGGTATTCCCACGTTGACCGGACAGCCGGCGACACAAGGACGCGTTTTGCACTGCAGGCAGCGCGTGGCCTCTTCCTTAGCCTGTTCCGGCGTATAGCCGAGCGCGACCTCCTTGAAATTCTTGATCCTCTCTTCGGGGGCCTGCTCCGGGATGGGAACTTTCTTGGGACTCATGTTGGGAGGCATTTTAGGCGCTCTTAAGTCCGACTTTGCAGGAATGGGCTTCTTCGGATTTATACATCCCCTGCCGTCGCATCAGCTCGTCATAATCCACCTGATGGCCGTCAAAGTCGGGACCGTCCACGCAGGCGAATTTGGTTTGGCCGCCGACCGTCACGCGACAGCCGCCGCACATGCCGGTCCCGTCCACCATGATGGGATTTAAAGAAACATTGGTCTTGAGATTCCACGTCTTCGTAAGAAGGCTGACGAACTTCATCATGATCACCGGTCCGATGGCGATGACCTCGTCATACTTCTCGCCCGCTTCGACAAGCGCCTTAAGTTTTTCCGTCACAAGGCCCTTGGTCCCGTAACTCCCGTCATCGGTCGTGACATAGATATTTTTGCAGAATTTGGAGAATTTTTCCTCGAGGATGATAAGATCTTTGTTGCGCGCGCCGAGGATGAGGTCCACCGAGGTCCCCATCTCGCTGAGTTTCCTGAGCTGGGGATAAAGAGGCGCGGCACCGACCCCGCCGCCGATCCCGATCACACGCTCGAGAGGATGAAGTTCCGTGGGTTGTCCCAGGGGGCCCACGAAATCAGCGATCGCTTCGCCGGCGTTTTTTTCACTGAGCTTCCGGGTCGTGTAGCCGGCGACTTGATAGATGATAGAAACGGAGCCTTGCTCACGGTTGTATTCGGCGATCGTAAGAGGAACGCGCTCGCCCTCGTCATCCACGCGGAGGATGATGAACTGGCCCGGCTCGCAATGCCGCGCGACATACGGCGCGCGGATCACCATTTCTTCCACGTTGTTATTCAGCTTCGTCTTCGTAAGGATCGGATACATGCGCGCCCCCGTGATCGGGGCGATTATAGCCGAATTTCTTTGTTTGTGAATTTTTTTCGAGGAACGGCGCGACGGACAAGGCTTCCGTAGCGACAAAGTCCCCGTCCAACCCCGGGGGGTTAGATCCGGGGCAGGGACATTTCAAAGAGGACGACCTCATCTTCGGGACACCAGGCCGGGTCCACAATGCAAAGGAACAGGAGGTCCCGCGCGCCGGTGTTCTCGATCCACTGGACCGCGTTCGGGGGGATATCGATCGCGCAGCCGGCTTCGATCTCCGCGGACTCCGGACCGATATGCATCCGGGCCCTCCCCTCCAGGATGTAATAGACCTCGGAAGTTTTCAGTGCGTGCGGCTTCGTCTTTTGGCCCGCCTTCACCACGGCGTGCGCCAAGCTGTACCGGAAAGAAAAACAATCCTGTTTCGCGCTCAGGAGTTCGCGAAGATGACAGGCGTCTCCGGCAATAATCTCTTTGCAATCTTTCAAACGCCGTATAAGCATTTTTATTTTCCGATATCCTCATTCCAGAGTTCGGGTTTCGCCGTAATGAAATCCCGCATCATTTGCCTGCACTCGTCAAGGTCGAGATTGACGATCTTGACGCCGCGCCTTTTGGAATAGGCCTCGGGTCCTTTGAAGGTCTTGTTCTCCCCGATCACCACGACTGGGATCTTGTAAAGAAGGATGGCACCCGTGCACATATCACAGGGCGAAAGCGTAGAATAGATCACGCATTTTTTGTAATCCCGGGCCGTGAGCCGGCCGGCGTTCTCGAGACAGTCCATTTCCGCGTGCAGGACCGCGGAGCCCCTCTGCACCCGGCGATTATGCCCCCAGCCGAGGATCTTCCCGTCCTTCACGAGGACCGATCCGATGGGGATGCCGCCTTCGCGCAGGCCCCTCCAGGCCTCCTTCATCGCCTCTTTCATGAACTGCCGGTGCTGGGATGAGGTCATGGGCCGCTCCTTTTGAATTCCGGAAGCCGCAAGAGAACTTCCAATTTTTGAAGAAGGTCCTTCACGCTCGTAAAACCGAGAATGTTCTTGTTCGTAAAATGCCTGGCGGCATCAAGCCGAAGCGCGGCGTTGCAAAAAACCGCGCAGGGGATATTTTTCGTGTCGGGAGAAGCCGTGAGAAATCTGAAAAGCGCCAGGGAATCGAACCGGGCATCGTCCTCCCAGTACTCAAAAAGAATAAAGTTCGGCCATTCTTTCCGCGCCGCCTTCGCCGCGTCCCTTTCATCCAGGGCCTGCAGCACGATAAAGCCCCGGGATTCCAGGAACTGGCTCATGTTGCGCATCTCGTACTCGCTGACCCCCGCCATCAGGACCTTGCCCGTCTCTCCCGGTTTCCGGTGAAGTCCCTTTTCCTGGACCGCGCGGGACGCGATCGCGGCTTCGACCTCCCGGAGGAACGCCGGCATGTCCAGAGGCTTGGGCATGAAACAGCGGATCGCCCATTTGTCAAAGAGTTGCCCCATGCTCCCCCGTGCCGACATCACGATCACCGGGACCAGGGAAGCTTCGCCCCCCAACCCCCGGAGGGCCTCAAAAAACTCGTAGCCCGTCATCCCGGGCATCATGACGTCCGTAACAATGAGGTCCGGTTTCTCGGCCTTGAATTTTTCAAGGGCCTCATAACCGTTCTGGGTCGTCACAACCTGATACTGTGCCGCTTCAAGCCGGGCCTTCAGGACCAAAAGGATATCCGGCTCATCGTCAATAATAAGGACCTTCCCCGCCATAGCACACTTCCTTTTGAGAATAAAAAAACTGGTACTGTGTACCCCTAACTCGGTACGAACCCCTCCAGGCCTCTTTCATGAACTGCCGGTGCTCCGTCTGGGTCAGGACCCGCTCCGCTTGAATTCCGGAAGTTGCAAGAGAACTTCCAATTTTTGAAGAAGGTCCTTCGCGTTCACAAAACCGAGAATGCTTGCTGTCGAAAAATTTTGAGCGGCGCTGACCTGAAGGGAGGCGTTGCAAAAGATCGCGTAAGGAATCTTTTGTGTTTCGGGAGATTCCGCAAGAAGTTTTAAAAGCATCACAGCATCGAACCGGACCTCATCTTCCCAATACTCAAAAAGAATAAAATCAGGCGGTTCTGCTTGAGCGGTCTTCGCTGCATCCTTTTCATCCAAGGCCCGCAACACGCTATAGCCCTGGGATTCCAGGAATTGGCCCAGTCTGCGCAGTTCATACTCGCTGACCCCCGCCAACAACACCTTGCCCGCCTCTCCTTGTTCTGAGGAACGTCCTTCCTTTTTTTTATCAGCACGGGATGCGATCGCCTCTTCGATCTCCCGGAGAAAATCGGGCATGTGGAGGGGCTTGGGCATAAAACGCCGGATCGCCCACTTTTCAAAGAGTTGCCCCACGCTCCCTCTCGCCGAAATCACGATCATCGGGACCGCCGCGGCCTCGCCCCCCATACCGCGGAGAGCCTCGAAAAACTCATAGCCCGACATTTCGGGCATCATGACATCCGTGATAATAAGGTCCGGTTGTTCGTCCTTGAATTTTTCAAGAGCCTCTTTACCGCTCTGGGCCACCACCACCGTGTGCTGCTCCGCCTCAATCCGGTCCTTCAAAATCTTAAGGATCGCCGGCTCATCATCAACAAGCAGAACCTTTCCTCCCATACCGCCTCCCGTTATTTAAAAATAAAACTCCGCCGTCAGAGAAATGCGCCCCTCAGGCGCATTCACTTCAGCGGGTTGTCATCCTCCGGCTTGACCGGAGGATCCATAGATTCCCGCTTTCGCGGGAATGACAGCCCCTGCAAAGAAACTGTGACACAGCACTATTTCAATATCGACAGGCCGCCGCGTAAAGTTGACGGAAAGATCCCGGCATCCCGCGGACGTTTTTCACGAAGTGACATTGTTTCGCGGCTTGTGCTAGAATCCCAAACATGTCCCAAACCGGAAGGAGGTCCGTTTGATGAGAGTCTGGAAATGCGCGGCCCTCGGCGCGTTCTTCTGTCTGGCCGCTTCCCCGCTTTTCGCGGGCAGCATCACCAACGAAGGCCCGGCGCCGGTCAAGATCTCCGGAAGAACGGCCAAAGGCATTTCGGGGGGCGGCACCCTCCAGCCCGGACAAACCACTCCGATGCGGCAGCCTTTCCTGTGGCTGGATCATGTCCCCGAAGGCACGGCGACCGAGATTCGTATCAAGATCGTGGAAGACAACGGAACGATCGGCTATATCACCACGAGTGGCGGACGCTACACCTTCGCCGCTTCCCCAGAGAAAACACTCCCGGTAAAAGCGCCGCCCGCCGCAATTCCCGTCCAGCCTCTCCAGCCGGGCCACGTGATCAATCGTAGCAACATCCAGCTTTATGTTACTTTCATCAGCAGCCGCCTCGGTTCCCAGCGAACGCAGGTCCTCCTGCCGAGTCAGACGATCACTGTCCCGAGGAATACCGTCGAGGTCAGGACCCAGCCTCTGAACACCTCTTTTACCGACGTGACCGTCCTCGTGGAAGTCCTCATGCCGGACGGCACGCGTCAAAGCATCCAATCCCCTCAAGGCTCGGTTTATCTGGGCCGGAAAGCGAAATGACCATGAAATTACGCGCTTGTATCTGCCTGCTCATTTTCTTATCCGGGACCGTGTTCGGCCTTTCGTTCGCAGTCGCGGAAGACAACTCAAACTACCAGACGGGTTCCGTGACCAACAGCTGTAACGGCGAGATCAACGTGACTTTCATCAGCCGCACGGGCGAAGATTATTCAAAAACCCTGATGCCGAACCAATCCGCCCAGGTGCCGGCGGACACGGTCGAGGTCAAAGCCGAACTGATGGATGATCTTTATGAAGACGAAACCACGACCGTCGAGATCACGATGCCGGACGGTTCCGCGCACAACCTCCAGTCCCTTCCCGGCTCCGTCCGCATAACTTAGAAACCCGGGGGACAGACATTGAGTGATTGTCTGTCCCCTTAATTCATGTTCTCATTCCTCACGACAGAGACGACCGTGCTGCCCTGGTTTCCGTCTTTTAAATTAACAAGAACCAGAACTGCCTATCCCCGTTTCGAAACGGTCCACGCACGCTCGCCGGCCAATTCGTCCCTGATGGCAACCATGTGCAGGACGGTCTTGAACAGCGTGTAAGGCCAGGACACAACGATATATAAGGCGTAGCGCCACGCGGAGTCCCGGGGCGGAACCGCGTTCCGATACATCACGGCCGCCTGGTACGGCCCGGTCAGCAGGATGAAAAAGAAAGCGAAAACGCTATAAGCCGGGGCCGGTAACGCCACCCTCCCCGAATGAAACCAGATCGCAAGGACCACCGGGAAGAAAAGGAACGCGACGAGATCGTAAACGACCCCGCATGCCAGCTGCGTCGTCCACGAAAATTTTTGAGTGAGATTTAAGTGTCCCGTTTTCCAGATCGCCCGCTGGTATTTCAAAGCACACTGGAGCCATCCCTGAAGCCAGCGTTTCCTCTGGAACCAAAGACCCCCCAGCGTCACGGGTGCCAGCTCCGTGGAAACGATGGCCTCGTCGTGGACGAACCGGAGCCCCGCCAGGATCCCGCGAAGCGTCGTGTCGATGTCCTCGGTCAGCATGTTCGCGTCGAACCTTATTTTTTTGATCGCCGCCGCCCGCCAATAACCGTTGGAACCCCCGAAAAGTCCCGTGTCGAAAAGAACGGACCTCGCCGGATGATGGACGCCGTACATGACCTCGAATTCGATCCCGACGATGCCGGGAACGATCCCTCCGGAAGTATTGCGGATCTTGCAGCCCCCCTGGACGACGTCATACCCCGCCTCCATCCATCGCCAGGCCGGCGCGATGCAATCGCTCGAAACAAGATGGTCGGCATCCAGCAGCACGATCATGTCCCCGTGCGCCAGTTCGAGAGCGTGGTTCAGGTTCTCGCTTTTACTCCGGGAACCATCGGCATTCGTCAGAATAAGCTCCGGCCATTGGCGCGTCATTTCACGGAGCTTCCCTTCCAGCGGCTCCGCGTGCGGCGTGTTGTAAACGAGGATGACCTCGATCCCCGCCGGAGGCCTCAGAACATTTTGAAGGATATTGACCAGCGTCGCTTCAATCACCGGCACTTCGTTCGGCAGGTAGGCGGTGACGATGAACGTGGTTTTCGGCAGCGGTTGGGTCTCCGCAGGAGAAAAAGGACCGGACGGCTTGCGTTTAAGAACGCTTGTCGTGTACCCGTAGCTCAGCGCCGCCTGAAGGATGAACATGCCGACGATGGCAACATAGCTGACATCCAAAAGCCCCGGCCACCGGAAGGAAATGTGATAAATAAATGCCGCCGGGACGGCCAGGAGAACAAGCAGGACTTCCGCGACCTTGAACCATTCTTTCAGAAGCCGCATCATAGTGTGATCCTTCGAACCGTCCTCGCGGAGCACGCTGTCCTGTCCTGCGACTTCGACACTACGCGCTGCGGCGGGTCCGTCCGCGCGAGGGGCAAAGTCCCTTCTGCCACTCCCAACTGCTGCGGAGGGCGTCTTCCAGGGAGAGTTTCGCGCTCCAGCCCAATACTTTCTTCGCTTTACCGGCGGCCGCATAGATCGCCGCAATATCGCCGGCGCGGCGCGGGGCGATTCTGTACGGAACTTTCACGCCAGTCACTTTCTCGAATGTCCGGACGATCCCGAGAACGCTTTGGCCGCTGCCCGTCCCGATATTGAAAACGTCATAGAAGGGCCCGCGTTTTTTCTCCAGGTAGCCTAGCGCGCGGACATGGGCCGCGGCGAGATCAATCACGTGAATGTAGTCGCGGATACACGTCCCGTCGGGCGTCCCGTAATCGTCCCCGTAGACTTGTAGGATCTTCCGGATGCCCGCCGCCGTCTGCGCCACGAACGGCACGAGGTTCTTCGGCGTCCCGAGCGGAAGCTCGCCGATCAGGGCCGAAGGGTGGGCACCGATCGGATTAAAATAGCGCAGCGAAACGGCCTTGAAGGGCACGCCGCTTTGAAGGAACGTCTCGAGGATCCGTTCCGCGATCTTTTTCGTCTCCCCGTACGGGGACGAAGTGTTCTTGACCGGTGCGTCCTCGCGGACCGGCAGCTTGTCCGGCTCCCCGTAAACCGTGCAGGACGAGGAAAAAACAAAATGCGGCACTTGGTACCGCGCGACGGCCTCCAGCATCGTCAGCAAGCCGCCAAGATTGTTGCGGTAATAGCGGAGCGGCTGGGCGACCGATTCTTCCACGGCCTTGAGAGCCGCGAAGTGGATGATGCCGTGAAAACGCCCTTCTTTCTTAAAGACCTTGTCCACGGCGGCGGGAACCGAACAATCCGCCGTATGGAGACGTATGTTCCGCCCCGTGATCTTGCGGACTCTCGCGACGATGAAGCGCTCGGAATTCGAGAAATTGTCCAAGAGTACGGGCTCGTAGCCGGCACGGACCAGTTCGACCGCGGTGTGCGACCCGATGTATCCCGCGCCTCCGGTGACGAGTATTTTTTTAGATGACATGGACGGCTCCGATCAAAATGCCCAACGCGAAAAACGGGTTATGAGTTACGTCTTTTTTTTCAAACTGTCTTCCACATACAAAGACAGAACTTCCTGGACCCTGGAAGGCGCGGAAACGTCAAAGTAATGGCTGATGATCGCATGACTCATCTCATGACCAACCGCTCCCTGCCGGAAAGCGTCCGGCGCAACATAGATTGTATTCAGGTCATAAATATAAAAGGCGCGATGCCCCTCGAGATCCTTACCAAAAAGTAATTTATAAATCCCCGCGAGTTCCTTGTCCGTGCCGCATATTTTGATATCCGTTTTGAAGCTTTCGAGATGCATGTCCAGGATATCGGAGACCTGAACGAAAAGCGTATCGAGCATCGGCGCGAGCTCCCCGTCGGTGGGGTCTCCGGCCTTCCAGGGCCGTCCCGCGAGAATCGCGTCGGTCGGGAGGATATTCAGCTGCGGCGCGAGACGCGGGAGGTCCAGTCCGGGCGCGCAGTAGACGGTGACGTATTTGCCTTCGAATTTCCGGTCATAGCTGAAGCCGTCGTCAAAGGCGCGCAGGGAGGACGCTCCCAAAAACAGGGCCGCGCACGCTACGAGAAGGAGGTAAGAACGCTTTTTAGAGGCTTTCATTAAAATTTAAAACGGCGTAACGCCTTGTCCACTTCGGAAACGGACTTTTTGATCTCGTTCAGGTCTCCCACGTCCGCTTTTTTCTTCAACTCTGCGAGGTCCCTGTCCACGAGTTCGAAATTCTTCCGGACTTTCTCGATCATGGCAGTGAACGCCGCGGCCACGTCCTGCAGGGAATCCGTGGGCCGGATCTTGCAACCGAGCGAAAAATCGCCTTCGCCTAGCGACGCCAGCACCTTCTTGAAGCGGTAGACGGGCCCGGCGATCCGGTGGGAGATGAACAGCGTGGCGATCACGGTCGCGAGCCCCACCACGATCGTAGAGACGACCAGGGTCTGGATCAGCAGCGGGAAAATAAAATCGGCCGTCGTCTGCACAACCACGCGCGAATTCACGATCGAGACCGTCGTCGCCTTCCCGGTCAGCAGGTAGAGCACGGCGATGACGAAACCGCCGGTCACGACGACCAGCGAGCAGAACTTCAGGATAAAACCGGCCTGGAAATCCTTATCGATAAAATAATTTTTCCGTTTTTCCATGTCAGCGCCCCCCCTCTTTGCCGGCGGACTTGATCATCGCGCTGCCGTCGACAGTGATGGTCGCTCCCCTCCGGAGCCCGCTCATCCAGTCGTTCATTTTCTTCGTCTCCTCGGCCCGCTGGGCCTCCCAGTCGGCCCCGGAGGTCTTGGCCGCGATCTCGATCGTCTTCCGGTCCATCACGACCTTGACGAGCGACTGTTCCCAGAATTTTTCGACGGCCCTCAGGAAATGCGGCTCCTTGTCGAGGCCCTCTTTTTGGGCGTACTGCACGATCAGCTTCCGGTCGATCAGAGTGCTCAGAAAATTCCGGCGGGACTCGGGGGTATCGACCGCGCCGTAAGCGGAATCCCTGAATTCGCTTTCGAACTCGTCACGCGGGACCGTGTAATCGTTGATCCGGACGACCACGTCGCGGCCCGCTCCGACACCGGGCCTCGGGCCGCAGCCGCTCACGAACAAAAATGCCGCCAGCAAAAAGAAAGCGTATCTTGTGCCTGCCATACGATCCTCCCGATTGTCAAAAACGGTCGATCTTCCTATGAAACCGATGGAAGCATGACGCCCGAATCTCGTGGGTAGCATTACACAAAAATTTAGAGAGGGCAAGTGTGGAATGGAGGTTAAAAGGTATCTTTCACGGACGCGCCGTGTTGGGCGGCACCCGGTACCGTTGAGTAACCCGTTCAACCTCGGGGGTTGGATGAGAGTTCAACCCCGAGGGTTGAGCGGGGTACCGGAAGATTCCCTTCGGAAAACCTGTTCCTATTGGGAAACAATGCTCTTGGGGTTTGCGGGCGCGGAATTTTCGGAATAAAGGGGCACGAATATCTTTTTGCCTTCTTCCTCGGCTACAAAACCGTTCTCCTTGATCTCGACGACCCGGAACGGCCCGATCATGTCCCCTTCCGCATAAAACTCGTCGTCGACCAGGACGCTTTTAAAATCCTTGGAACGGATGACGCCCTGGACCGTAAGCCCGTCATGAAGTCCCGCGGGACTCACGATATTCCCGCTCTCATCGACCAGGGCCTGCATGGGGTCCCGTCGCAAGACAACGTCATAGTTGCTCAGCCCGTGATCGATTGCCTTGTATTCTTCGATCGCCGACGAAAGGTCCTTGACCAAAAGTTCGCCTTCCTGAGCCGGGGCCGCCCAAGCGGGGCACGGCGCAAGCAAACAAAACAGGACGAGAAGCAATTTCATAAGCATTCGTAACTTGCTATACAATTTGTCATTCCCGCACGCTTTGAGCGGGAATCCAGGGATGTGTTTGTATTCTGGATCCCCGATAAAAACATCCGGGGATGACAAAGCAAAAAGCCCAGTCTCACAACCCCTTGCAACGACTTGCGAAACCCCCTCTAGAAAAAGTCTTTTCATGATTTCCTCAAAAGGAGCTTTAGTTCAAGACGGAGCTGGCAGCCCCCGGCAGAAGAAGGGGTCAGCGTAAGATCATCCACCCGGATCTCCATTTTCTGGTCCAGCGATGCCAGCCAGCGGGCGACCTTGGAATAACTTCCCGTGATGTCCATGGAAAGCGCGACTTTTTTGAGCCCCGCGGCTTCAAGGGCCTTGTCAGGAGCAACCCCTTTGGCGTTCTCCGTATTCTGGACGCGAAGTTCTTTGATCTCAACCTTGTGGCTCCTGGCCAATCCCCGGATCTCCTTCAGGACCGACCCCGCGTCCGTGGGCGGCTGGCCCTTCGCGACTTTCTGGGCCATCAATTCATTACTTCCGGCGATCAACGTTTCCATGCGGGGTTTTAATTCCACGAGCGCCGCGAGCTCGCTAAGGCCGGCAACCTTTTTTTTAAGAGGCTCCACAAAAAAATGGACCGTCAATAAGTTTATGACGATCGGGAGTAAAAAACCCAAAAGAAAAAAAAGACGCACGCGGGAAAAATGCCACGCGGGCCATGCGATCTTACGGCTGCGAAGTCCCCGGGTTTTCATGGCTACCACCCCGCCTGGATCTCAAAAAGGCAAATTTCCGCCTGCCCTTTTTGGTTTTCGGAAGAATGAATCTGTTCGATCTTCTTCAGCCAGGGACCAAACCCCGGATCTTTCGCCAAGGCATCGATCCAGCCTTTCACCGGCAGCCGGTCGGGATCCGCAGGATCCACCAAAAAACCGGCTTCGATGTTCATGCTGCGCTCCGAGGCGTCCAGCCGGATCGAAGAGACCCAGGTCCGGACCGGAATGGTGCGCGCGATCCCCGCCAGTTTCCCGGCGATCCGGAATTTATCTTTCTCGATCGCGACGGCCGTCTTCAATTCAGCAAGACTCGCCCGCGCCCGCTGGGATAATTGATTCAGCTGCGTTTGAAATTCCGTGCCGGAAACACTCAGGGGAAAAGCCCGGCGGAAACTTTGATCCAGCTGGAAGGTCTTAACCCCGAGACCCAGTCCCCAAAAAACCAGTCCAAGAAAGAGCAGGCCCTGCGCGATAAAATAACCGAGCGTCAGGAAAGATAGCACGCGCCGGTTAAGATGAAAAAACGACCGGGAGCGTATAAGGTTGATGGCAAAAACGTCGGATGACTTCCCGCCCGCTCCAAAACGGAAAGAGGCTAGCGAAGAAGTGATCCGGCGAATATTGGTCTTGGGGGGCGATTTCATAGTTTTCTCAAAGCCAGGCCTATGGCGACGCTCAGCGCGCGGCCATCAGTGATGCGGGGACCGGATCCATTTTGTTCCGGCGGCAGATAACGAAGGGGATCCCAGACCGGGACCGGCAAACCGATCGCCGACGCCAGTTTTGCGGCAAGAGACTCTTGAGCTCCCGACCCGGTGATGTAAGCCGCGTCCAGTTTCTTCAGTCCGCTTTTGGAGCGGGCATAAGCCAGAGAATCCTTGATCTCCGAAAGCCAGTCCCCCGTCGCCGCGTGAGCTTCTATTTCAAGATCACGCACCAAAAAAAGTCCCTGCTTCCCTTGGGCAACGATCAGGTTCGTCGCCTCGCCCGTGATATTGACCAGAAGCGTCGGTCCGGACCCCGTTTTGGTCCCCGGCGTCAGCCGCCAGAAACCGTTCCATAATGCCAGGGCCCTAACGTCCATGACCGCCGGATGAAGACCCGCCTTATGGAACATCTCCATCTGCCCGGAGACCATGGCCCGAGGCGCCACGGCCAGAACCCCCTCCATGCCTTCCCGGGGAACAGAACCCGTCCTGTGCCAATCGATCACCATTTCTTCCAGGGTGTGTCCGTCCAGGATCGCCGCTTCCGCTTCCATCCGGATGGCCTTTTGAAACTCTTTCTGCGCGACGCGGGGAAAACGGAAAGGGCGTACGACCAATTCCGGGGAAGAGATCGCGCACACGATATCGATGCCGCCTTCACTGATCCGGGGAGCCAGTGCTTTCAGGACCTCCGCGTTTCCGCCCGGTCCGACAGGAAGAGTCCCCCCCTGTTTTAGGGTCAGCGCTCCGCCATGCTGCGACACTTCCGCGTAGTTCACGCGCGAGGCCTCAATATCAAGCCCCACGACACGCGAGCTCATCCACTGCCGCATCATTTCACTCAGCCTTTGCTTTATCAAAAAGGGAGTAGTCATTTTTTTCTTTTTTAACGTGTTATTTCATTGAAGAGCTGCTTCATTCGCCGCATGAATTTTGTTGCTGACCCCAGCGCTTTTTCAGCATTTTCTTCTGTAGCAAAAAAACCGAGATCGTACTGATCCTCATGCCTGATTTCCCGATGATGGTCCAAAAGATCAACCCATTCCTGTTCAAGGTTCCCTTTTTGAACATATTGAGCCAGATATCGGGCAACACAAGCGTGGCTTTTTTCCCTGAACCCATCCGCGAAAAGAATGGCTCTTGCAGAATGGAACATGGCCAGATACGCTGCCGAGACCGCGGAATTAAACGCCTTACTTCCCCATATGACATTGGCTTCATCCAGCCAGCGCTGAGCTTTATCAAAGGACCGCTTCCCCTGTTCCTTCGAGGGAGGGATT
>CAIJDY010000096.1 GCA_903819565.1 Candidatus Omnitrophota bacterium | reverse complement strand
GGGCACATAATAGAACTCTTGAGATCCTAGCCGATCAAAGGAGGTTCTAAAACTGCATGTGCCCCTATCAATATTACCATGTCATGAAACAGAGCAAAGATAAAAAACCGTGGCGTTACCAGATGGTCCAGTATGCCTTTGCCAAGGGCGTTAAGCCGGCGGCAAGGCACTTTCACACCAACCCGTCTGTCGTCAGAAAATGGCTCTACCGCTTCAAGGCCGACGGATACTCTGGGCTTGGGGATCGCTCACATAAACCCCACCACTCCCCAAACGAGACTCCCCAGCATGTCAAAGATCACGTCATCGCTCTCAAGGCCATCTACAAGCGCGTGGGAGCCGCACAAGTCCGTACTCTCGAGAAGCTGACCCTCGCACCCAAAACAATCCGCAAGATCTGGAAAGAGGCCAAAATCCCCTCACGGAGAAGGCTTAAGAAGCATATCGTGAAAAACAACCTCCGGGCCGTAAAGATGCGCTTTCAACTCTTCCAGCAGTCCATGGAAGATACCAAAGACCTCATGGACATACCGGAATACTATTTCCAGGCGAGAACGCGCCACCTGCCAAAGGTTCAATACACCTTTCGTGAGGTCTCCTGCGGTATCCTCTTCCTCGGCTTTGCTGAAAGCATCTCCCTCACCTACGCACAGCTTTTTGCCACCTACATCAATCACTTCCTGAGGAAGTTCAACGCACTTCCCGAAAGATCCATCCGGCAAACCGATAACGGCAGCGAATATATCGGCTCCTGGAACGCCAAAGCACCCTCGGCCTACACAAGAGCCATTGAATTGCTACCCGGGCAACGCCATTACACGATCTATCCGGGAGCGCATCGCATGCAGGCGGATGTCGAAACGATTCACAATCTTATGGAGCCGGAGTTCTACGAGATCGAGGATTTTAAAAACAGGAACGACTTCATAGCCAAAGCAACGGCCTATCAGCTCTTTTTCAACCTCCGCCGTCCAAACTCTTACAAAGAAGACAAAACACCGTGGCAACTCGCGCAGGAAAAAAGACCGGATCTGGATAAACACCTGCTCATGATCCCGCCAGTCGACTTGGATAGACTCTTTCGATGGAAAACTGCAATCATTCAGGCGGGGGGTAAGGATCAGTTGACCGTTCCCTGTCTTCGTCCGCGAGAAGCCTCGATCCACCGGAAAACCGAAATGTCACAACCTTGGAAAAATTTCAGGTAGGGCCGAGAAAGCCTTCTCTATAAGCCGAGTTCTGTCCCCTCCCTCACGGGCGGGGTAATGACCATCTATCTAGGACCGCCATCACTGGCGGCCTCAGGCGGCTGACCCGGTAAAGTTCCCGCCTTGCGGTGGAAAAGGAACGGGCCGTTCCCGCCCGCCAAAATACCGGCGGACTCTTTCCCTTGTTTAGCCTTTCTTCACGTAGAGATTGCCTCGTTTCACCCTTTCGCCGCGTCCGTTCTCACGGGCACGCCGAAAGACTCGTCTCTGTGGCTCTCCCGCCATACTTCACGGCGGGTCCGTCCCCTTTCGGGGCGGAAATCCGTCCCGCAATCAATGATAATTTACTGAATACGGAAGGTGGGCGTTACCCACTACGCTGCCCTGCGAAGCTCGGACTTTCCTCCCACAGGGGTTGGACAGGTCGTTTCCCGTCTCTCGTCGTCTGTGCGCGGTCATCCAAGAAAACCTTCTCGAGCGCCTATCTGAAATTCAAAGAGCAATCCAACTGATCACGAACGGGCCGGGACTAGGCCCCCAAAATTTCGAGCTGCTTCTTGGAAAAATCCGCCCAGGTTGTTTTAGGAGAATCTGCGATAATTTTCTGAAAGCCCGCCTTGGCTGCGTCGGTCTTGCCTAACGAAGCATAACATTTTGCCAGATAATATGATGCAACCGTCGCGAGGCTCCCCTGAGGATTTTCGCTCAGATACTTTTCATACTGCGCCGCAGCTTCCCCGTACTTCCCTTTCTGATAATACCCTTCGGCCTCCGAATAGGGCCCGAAACGGTTCTCCACAGAAGAGTTTGACGCACAGGAAGCGCACAAAATAACGGCCATGACCAATCCAAGGAAAAAACGAACTTTTTTCATACGGAGCTCCTCGCAGGCTTTGACATTAAAGATGAACCGACAGAGTTTACTTTTCCCTCTATAGGGGTGTCAAGAAGCAATTCGTGGCCATTGGTGATCCCTTCAGAAACCGAAACCCTAGGACCCGCGATCCATTTACGCGGCCGGCTCGTCGTTCCCGGGAAGGATCTCTCCCCCGCCCAGGCAAACCGCGCGCCGGTACAGGACCGCGAACTGGCCCGGCGTCACCGCCCGCTGGGATTTGTCGAAAACGATCTTCGCCTTCCCGCCCGCGAGAGGAAAAAGCTTCCCGGCCGCGGCGGTCTGGCGGTAACGGATCTTGACCTGAACGCGCGCGGGTTTCCGCGGCGCCCCGCCCGTGAAGTTGCAGGGAAAAAGAACGACCTCCCTGCTCAAAAGGCGCCGCTCGTCGCGGCTGGCGTAAAGGATATTCTTCGAGGGATCGGACCCGCTCACGAAAAACGGCCCGCCCGAGAAACCGAGGCCCTTGCGCTGGCCCACCGTATAAAAATGAAGCCCGCGGTGTTTCCCCAGGACGTTCCCCGCCTCATCCTGGACCGGCCCTTCGCAGATCCCGATCTCCTTCTCGAGGAAACATCCCATGGAACTCCCCGAGACAAAACAAAAATCCTGGCTTTGCTTGCGCTTCAGGAAGATCTCGAACCCGAGCTTTTGTGCCATCGCGTAGATCTCTTTTTTCGTGTGGTCCCCAAGCGGCAGAACCATATGGCGAAGCTGCTCCTGCGATAAAAAGCTCAGCGAGTAGGTCTGGTCTTTTTCCGGGTCCCGGGCTTTCAATAGTTCGTGCCGCTTCGTTCGCGGGTTTTTCCGCACGCGCGCGTAATGGCCCGTCGCCACGTGATCGATCCCATGACGGCCGGCCCACTCCAGGAGCTTTTTGAACTTGAGGTGCCGGTTGCACATCACGCAGGGGTTCGGCGTCCGGTGCCCCCGCAGCTTTTGCAGAAAATAATCGATCACTTCTTTTTTTAATTCACGCGAGACGTCGAAGATATGGTAAGGAACTTTCAGGGACTTGCAGACATCGGCCGCGATCTGGAAAGATTCGGCGCTACAGCAGACGTTCTCGCGCAGACAATTCTGCGGATCTTCCCACACCGGGTATTTCAGGGAAACGCCGACCGGATCCCATCCCTGTTTTTTCAGGAACACCAGCGCCATCGAAGAATCGACGCCTCCCGACATTCCGAGCACGATAGGCTTCCGCTTACGTTGGATCACCATGGGCAGATCACGGCCTTCCGAAACAGTGGTAGAAACCGGAAAGCCTCAGGGAGAACGCGAACTCGGACCCTGAGGAGGAGGAAATCTTGATGCGCCGCAACAAAAAGGGATCCCCTTCCCACTTGCGGTCATGGACGTGACTGGCGGCACAGCCGTAACGGTAGCCGGCACCGCGGACCATCTCCAGGATCCTCTCATTGAACGAACCCGAAGGATAGGAGATCGCCTTCACTTCCCTGCCGAGCTTGTCTTCGAGGATCTTCTTGGAAGCGACGATAGATTCCCAGGCCTCTTTCTCGGGAATATCCGCGAGCGGCTTGTGACGGAGCGTATGACTGCCGATCTCGATGCCCGGGGTCGCCGCCATATCCCGGACCATTTCCCAGGTCATGAAGCCCTCCCGGCCGATCTCTTCGGGAGTGACAAAAAAAGAGGCCGCGAAGCCCATTTCTCTCAGGACCGGAAAAGCCCGCTCGTAATTGTCCACGTACCCGTCATCCAGCGTGATCGCGGCCTGACGTTCCCAGAGATCTTCTTTCCAGCCGCATTCCGCGCAGACTTCCAGCCCAACCACACGAAAATCCTTTTTTTTCAGGAAAGACATCTGCCGCTTGAAAAGTTCGGGAGCCAAAGCGAGTTTTCCCGGAAAACGCCCGGGGTCCAGGCTATGGTAAGCGAGGATCGGAATGAATTTTTTCACCGTTTCTCCCCGAGAACATCCCCGTAGATCTTCAGGATTTGATCGCTCATGGTCTTCGCGGAATAATCAAGGGCCGCGAGAGCCGCAGCCCGGCCCATTTCCGAACGCTGTTCCGGAGACCGGACATAATCCGTCAGACAGCGCGCCAGAGCGGGAACGTTAGCCTCTTCGAAAAGCAGCCCTCGTTCCCCGTGATCCAAAAGCTCCGAAATACCCCCCGAATCGGAACCGATGACCGGGAGCCCCGCGACCATGGCCTCGAGAATAGAAAGCCCGAAGGCCTCCGGCCAGAGGTATGGCGCGACAAAAATATCGGCCGCTTTGAACGGTTTTTCGGTCTCCGTGACATTGCCGAGAAAACGCACCTCATCCTGAAGTCCCAGATTCGCAACTTGGTCTTTTAACTTTACGATATAGTTCGCATCACCGTCACCGGCGATCAGAAGCTTCATGTCCGGGAACTGTTTACGCGCGATCGCAAAAGCCCCGATCGCGATATTCGTTCCTTTCACGGGGATCAGCCGCGACAAGGCAAGAACGACCAAATGTTTCTTCTGGTAACCATATTCCCTGCGGACCGCCTCGCGGTCAACCCTCGCGATCCGCGCGCGCAAAGCACCCACATCGATCCCGTTCCTCACCACCTGGACGGGCGGAAGATTTTTTTCCCCGAAGATCGACATCAGCCCGTCCCGCATCGTTTGGGAGATCGCGATCACGACGCGGCCCCAGCAAGGAAAAAGCCGCCGGCCCAGCCGCCTTTTGTAAAACATGTGGGACGTGGAGAGATAAGGGACTTTTGCGAAAGGGGTCGCAGCCGCGGCCAGAACCTGTGTGACCCGGGTGTGGGTGTGGACAACCTGCACGGAATTCTCCCTGAGAAACGAAACAAGTTTCGGAAACTGCCCCCACAGCCATGGAGAAAGCTCGCTTTTACAGCGCGGCACATCCGCAATGACTTTCGCGGAGCAGGCCCGGAAAGCCTCCGCACAGCTCCCCTCGCTTCCCCAAAGAGAGACCTCATGCCCCGCTTTCGTCTGTTCCTTAATGAGGGTCAGAAGGTAGGTCGTGATGCCGCCGGTGTTCAGATGCGTCGTCATGTGCAGGATCTTCAAGGTTTCATTCCCCGCGTCCAACAAAAAAGGGGCCTCCAGCCTTACGGCGGAAAACCCCCTGAGGTCATTTAAAAAAAATTAAAATTGCGAGGTGCACTGCGGACAACGCACCGCCTTGAGCGCGACCGTCGAACAGCAGAAAGGACATTCCTTGGTGGTCGGCGCCGCGGGCACGGCGGGCTTGGCCGGTTTTTGCAGCCGGTTGATCTGCCGGATCATCATGAAGATCACGAACGCCATGATCAGAAAATTGATGATATTATTGAGGAACAAGCCGTAATTGAGGGTCGGGGCTCCGGCCTTTTGGGCCTCCGCCAGCGACGCGTAGGTCGCTCCGGACAGACAAATATAGAGATTGCTGAAATCCACTTTTCCGAGCAAAAGCCCGATCGGCGGCATCAAAACATCGTTGACCATCGAAGACACGATCTTGCCGAAAGCACCGCCGATGATCACACCAACCGCCATATCGATTACATTGCCGCGCATGACGAACTGCTTGAATTCTTCCATGATCTTCATGATATCCCCCTGTCTTCTCTTTCCCGCTTCAAACGGGATCCGTCCGGAATTTCCACAGCACCGGTGCCTATTTTTCCTGACGCAGGATCTTAAGGAGAAGCTTCAGCATGTCGATGGCGCTGACGATCCCGATAACCCGGTTCTCGGAATCCACGATCGGAATGGCGCCCAGTTTTTGCTCCGCCATGATCTCCACGGCCTTCTCGATCGGATCCTCCGGGGTAAGGGTCGTGACGCTTTCGATGATATGCTGCTTCAGCATGTAGGTCGCCAGCTCGTCCATATTATAGACGTATTCACCCTTCTCATTCCTTTTAGGCGCCGTAATGCGGTTAAAATCCCGCTGCGAAATGATCCCCATAATCGTCCCGGTCGTATTCACGACGGGCAAATGCCGGATACGCTTCTCGCTGAAGATCCTGGCCGCATCAACGAAGGAATCGTCAATGTTCAGGGTAATGGGATTGCAGATCATGACTTCTTTAAGAGGAGTGTTCTTCATCATCATTGGAAAGCTCCTTTTCGGAAAACCTGAATAAATGAGACTGAAACGTGCTCACGCAAACTCCCCTGAATCACCAAGGGGCCCTATCACTTAAAAACTGTTGCTCATTATACTCAAACACGGGAGCCCTTTTCCAGCAAATCATTACGGAAACACCGGTTTGATCGCCGCTGTCTATGCCGCGGGCCTGTCAATTATTACTGCGCGATAAAATATCCCGCGCCGCCTTGACCACGTGAGCCATGTCCGAAGTCTTGGCTTCAAAGCCGTCCGCTCCCATCCTGTGGGCCAGTGGAACATTGACCGCCGCGGCTTTCCCCGTGATCATCAGGACCCGCGGGGGATGCGGCTGAAATGTCGCCTTGATCTTGCGGCAGATGTCAAAACCGGTGGTGTCCGGCAGCACGACATCGACAACGACAAGATCGGGCAGCGTCTTTTGGGCTTTGTTCATGGCCTCGTCAACGCTCGTGGCCTCCACAACTTCGTATCCCTCGGCCGACAGCGCCGCCGCGATCCGTTTGGAGTCCGCCGCTTCATCATCGATCACAAGAACCTTTTTACCCATCGCCTCCCCCTTTTCTAAAAAAATCCATTCACTCAATAAAAAAATTCCCGTTCACGCCGCCCGAGCGGAAAGATGCTTTCCGATCATACCCAGCAGTTCTTTCGTTTCAAACGGCTTGGGAAGGCATCCCTCAGCCCCGCACACGTGGGCCAAGGCCTCAAGCTTCTCCACTGCCGCAGAGATCAAAATAATCGGCACGCACTTCAACATACTATCCTTTTTTAGAATTTTGGCAACTTCGTCACCGTTCATCTTTGGCAGGTACACGTCCATGATGATAAGGTCCGGCGCCTTTTGGCGCGCCACGTCCAGAGCCTCCCGGCCGTCCAGGGCGCCGTACGCATCATAACCCGACTTTTCAAGACGCAGCACCGTCATTTTTAAAAGGCCTGCCTCATCATCCACCACGAGAATCTTCTTTTTCATCGCCATCCTTGTCCGCAGCCATCAGCCTTCCGCGTTCAGTCACCTGTGGTCAGCTGAAAGCTGATCGCTGACAACAAGTGTCGTGATCGATAAAATTAAACGTGCCGTGGCGCTAGTGACCCACCGGCAACGTAAAATAAAATACACTTCCCTTTCCGGCCTTCGATTCCGCCCAGATCCTCCCGCCGTGAGCGAGAATGATCTCCTTGGAAATGGCCAGCCCCAAGCCCGTGCCGCCCTTCCGGTTATTTTCTATCTGCGAAAAGGGCTCAAAGATCTTGTCCAGATTTCCCGCTTCGATACCCAAGCCGAAATCCCGGACGATCACGCAAACATCTTCCTTTTCCCGACGCGTCTGGATGACGATGCTCCCGCTTGCGCTGTATTTGATCGCGTTGGCCACCAGATTGATCAGCACCTGGAAGAGCCTATCCTTGTCGAATTTTATCCTGGGAAGATCCCGCCCAAGCTCCAGGACGAGATCCGAAGCCCTCTTTCCCGCCAAAAGCTCCACATGCTTGTGGGCCTCCACAATAAAATCATTGAGGTCACCCTCCCGCATATCATACCCCATTTTCCCGGCTTCCAGTTTCTGAAAAACCAGAACGTTGTTAATCAGACGGCCCAAGCGGTCGATGCTATCTTTCGCGGTCCCCAACACATCCTTTTGTTCCTCATTCACGGGCCCGGCCAGCCCCTCGAAGACAAGATCCGTGGCCGCCTTGATCGTCGCGAGCGGACTCCGGAGCTCGTGGGAAACCGTCGCGGTGAACTTGGTCTTCGCTTCCATTAATTTCGTGAGCTCCACTTCTGCGTTTTTACGCACGGTGATATCGAGGCAAAAGCCTGACATCCGGCACGGTTTTCCGTCTTCACCATATTCCGCCTCTCCCAACGCGTGGATCCACCGCATTTCCCCGGAAGGCATAACGATCCGGTACTCGCTGGAGAGAGGCCTGCGCTCGCGAATCGCCGCATTGAGCCGTTCCTCAGCGACATGCCGGTCTTCAGGATACACCACGTTACGCCAAACCTCGAAAGAGGGCTTCAGCGAATTCTCCAGGCCAAATAAAAGAAAAAACTCCGGCGACCAAGTAAGCTCGCCGGTCCGCATGTCCCAATCCCACGCCCCCGCTCCGGACGCTCGTTGCGCGATCGCCAGGCTTTCATTGGCCTGACGCAGGGCTTCTTCCTTCCGCTTCATTTCGGTAATGTCGTTCATAACGGCAATCGCTCCAAGGACCCGGCCGTTCTCCGCTATTACGGGCCCGGCATAGGCAAGAACGGGACGCTTGGGTTGACCTTCCGCAGCGATCACCATGCTGAAACCGGTCACAATTTCACCGCGAAAGGCTCGCGCCAAAGGGATCGTATGGACGTCCATGGGGGTCACCCCGTCCTCCAGGTAAAGATTATAATGCTGGGCCCATTCTGTCTGGGCAATGTTCAAGGGATCCGCCCCGTGCCATTCGCGCGCCAACCGGTTAAAGAGGATCAGTTCTCCCTTTTCATTGCACGCGACAATTCCGGCATACGCATTTTCAAGCATTGCGGCGTTAAAACTCCGCTGCACTTCCAGCGCCTCCTCTGCCCGCTTGCGATTGGTGATCACGTTGAACACCGCGACAAAGAAACCCCTCTCCGGACAATACACGCTGATGGAAAACCACTGATCCAGGGCCTTCACATAGACCTCGAACTTTTCGGGGAAGTCTCCCTGGGCCACGCGGCCGTATCGCCTGATCAACTCCGGATCCTGTTCAAGAATGCCGGGGATGACCTCGGAGACTTTCCGGCCGATCACGTCCTTCAAGCCGGTCTGGCCCGTGAACGAATCATTGACCTCAAGATAAATAAAATCCTTCGGTTGCCCTTCCTCATACAGCATCCGGCAGTACGCAAGCCCCTCCACCATACTGCTGAACAAGGAGCGGTAACGCAGCTCGCTCTTGCCGAGCAACTCCGTGGCTCTTCGATGGGCGAGCGCGATCGCGAGATGGTCCGCGAGCCTCTCCAGCACCGCGACCTTTCGCGCGGAGAACATGCCCTTTCTTTGGTCGTTACACTGCAGCAATCCGAACGTTTCCTTTCCCAACCGCAGCGGCATGAGCGCGACCGACTCGTACCCCTCCCCGTTACAGCGGTTGCGCGTTCGCGCCTGCCGGTCGGCATCGGTCGTGGAGGCAAGCAGCTCCGTGGTGCCGTTCGTCCAGAAACTGCCGTGCTTGGTGAAAAAAGGCTTTTTGGGATCGAACCGGCCGCAAAGGATATTGCCGCACATGCATTCCAGGACCGGATTGCCGGCCGCGTCTTTAACGGCCGCGCCTTGGGCGTCCCTGGAACAAAGATAGCGCTCCTGCTCCACGAATTTTTCCGGAAAACCGGTGGTGACATAGTAGGGATAATCGTCCCCTTCTTTCAACCGGATCCCGACGGACCAGCATCCCGAAACTTCCTTCATCAAACCGATCACCTTCTCCATAAGCTTATGAAGATCCGATTGTTCATTGGCCATTCCCAAAAGCCGCAGCGTATACTCTCTCTCTTCTTCGGCCCATTTTTTTTCAGTGATATCGTCGAAGATGACGGCGAATTGACCTTTTCGCGGACACGTCGCCGCGATCCTGTAATGTTTGTCTAACGACGCCGTGTACGCCTCGAATTGGGCGGGTTCACCCGTCAAAGCAACATGTCCGTAGCGTTCGATCCAAAGCTCCTCGGTTTGAGGCAGGACCTCCCGAACCCGCCTGCCGATAAGACCTTCTTTTTTAAGACCGGTCAGCCTTTCAAAGGCGGGATTGACGTTCAGAAAACGGTAATCGACGGGAACACCTTTCGCGTCGCAAAGGACCTCATGAAGCGCAAAGCCCTCCTCCATGGATTCGAAAAGGGAGCGGAACCGTACTTCGCTCTCACGCAGCGCCGCTTCGGCCTTCTTGCGCTCGGTGATGTCC
>CAIJDY010000095.1 GCA_903819565.1 Candidatus Omnitrophota bacterium | reverse complement strand
CCGGATATTCCCCTTACTCTCAATGACACATCGAATGTGCTTCGGCCCGATCAAGTGATAATACTGAGGATCCACCGTTTCCTTCAGGAGCGCTTCGGCTGCGGCCTCGCTCATCGCGGCATCATCCCGAACTTCCGAGCGGGCGCGGCTGCCGAAGACGCGGACTTTTTCATCCGCGAAATCCTGCGCCTGGTCTATGAGCAGGGCCTCGACACCCGACATAGTCGCTCCCTTATTTTTTGCAATTTCACTAAGAAAACCCAAAATGCGTGCCATAAAAACGGGCGCCAGGCACTTGATCAGTTCGGCCTTCTTTTGCTCACCGGGCGCTTCGAGATATTTTCTGATAGCGCTCATCACGATCTTCGCCCATTCTTTGGAGGACAGGCCGACTTCAGAGTCCTCGCGGCTGGCTTGTTCATCAAGGACAGGCATCGCCTCCGGTAAATTCACGAGGAAGGACTTACGCCTTTCACCATATACTTTTTTAAAAGCCTGTGCTCCGGTCAGTACGCCGGCCTCCGTCTTTGTCAATAGATCGGAATAGACTTCGCTTGCGGGAGGGAACTTTTCTCCGGCGGGTAAGCCGGTCCCGGACAACTTATCGATGACAGCGCTTCCGGCCGAAGATTCCCACCAATCAGGGTGGTTCGCGATCTGGTCAAAAAGTGCGCCGAAAGAAATTCCCAAATAATTATCAAGCTGGTCCGCGAGGGGATTGGTTTTGTGCCTCTTTTCTCCGACCCAGACATTTTCGCTCACTTTATTGAGAAGAACCGCCTGAAGCGCAAAATGCTCTTCGAACGGGTTTTTAGCTTCCCAGATATCAGGAACCTTCAGAAACTCCCCCGTCAGCTCTTTCGAGCTCGCAAACTCCCCGGCATTCGGCAGGCGTACGGCTTTCCCGAAGAACGCGGCGAAAAGCGGGAATACAATATGATCGATCATCGCGATGTCGTCCTTGCGGTAGTAACGGGTATAGTTGGGAGAGACATATTCCGACTTTCCGGAAAGAACCGGCCCGACAAGACGGGAGAGCCATTGACTGTCAATCTCCATGTCGCCGTCGATGGTGACAAAATGGGCTCCGAGTTCCGTCGCAACTTTCATGCCCATCCGCAATGCCCACTTCTTTCCCGCAAGGCCCGCGAACCGTTCATTCTTACCATACACAGCGATCCTCACCGGATCGTCTTCCTTTGCGAATTCACCTTGTAAGGCCTCCACCGCGGCCAGCGTATCAAGCGCGGTCTTTCCCTTGGTCTCCCCCACGCAGAGAATAAGGGCGCGATTCAATCCATGCTTCCGCAGGATCTCGGGAAGAGAATCATGAATCGTGCGCACGAGATTGCGCACGTCTATCGTTTGGCCGTGCGTTCCGGGCAATTTCGGATCATTCGTGTCCTTTGCGATCTCATTATAGAAAGGAACGAGAACCACCATATCCGCGGAGGGCACATCCCGCTTGATCTCTTTGATCTTGTCCTGAACGCTCACATCAAACGCTTCGACTTCATCTCCAGTCCGCACTTCCGAACGGGACTTTGTCGAACCCGGGACTGTCGTCGACCAGCGGGTTGTCATCAAAGGCCGGCCGAACAACTGCCGAATCCCGAGCTCGCCTATGACAAGGGAGTTGATGAAAACCGTACGAAAAAAGAATCTGTAGGGATGGGTTGTGATTTGCTCCCATATTTCGGAAAGCGTTAGCCTGCCATAGCCATCCTGCTTATTGGCTTTGCTTTTGCCACCCAGGAGGCTGAATACCCACATGTCTCCTAATTGCCAGCGACGATTTTGCCGCGCCGCCCCCCAAAAGCTTTCTTCGACGCCCCAAAGAATGGGGGCACTCATATTGGCGAGTATCCTCCACGCTTTATCCGTCCCTCGGGACGGATCACCGTCTTTGTAATAAAGCGTCAGGTAGAGATCCTCGTTAATAGGAAATGCTGGGAGTGGCGGAAAGGCGAACAAAAACGAAAACATACTCGTCCCTCGGACCGAATGAAGACCGCCCTCCGGCTTCGGCCAAAGTTTCTTCCCTCTTAGAGTTGCGGGTTCCACTTTCCACTGCGAACCCGTAAGCAGTGGTGACTTCAGATCCCTGGATCGACTGATTAGATACTCCACATTTGACAAAATATTTGTTTCTTCAAAATCGACATCATCATCGATCAGCCCCAGGATAGTCGCCTTTTTCTCTTTAGAGTATTCCACGATTGCATTCACCGGATTGGATTTTCCGGAAAGCTTTTCGCCTTCCATTCTGCCTCCGAGCGGCATATGCATGATCGTAAGCGGGATCTTTTGCGTCGAATGATTCCTTTGAAATTCAAGAGCGGCCGCAAGGTAAGATTCCTGCTGAAGTCCGTTAATGTTGATAATTAACTCCACAGGCCATTCAGGGTGCTTCTCTCGAAGAATTTCCAGCGCTTGATAGACCTTTGCAAAATGTTTGATCCTAGCCGCAATAGCTCCGTGAAGATCGGCAGTGGGAATACCGATCATGATAGATTGATCGGGATTATCAATGATTGCCCGCGCTTGATTATTCGTGACGCCTTGATCGGCCAGATATCCCTGAACATCCGGGAATACCGGACTAAAATATTCCGTGTAGAATCTCTTGTAGGAGGGCAACCCGTCCATCGGATAAATCGTCACTCCGACTGTCCTCGCGTCCTTGTCTTCGGGAACAAAAAATCCGCCCTTTGTTTTTTCCGCTCTTAGCTCGGAGCGGACTGCGTGAACATTTTCGTTCTTGACGTCGGACGAAGGAACTCCGAAAGGAATATCCGTAGACTCCTCCCCTTGAAGCGACAACCATTGGGATTCATGCAAAACCGTGGCTCGCGACATAGGATAAACTGTTTTCCTGGCCGGATCGCTCAGGTTCGCCGCCCATGCATCTTCATAATTTTTTGCGGTCTTTCGAACATATTCTAGAACCAGGCGCTGCTGTTCGGCACGCAATACCGAATCTTGCGAATACGGAAGCGACAAAATGCGACCGATCGTGACGTGACCATTTTTGGGACGTCCTCCGCCCACTTTCCCGCCGGTAATCTCTTTCGCGCGGCCCATGATGGATTCCTGCATGGCCTGGACCCGGCCGCTCTTGTCCCAAAGGAACATGACAAACCCGCCGTTGGCCGTGACGCCGTAACCCACTCGGAGCATCTCAACCGCACTCGATTCGGTCCGAAGACGCTCGCTTACAAGAGCCTTGATCCCCGCACGGTCCTCGGGTGTCAAGTCCTTCTTCGGTTGATCCACCAGCTGGCGATGATCCTGGAACAAGCTGAGCGCGAGATGATAAGCCGAATCGTCCGGTTCCCAGGCTTGTATCCCATCGCCATCCTTTCCGAAAATCAGGCAAAGACCGTCCGTGAAATTCTTGAACTCTTGCTTGGAATCCCGAATGATCTTTTGTTCCGCCGGAATCTTATGGACCATCGAAACAGCACCGGGCTCCATGACTTTGCCCTGATAATGACCGTCTATCAATTCCATGCCTTCAAGGATCTTTGCCACACCGGCCGGTTCAGGATATTCCGTTATATTTTTCAGAGCTTTCTGATAATTTGTTTGGAAGTCATCAAGAGCGACACGCTCCCGGGTATACCAGATGAAAGGAATTTGCTTGGCCAGCGAGAGAACGGCCTCGGCCTTGCTTTCGGGGCTGAACGTGCTTTCCGCGGGCGATCCGGTCCAAACGATGGGGACTTCCTGGACCCTCTTTTTCGCGTTCCGGATCCGGAGAAGCAGGTTCGTGTCAAAAGCAAAGTTGTAAATAAAGTCAGGGTCCATACGCCAGCCGCTGTCGACCGGCAAGACCTCCAGAAGCAGTTCGCGTGAAAATCCTTTGAAACCGCACAGCGTGTCGCGAATGCCCCAGATCCCCAAAAGGAGTTTGGCCGCCGTATTAAACAGGAAACTGCCGCCTTTTTCGCCGACCGAACGGCCGCGCACGATCGAGCCGCTGCGCCACCGGGAGCCAATCGCCGCATCCGCATCGCCCCTGGAAAGCGGTTCTAATAAAAGCCCACTCTGCCCAAGATGGCTCGCGCGGTCCGCGTCCGAGAAGATCACATAATCGCAGCCGTCCTCAAGAAGCTTCCTCATGCCCAAAATGATCCCGCCGCCCTTTTCCCCCGCGATAAGCGATCTCTGCTCGCGATTGAAAAAGCGGACCTGGACCTGGCCGGACGCGAGCCTGTCGGGGAACCGTGAGTTCAGAATGTCCAGCGCGACCTCTCCCGAGCTTTTTTGTCTACCGGAAGAAGCGGCCGGCGCCACTTTCGGCTCGCTTTTAAGCATCATCTTAAAGAGGAATACCAGTAAGGGCCGGACGTACCGGGAGAGAAAATTCAGATAGCCTCGCCAGAACCGCGACTGCGCGAGCTTCCCATCGAGGAAACTCACACGGAGCTCATCAGCCCGGGTTTCCCCCGTCGCTGATTTTCTTTCGCCGTCGTCCACCATCATAAGTTCATAGGATACATGGGGATTCACGGAATAGAGTTCGTCGAGTTCCGTCAGTTTCGACGCGAGCGCGTCCTCACCGTACGGATTTTCCGCGGACTTGGGGCTCAATCGGTTCTGCTCGCCGAACATCGAGACCGCGACGCCGACCTTTACGGGCTTTCCGTTTATTAATGGAAGACGGAAAACCGTCAGGAACGACCGCATAAGCTTTTGGGCTTCCGGCAGGAGAATGCGGGACCTTCCGTCCTCCAAGAGAAGCCGGTCAAGTTCGGCCGCGTTTTCCGCGGCGTCCGGACCTTTAAGGGCCGCTGAAAGAGTTTTCGACAAAAGCGCCATACGGGATCGTTCATCCAACGCGACCAGCTTGTCGCTTTCCCACGACGCGCGCCACAACGGCACCGTCCAGCCATTCCGGGTCCCAGGTGACCGCAGTTCTGAACGCTGAAGATCGATCACGGCGTTCTTGTCGCGCGTCACGTCGATAAAGGCGATGTCGGCGTAGCCGTTCACTTCAAGCTGCGATATCGTGACCGGGATCTCTGTGATGGGGATGCCCGCCATCCGGGCGTACTCTTCCTTGAATTCCTTACCGGTAAATTCTCCCTGTTTCAGATAAGCGAGCGTTAAATGAAAAGGACGCGGCTGGTGCGGACGCCTCAGAGTTTGTTCAATGGTCATCCTGGCTCTTAACAGAGGATCCGCTTCCGTTTCCGGGACCCAGATCATGACGATGGCGAGGCTCTTATGCCAGAACGGACCGACCAGTTTTCCTTTAATGCTGCCGTGGTTGCTCAATCCGGACCTTAATGATGCCGCGGCCCCGACATACTCATCCCGGGGCAGCAACCCCTTCGTGCCGTGAGCTAACCCTTCCAGCGTAATGTGTAAGGAGCCCTGCTCGTTTACCGCTTTGTCCTGAACCGGGTCATAACCGCTCGGCACGAGAACAACTTTATCAGCCCCAAATTGCCGGGCTATCTCAAGCTGCTTTTCACTCAACTGCCGGACAACTTCCGACTGCGCGGCATTCCCGGGATCAAAGAAAGACGCCACTGAATAACCGTAAGAGGTCACGATCTTCTTTTGCGCGTCGATCTTCTGCGGATCAAACTCGTTCAGGATCCGCTCGATCCGGATCTTGGCCTCATCGCTTCCCGCGAGGTCCTTACGCACATCCTCAAGACTTGCCTTCCAGAAATTCCTCGCCTCCGGCTCAGGCATCCTGCTCAACAATTCTTTCCAACGTGACGTAAGCCGCTTCGCCGTCACATTCCTTGCCTCCGAACGAGCGATTGAACCCTTTGATGTTAAATCGGAGCTGCTGAGACGCTGTTCGATCAGCGATGACGCGGAACGATCGCCTAAAGCTTCGACCGACGAAACGATCGCGCGCAATTGATCGTTCAGCGGCTGATCGCCTTCCGTGGCGGCGACGAAAAAGGAGCTGGGCGGTCTGTTGGCGCGGGCGGCAAGATAGGGCGTTTCGAAGGAATAATGGCCGACGGACATCAACTGTCTATAGTCTTCCTGGTGTTTTTTATCGATCGAGGTAATGGCCGGCGTGACCGTGACATAAGAGATCCCCTTTGCCCGCAGCAGCTCCTTGATGCGGCTTGCGTGAAAGCCACCGTATACGAGAACGGCCATGTCAGGGTTTAGCGTATAGGGTTTAGCGTTCAGTTCATCAGAATCAGAATTTTTTCTATCCCCTATACGCTCTACGCTATCCGCCGGAAAATATATTTCCAGCGCCTTCGCGAGCGCGTTGTCCCTTTGATAGGCGATGTCATAGAACCGGACGGCGTCCTTGATGTGACGTTCCCATCCTTTCGACAAGAGCAGCGAACGGCGCGTGAGTGACACGATGAAATCCGCGAGCTTTTGAGTCTCGAATTTCTGCAGCGTGTCTTTGACCGCCTCATATTCCGGCTGCGTCAGTTCGATCCGGTTCAGTCTCCTGAGAAGACCGAGTTCCTGATAATAAGCAAAGATCTGCCGGTCGCGTTCCGTCCGGAGATAGGCCCCGGAGATATCGCGTTCTAGCCGCTGGATCTCCGCGAAAACCGCCTGGGAATCCAGCGCGTTCAATTGCTTCATCGTTTCCGGATCTGTGGCCGTCTGGGCCGTAAGGAGCAGAGAAACCGCAGGATAATTTTCGGCGAACGACGTCGCCGCGCCGTCCTTGGGGTAGAACGCCTGCGATTCTTTCAGATAACTGAGAAGCGGCAACGTCCCGTCCGTGAAGCGCTCTTTCACCTTGAGCCAGGACTTCAGGCCCTTCGGAAAATACTGGTCCGCAAGCGCCGCGATACGGGCAAAGAGTTCTTTGAGGTCCTCGCCGGTCTCCTTCCGCGTCAGGGAGGCGTCGCGGTAAGAACGGAGGTTCTCGCCGTAGAGCTTGAGGTCGTCAACACCGATCAACTCGAAATCGACAGTTTTATTGTCGTCCTCGAATGTTTGGATCGGGGACCCCTTCCCTGGATTCCCGCTAAAAGCATGCGGGAATGACATCGATGCGCGCTGCGGGCTGCTCGTTGCGCGGTTAATGTGCGCGTACTCCGCGCCGCCGATGCGGAGCTTGTCCATGAGAAAATACGAGACTTTTTGTTTGACGGCGGAGTCCTGGATAAACCCGAAGAACTTGTCCGTGGGAACAGGCCCTTCATAGCCTTCTTCAAAAACGGTCCGGACCCCCTTTTCGGCGACGAGCTTGCCGATGATCTTCGCAATGTTTTCTTGCGCCTCGAGCGAATCGTGGGCGTCCTGTACGAAGACGATCGTTCGCGGACTCCCGGCCTGGTAGACTTCGTCGATCCTGCCAAGATCTTTGGGGATCGAGATCCCAAGCGTTTCCCGTACGGGTGCGGACGCAGCGGTTCCGGCATAACTTTGAGGGGCATAGCGCGTGAGGTCAAACAGCGTGAAAACGACGATGACAAATACTGACGTCAGCTTCCGCCACCTGTGGACGCGCCTCCGGGTATTCTGATCTGGATCAGCTCCAAATATCAACTTTTATAAACCTCTTCTTTTGTTGGATTTTTCTCAATACGGGAAAGACGCGAAAGGGTACACTATTTTTACCGATTTTCCAAGGATTCAGACGAAATAGTTGCCTATTTTCTAAGAAAAATCAGGAGAACGGCAAACGAGCAGGCAGGATATTTAAATCAGACTATCAGGCGAAAGGAAACCGCTTCTATCAATAACTAGCAATAATACTTGTAGCCAAAATGGCCTCCAGGGTCAAATACCCGCTTGATTACGTCAGAAGTAAATGCGGTCTCCGATGGTAGGCGCGAGAATTCGACCGGACCGGCCCATGACCTTGGCTCCCCCAACCCATCATCAAATGCCCTTAAATAAAAAATCTCCAACGGTAAACACCATTGGCGATTTTTGGACCGGCCCATGACTCCAACTCATTTTGAATTGTGGTCAGGGCCAGTCCAATTAACCTTCGATTTGTATGAGAGAATTGGACCCCGTTAGAGAATTACCTTCCGTAACCCGAAACCTTACTGCAATATTTCGCGATAATCATCGAAAGAAATAAAACGACCAGCGAGGGATATTCTCTAACGGGGTGGACCGGAGGGGATTTGGCTCCTTTCGCTTCGCTTCAGGTAGGCCACCCGCGTTTGCAAACCTGACATCAAGTCAGCTTTGCCGGCAAGCGCTCCCTTCAAATCCCCCTAAATAACAAATCTCCAACGGCCATAACCCTTGGAGATTTTTGGACCGGAGGGGATTTGAACCCCTGACCTCCGCAATGCGAATGCGGCGCTCTCCCAGCTGAGCTACCGGCCCTTAAGATGACTGGATGGAACCTTCAAATTTTTGCGTATTATACACAATCTTCGATGATTGTCTTCAAAACATTGAAGGCTTTCTCCTGCTCCGTCTCATTGAAGATCTCGTGATAAAAACCGTCAAAACTGAAAAATTCCTTCCGCGAGGCCGCAAGGCGCTCAAAAAACCGGCGCACGGCTTTAGGATCCACCACCTTTTCCTGCCCCGCTGACAGAAACGTGACCGGAAAAGGCAATGAGATCGCGGGCAGCTTTTGCAAAGCTTCGGTGCGCAGCATCAGCTCCCCGACAAGGCGAGCCGAGATCTGCCGGAGAATGAGCGGGTCTTTACGGTACGAAGCGATCTCCGCCGCGTCATGGCTCAGGACCTTCGGAAAGATCGGATTTTTATAGACGAAGGCCGGCAGAAAAAGTCTCGTCAGCCGATTTAAAACACAAAGAAGAGCCTGTCCCCGGAACCCGAGAAAAGGGACCGAAAGCACCAGCGTCTTGATACATTCCGGCCGCCTCATGCACCAGTGAACCGCCAAAAGACCGCCGAGGCTGTGCCCGAAGAGAATGAATTTTTCCGGCGCCACGAATTTCTGACGCAAATGAACGATGAAGGCGTCGATGTCTTTCAGATAATCCTCGAAGGACCGGACGTCACCCCGCTCGCCTCCCGACGCGCCCATGCCCCGGAGATCCATGACGGCCCATTGCGCCCTGAGGCCGGGCATCCGCGCCGGAAATTTCTCGTAGCGGCCGGAATGCTCGCCGAACCCGTGGATGACAAGGACTGTGTGCCGCGCCTGGGGACTCGGGTAGAAACGGTAAAACAGCTTCGACTTGTCCCAGCTTTCAAAGTTACCGTGGATCCACCCCGCTAAAAAATCACCCATAACTATTTACCCACTCCCTTCATCACCGGGCCTTTGCGCGCCGCCCACTCCTGATCCGTGCTCCGGTAAAGCTCGTCGATCGCCTGCTGGTAAGCCTTCATGACCACCCGGCGCTTGATCTTCATCGTCGGGGTCACTTCACCCGAAGCCTGGGTGAATTCCTGCGGCAAAAGGATGAACGCCTTCACGGTCTCATAATTGGCAAGGCCGTCCATCGTGGCCTCGAGCCGCTTCCGGACCCACGCGTTCACGTCCGGCCGCTCGAGGAGCGTCTCGTACGCCATCGATGCGATCCCCGCGCCCGCGGCAAATTGCAGGACCTCGTTCTTATTCAAAACGATCAGGGCGCACAGGTACGGACGCTTGTCGCCCAGCACGACCACCTGCGAAAAAAGACCGTCGCCGAGCATGCGGTTTTCAATGTTCTGGGGCGCGACGTTCTTCCCTCCGGCCAGCACGATAATATCCTTCTTGCGGTCCGTAATGCGCAGGAATCCTTCGTCATCGAAAGACCCGATATCACCGGTATGGAACCAGCCCTCCTTGATGCAGTCCGCCGTCGCGGCCTCGTTCTTATGATAACCTTTCATCACGCAGGGGCCCGCCGTCAGGATCTCGCCGTCAGGGGCGATCTTCACGCGGACGCCCGGGATCACTTTACCGACGGTCCCGAACTTCAGATCTCCCGGAGAATTCACCGCGATCACAGGGGCGGTCTCGGTCAGACCGTAGCCTTCCAGAATCAGGATATCCGCCGCATAAAAGAACCGCGCAAGGTCTTTCGAAAGCGGCGCGCCTCCCGATATAAAAAAACGGATCCGTCCCCCCATCGCCTCCTTGATCTTGCTGAAAACGAGCCGCCGGGCGATCCGGTAATAAAAGGCGAGCCAAAGCGGCACCTTTTGCTTTCGGATCTTCATCTGCGCGACGCGGGTACCGATGCGTACCGCCCAGTCGAACAACCACCGCTTGAATTTGGAAGCTTTCTGGATCTGCTCCAGGATGCGGGCGTGGGCCTTTTCGTAGAACCTGGGGACCGCCACGACGATGGTCGGCCGGACCTTGCGGATGTCTTCGGCAACCGTTGAGAAATTTTCGGCATAATAGATCGAGACTCCGTAGGCAGCCTGATAATAATAACCGGCAAGCCGCTCGAAAACGTGGCTCAGCGGAAGAAAAGACAACACCGAATCCTTGTCGTCGATCCGGATATGCTGGAAAGCTCCCTGATAATTGGAGATAAAATTGCGGTGCGTCAGCATTACGCCCTTCGGCGCGCCGGTGGTCCCGGAGGTATAAATGACCGTAGCAATGTCATCGGGCCCGACATCCTTCACGCATTGCTCGTAAAGGTCACCCTGGCTCCCGCCGTGGCTCCTGCCCTTTTCCCTGAAAGCCGCAAGGGACATCGGATCGCCGGGGCCGCCCGCGAAAAACATGATCAGGCCGCCGGGGAGAAAACTTCCGGAGAAATTCCGGACCTTCTCGTACTGGTCCCGGGTCGCGACGAACAGCGCCATCAGCCGCGCGTGTTCAATGATGTAACGCGTGTCTTCCGCCGAGGAGGTCGGGTAAAGAGGCACGGTCACGGCGCCAAGACCCAAAATACCGAGATCGGCGAACGTCCACTCCGGACAATTCTCCGCAAGGATCCCGACGGGGTCTCCCTTGCGGATCCCGAGGGCGTGTAACGCCAGCGTGACTTCGCGGGCCCGTTCCATCCATTCACACCACGTGTAAGAACCGGAGAACGAGCCGTTCACTTTGTAAAAAAGGGCTTTCTTCTGACCGAAGAACCGGGCGCGGTGGAGAAAGACCTGCAAGAGGTTGCCGTTCTCCTCAACACTATCAGGGGGAAATTCAGGTCGTTTGCGCGTCATGGGCCTCGATTTCAGGCCGCCGGAGGTTTTTCTTTCGCGGTCGCCTGGAGGGTCCCGCCCGCAGACTTTTTCTGGATCTCGTCGACCATTTTGGAATTACGCTGGGTCTCATCGCGGATGATGCGGAGTTTTTCCTGGGCAAGAAGCGATTCCTTATCCAGGGGTTTCTTGGAGGGATCCGTCTTCTTGGAGGCTTCCAGTTCCCCCAGAATTCTCTGGTGGATGCGCGCCTGCTCCTGGATCCGTTGGAGCTGCGCCGACTTGTTCACCTGGAGGCTTTTGATCTTTTTATCCAAATCCAGGATCTTCTGAATCTCTTGACGGATCTGCGGTTCCGCGGCCTTCGGCGGCGGCACGATACCTTCCTTGCCCCCTTTCGAAGCTGTCCTCGAACGGCTCGTCTTGGCAGCCGCCGTGGTCTTCACGGCGGTCTTTGCGGACACCTTGATCGCTGAAGTTTTTGGCTTGGCAATCATCCGGACGATCCCATCCCCGACGGACTGTGGGGTCATGCCCGGAAGCTGTTTGGATGCCGTGGAAGGATGCTGCTCAGGCGGCATGACCTTCTTGGTCTCGACAGCCTCCAGAGTCGATGAAAGTCCGAGACAGAAAAGGGCCGCCATCAAAAGCCCCAAACTCCATTTACGCATTCGTTAGATCTCCAACACTGGAATAATTACGTTTGAAAGTACCGCCCAGCGTCTCCGCACGGGCGTCATTATATAGCAAAAGGTATCGTTATAACCCGCTTTTTCTTAAGCATCGATTCCGCACTACCCCCGAAACCATCCCGCACCGTCGGGGTGTCCCCCTCCTTCCGGGGAAACGGAATAAAAAAGACGTGGCTATTCTACCAGAAGTTGGCGAATTTCCGCCAATTGTTCTCTCGCTTTCCTCATCCCTTCCTGAATGAATTTATCCGCCGAAAAGAATTCGATCCAGTGGGCGTCCGGCACGACGGCGTGGATATAAACGTCCGCGCCGCTTCCCTCCATCCGCGCGACCTCGAACGAACCGAACATGATGGAGTTCATGACGACGTTAAAGATATTCGACGTGTAGCGGCGCTGCAAACGGTCCAGGGTCTTCGTGATCATCCGCTTCCAGCGCCCCTGCTGCTGAAAAGACTGGTGGAAAGCCTTGCGGCGGATCTCATTGCGCTCGATCAGCTCTTTCGGGCCCGGCAGGACATTGACCGCGATGATCCTGCGGACCCCCATATCCGAGAGGATCCTTACCGGCAGCGGGTCCACGATACCACCGTCGATCAGGTAGCTGCCTTTATACGGGGTTGGCCGCAAAAAACCCGGGATCGAGATGGACGACCGGATGGCGTTCAGCACAGGTCCTGAATCGAGCACCACCTCTTCAGACGTCAAAAGGTCCGTGGCCACCATTTTGACGGGGATCTTCAGATCCGTGAACGTCACGTCCTTCAGATGGGCGGACAGGAACCTCATGATCTGGTTCCCCTTGAAAAACCCGCGGTGGAACGCCGACATGTCGCGGAACCCGAGCAATTTAAAGAACACGTTCTTCCGGTCCACGGACTTCGCAATCTTCTCGATCTCGTGGGAATCGTAACCCGCCGCCCACAAAGTCCCGACGAGCGCCCCGACGCTGGAGCCCGCGATGATGTCCACCGGGATCTTTTCTTCTTCCAGAACGCGGAGGACGCCGATATGCGAGAGGCCGTAGGCCGCGCCGCTTCCCAGGACGAGACCGACCAGCCGCTCAGACCATTCCCGGGCGAGAAACGTCAGAGTCTTCTCATAACGGTACCGCTGGGAATGAAGCGACGGCAGCATGGAAAAAAGCCGGATCTCGGGCATCGCCTCCCGTGTATCCATGGCGGGATCGCCGCCTTCCTGAAGCGGCAGGATGATCTTGATCTCGTTCTTGCTGAAACCGAAGTCCTGGCAAAGCTCGGTGGCCTTTTTACCGGCGAAAGAAAACACATCGGCCTTCGACCCCGCCCAGAGGTACACCCGATCCGAATAATTGAGCGCCTTGGCCGCCACCGGGGTATTCCCGTCGGGCAGGTAGATCACCAGGTAATCGTAGTGATAGGTCAGGTACGTCAGAAGCGTCGCGAATTTTTTTTCTTCCGTTTTTCGCGCGTCATTATTCACGAATTTTAAATAGTCAAAGCTCGTCTCGCTCGTATGGATCGCCTTCTGGACGGCCCCTTCCTGCGAGGGGTCCATCTCCTTGAGATCGAATCCCCCCTCATCCCCGGTCTGGAATTCGTAAGGCAGGCGGGATTTTAGATCCTCCGAAAGGTCCATCAGGAGGATCCTGTGCTGGGTTTCCGCCCGGATGGCGTTCAAAAAATCGAAAAGAAAACGCGACATCCCTTCCGTGACCGCGACGCTGTAAAAACCCGCGATGCGGACCTCCCGACGGTGCGAACTATAACCCAATTCCTCACGGGTCAGATGGCGGCCGAGGGAGCGGCTAAGGTGGATTGCCAGGGACGGAATGTCCCGGAGCAGCTTGTGAAAACTTTCCGCGCTGATCTTCAGCGCGACCGCGTCGGTCTTGGCCTCGACGGACGCGCTGTGCACATTCCCCGTCAGCAAAGAGGTCTCGCCGAAATGCTCGCCCCGATAAAAATAAAGCAGCGTCGCTTCCGGCTCGGGACCGCGGGCGCGCGTAAAAAGGCGGAACCGTCCCGAAATAATAATGTAAAAAGCGTCCGGCTGCGCGCCTTCCTGATAAACGATATCGCCGCGTTTGAAGCCCACGAGCCGCGATTGCTGCTCGATGAGGGTCAACTCCTCCGGCGAAAGAGAGGAAAATAGAGGTAACGGCTCCAGCAGGTGGCCGTCTTTATTTTCAGACTTCGTTTTTCTTCCGAACGGGAAAAAATTCATCATGCATGTGTATCGGCCAGTGAGGCCATTCTCCTTATATCGTGGAAGCATTCTTCTAGTTGAAATAGCCCGAGGACGGAGGAAGTCGGAATGACGGCGAGAAGACCGAGAGAGGAGTTAGGGCGAAAATACCTAAAAAAATATTGCGAGTCGTCCAGCTAAAGCAGATCCGGCGGGTCCTAAACTACCACTCCTGGCTGCTCTCCGGGTCGGCGAAGTCATTGACCTTGGTTTCAAGCCAATGATTGTAAGCATAATCCAGAACGCGGAACTTATCGACCGGATCCATATTGACCAATTTAACGCCATGGTCGAAGCCCTGATTGGAACCTTCAGCAGGACGGGTCCAGGTCACGATGCCAGCGCTAAAAATCGGCTTTGGATCATCCGGAATAATGATCTCCAGATCAAGCTGCGATCCCTGCTTGAGTGACTGGTCCGAATTGATCTTAAGACCTTCACGACACAGATCACGGCTAAGGCCGCTCCCTTTAAGCGATGCGCCTTCCGTGCCCGAGAACTTAACGCTCATATAAGCATCGAAGCGCTTGAACTTTCGCTTTTCCGTCTCCATTTCCGCCCCCTTTTTTCTTGCAGGTCAAAGTTTATTAAGAAAACAATTCATTCATGATTCGCTTGTTTATCGACTTCTTTGCGCGATAAATTAACTATAAACAATCCTCAACACGAGAAAAATAACACATGAATACTGAATTTACAAGGGCACGCGACCCTTTGTTTCGATCTTTTCCAGCAACTCCCCAGGCCCCCTGGAAAGGGGGCTTCCTGCATCGAACACTCGCGTCCTAAAACAAACCCAACCCTTTATCAATAAAAGGGTTATCGAAAGTTCACGAACTGAATGGGCACGGTCAACGGAAGCACCCGAAGATGTTGGATCACTGCCTGAAGCTCGTCCTTGCTCTTCGAGGTCACGCGGATCTCGTCACCCTGGATGGCAGCCTGGACTTTAAAATTCATGTCCTTGATCGACTTGACGATCTCTTTGGCCTTCTCTTGCGGCAAACCCTGGACCAGCGTGACCTCCTGACGCAGACAAT
>CAIJDY010000094.1 GCA_903819565.1 Candidatus Omnitrophota bacterium | reverse complement strand
TTTAACCGGATCACCGACCCCGCGGAGCGAGCGCGCGTCATAAAGGTTCTTCAGGCGGTCCCGGGGAATGCTCAAGGAAAAAGCGATAAGGCGTTTCAATCCTTGGGGACTTTGCTTCGAGGGAAAGGATATCGGAGGATCGCGGACCTTGAGGAGAGGACCCGGGTATTGGAAATAGCCCAGGCGGTCCTCGGTTACGCGAAAGAAAACAGCGAAACGGCGATCAGCACTTTAAGCAATTTAATCGGCGGTGAGGGATACCGGCGGACCGCGGAAGCCCCGCAAAGGGACCTGATCCTGCGGCAATATCTCGACGTGGTCCGGGAGATCTCCGCCTGCAAACATAACAGCGCGCCGGACGCCTACGGATACTTCGCGTTCCTGATCGCCGGGAAGAACTTTAACGCGATCCCGGACGCGGCCATGATGAAGGCCGTGATGGGGTTCTTCCTGCATCTGATGAAATGGGGCGAGGAGTGGACGCGGTTCCAGGTCTACGAATTTAACAACGCCCTCAATGATGCCGTCCGCCATCAGGATTTCATGACGATTCTGGATGAATTTCTGGCAAAAATCGTGTCCGAAAAGGATGACCAGGTCAAAGCGGATATCGTTCAAGAAACCTTTTCGAAGATAAGACTTGCCAGGAAACAAGTCGCGGTGCGTGAAGGTGCGGAAGATAAAAAACCGGGAACGAGTCCCGCGCTACGTGAATCGAAGGACCTGTGGATGCAAAAAGGTCCGGCGGAGATCGCAACTGCCCGTTCCGAATCGCGGAGCTTCCTGGAAGATTACGACTGGTTCCGGAAGATCGACAGCCAGGACCAGAAAGCAGAAATCGTCAGGCGTGTGGAGGCGGTGAAGAAAGAGATATTGGCTATCCCGGGCGAATACGCGAATTCGATCTATGGAGAGTTCATTGTATTGCTTGCGGGAAACGGATTCGGCAAACTCGCGAATTTTGATGAAACGGTTAAGGTTTTGGAGATCGCCGACGAGATCCCGAGATACGCGAACAAAAAAAGCATTAATGTATTCATATCTCTTGGATCGTTGCTCGACGGAAACGGATTTGCGTCGAGCAAGGACCCCAAGGAGCGGATGAAGGTTTTGGAACTAACGAAAATGATCCCCGGATGTTCCAGCGGAGATGTCTTGAACGGGTTCACGGGTTTCGGGATGTTGCTCGACGGGGACGGGTTTCGCGGGATGAAGGATCCTTCGGAGAGGATGATGGCTTTGACGATCGTCAAGAATATCCTTGAGAACGCGAAAGACTTGAGCGGTTTCGCGTTCTATCCTTTAGGAAAATTGCTCGGCGCGGAGGGGTTGGGAAGGATCACGGACCCTGCGGAGCGAATGAAGGTTTTACGGCTCGTGGCACAACTTCCTGAATGGGCCGGGACCGAAAGCTGGATCAAGCTGGAGGTGTTACTTACCGCTCTTGCTTCTGTCTCAGGCGTTGCGGAATTTAAGACCATTCTTGACAGTTTTACGGATGCGACGAGCAGCGCCGGCGACGCGCAGGCGAAGATCGTCGCGGAAAACACTTTCAATGCGATCGTCAAACTCGCGTCCCAGAATGAAGCCCGGGAAGGGAAAGAGATCAAAGGGGAAAAAGAGAGCGCCGGGGAGCCGGGGGATCTGTGGCTGGAAAAGCCGGCCGCCATGACACGTGATGCCGCCGCCTGGGCGGCGGGTGGCGTTGGGGTGATGGCGCAGAGTGTCCTGCGTTCCGAGATCCGCAACGGCCTTGGGGACAAGGTCAGAAATTGGTTCCTGGCGATGGAAAAAAGAAAGGCCGATAGTGCCCTGGTGCGGGCATTTGCGAGGAATGAGACAACGATCGCTACACCCACTGGAGATCCGATGAGGATCAATGATGTATTTTCCGGGATATCGGATCGCGGGGAGCGGGTTCTGATAGCGGCGGTCGCGCAAAAGATCTACCTCAACGGCGACCTGCATCCCTTATTTGGCTTCAGAACGTTGCTTCGCGGGGAAGGATTTAATCGGATCAAGGACCCTAAGGAGAGAAGGACGATCCTGGAGATCGCGAACGAGATCCCCCCCCACGTGAAAAAATCCGGTTGGACGGCATTCAGTTTCCTGGGAAGCTTGCTCGGAAAAGACGGCTTCGGAACGATCACCGATGCCGCGGAACGGAAGCAGTTCCTGGAGATCATCCGGAAGATCCCACGCTTCGCGGGAGACAATACCGGGAAAGCGTACACCTCCCTGGAAAAATTGCTGGAGGATGGATTTAACCGGATCACGGACTCCGCGCAAAGGAGGGCATGCGCGGAGATCGTACGGGCACTGGTGAGTTGGGCCGGCAGCGACAGTAATTTGGAGCTGGATAAACTCACCCCTGCGCTGGCAGCTGTTGCCGGGGATACCGAATTCATAAAAATTTTGACGGGATTTTCGATGAAATATGAGGAAGCCGGCCGGGACGAAAATGCGAAGACGGCAGCGGGGAAGTCAGCTTTTCACGCGATCATGCAACGCGCAAAACAGCTCGACGCCCGAGGCGCGGAAAAAGTCGAGGAACCGCGGGCAAAAGCGGAGCCCGATATTTCCGGGAACGGGGAACTGTGGGCTCAAAAAGCGGGAGCGGTCAGTCCCGCGCTTGTTGCCACCCGTTCCGAGGCGCGCTTGAATTCGTATTCAAGCACTGCTCAGCTGGCTCCCAAGGAAACCCGCCGTGCTGAGCTGCGGATTAATTTGGAAGATTACGACTGGTTCAAGACGGTCACCGACGAGGCTCAGCGAAATATGATCCAGGAGCTAGTCGACGAGACACGGTACAAGATCCTCTATGACATGGATGGGGGGGATGAGGATGTCGTCGCGAAGTTTGGCGAATTTTTGAAGTGGCCCCTTTCCGCGCTCCGGGATAACGCTGAGCGGATCGAGGTATTGAAGATCGCCTGGGAGGTCCCGCAATATGTGGATAATGACACGGCCGCAACAC
>CAIJDY010000093.1 GCA_903819565.1 Candidatus Omnitrophota bacterium | reverse complement strand
CATGGTTCTGGGAGGTGATTTTGACGGGGCGGCTTCCGGGAAGGATGTTGTCACAGTTTTGAAACATGTCGGCACACAAGCGGATGTTGATGCAACGGTTTATACCAGGGACGGGTTTAATATCCTCCTCAAGCCCGGTTATTTCGGAAGGCCTATGCCTGGCGAGAATATTCGTTGGGATATGTCGTTCGGTTACACTAATGTTTTTCCGGATCAACCCAATGTTTTCCTGAATCCGGCGCTTGAGGCCTTGATGCCCGAAGCTGTGACTTTGGGATCGGGCGGTACGATCTCGAGGACTGAATTCGGCGTGCTGCAATACAAGACCGGTGGCACGTCCATGGAATTCGGCGGTTCAGAGATTGAAACCCGGATCTTCGGTGCCCTTGGCTGGCTCCAGGGCATGAAAGATATCGATAAGCTTGGTAAAGGGACGATCTTCCTGACGGACGGGACTTCGATCGAAGGAGCGGACATTGCAAAAGACGGCCGGGTGATCGCGTATGGACTTAAAGATGGTTCCAGATATTTCAATCTCGCATTCGCGGGCGAGGCCAAAAGCGACATTTCGGGGAATGTTTATCTAAAGATCGACAGCAACGGCAGCCGGGCCATTTTGGAGAACGGCGCTGCCGTATTAGGGTCCCGTCCGACGAATCTTTCAAAGCCGATCGAATTCTATGCGAACGGGCAAAAAGGGACCCTTGGCTGGACCGATCCGAAGGGAGAGTTCCACGCCGCCACACAGGAGTTCGCGTTTACCTACGGCGAAAAGAGCTTTGCTTTGGCTTTGGACCAGAACGGAGTCGTGTTGGCGGTCCTTGAAGGCGGCTTGCAGGCGCCGGTTTCCTTTCTCTCCATTCTTGGCAGCAATATCAGCCTTATTGCCGGCCAGATCAATTATCTCCGGACGGATAATTTTACGCTCGTGACCAGTAGCGATCCTGCCCGCAAGGGACTGATCATGCGGGACAGGGAAGGGAATGTAGCCGGCGGCTGGGACCGGAAGACAGGGGAATCCCTGAGCGTGATGACGAGTGAGAGTAAGGTGACGGGCAAGGCGTTTCGGGAGGAGATTGCAGCTGCTGCTCAGAATATTTCTATATCCCTGGACGGTGGTACGACTTTATCGCACGAATTCAAGGTGGACAGCGCGACGACCCTGCTTTCCGGGTCGCATCTCAAGATCTTCTTCGAATACGGGGATGAGTTGGCAGTTCTTACGCCGCTTCTCTCGCCGCACGAACTTGTTTCCCGGGCGTTCATGCCAGCGCTCGAGCCGGGAGGGGTGCTGATTTCGGAGAACGCGTGGCTTGGCGGCGTTCAGTATTATCGCTCGCTGGATGGGTCGCTTACTCTGCGGAATGCTCAAAACGGGGCTCTCTTTGCCTACGCCGGCGCGGGCAAATTCCTTGGTGGTTTCGATGTCCGGGATTCTGCGAAAGTCCAAGCCTTCGAATGGCAGAAGCCGGATGAGAATCAGTTGAAGCTTGGTAAAGACGGAAAACCGGTTTTAGTATTAAATGGAAAAACCGTCGAGCTCGCAAAATTCGACAAGGTCCTGGTCAGCAAAACCAGCGCTGTGGACCCGCAAACCGGCATGCTCGTCAACACCACCCTCCGCTTCTTCCTCGACGCCCAGAACGCCATTCTCGGTCAAACCATTGGCAGTTTAACGAACGAATTCTCCATTCAGTTCTTCCATACGGCTGATGGCGGTCTCATCCAGCAGGCCAGAAGCGGTATCCTTTCGGTATTCGGTCGGGATGGTCAAAAGGCTGGTGAATGGACCGTGTTCGATTCACAGATGGAATCCCTGAAGGCTCGTGGGGTCACGACCAAAGTCGATTCGAGTAATAGCCGTCAGATCCTTGTCATTAACGGAACGACCATTGCCGGGATAGGGCCGCGCAGAACCGGGACGGCCACAAAGCCGGACGGAACGGCCGTGTCCGCACTGCTTCAGGATTATAATCTCCAATTTACCCTCGATCAGAAGCTGATCTCAGGTTTGTCCATTCTCGGAAAAGAACAAAAAGACCAAATCATGAAAGACATCACCCAATTAGCCATGAGTTTTTATATCTCTCAAGGCGGCTTAACCTACGAAGATCTGCGATCATTATCCAATCTTGCCAAAAACGGGACTGTGGATGTTACGATTGTCCGAGACGTTGAAAGCAAAAAGATCGTTGCTTACCAAT
>CAIJDY010000092.1 GCA_903819565.1 Candidatus Omnitrophota bacterium | reverse complement strand
CTCACAGCCCCACCCGCCACCGAACACGCCTGGCAGAAGATGATACTTCCAGTCCTGAATATCATTATACAACCCGTCTTCGATCACACGTTCGATCGTGTACCCGCTGTTATTCATCAGGAAGATCACCGGACCCAGCTTTTGCCGGATCAGCGTCGAGATCTCCTGGGCCGTCATCTGAAAAGCGCCGTCCCCGACGAACACGAGCGGTCTCCGTTCGCCGGAAGCCAGTTGGGCGCCCAGGGCCGCGGGCACGGAGTAGCCGATCGAAAGATAGAACGCCTGGCCGATGAATTCCACGCCCTCCGGAAGAAAAAGCTCCGAGGCGCAGAACAGCGAGTCCCCGGCGTCCGCGATGATGACGTGGCCCTTGGCGAGGAACCGTCCGATCCGTTCGTAAAAACGGGCCAGCGTGATCTTCGCGCCCGGAACCGGCGTAAAATCCTTTTTCACGCGTTTCGAAGGATGCTCAATCTTCGCGAGGTCCGGGGCCCTTTTCGCGAGCTTCGCGCGCAGTCCGTTGATGAAATCGCGGAGACTGACCTGCTCATAGACGTGATGTTTGACGCGCACCTTGTCGGAGTTGGCCACGATCATCCGCGACGCGTCGAGCCTGGCCGTCCCGACCCCGAGGTTGATGTCCGTCATGAGCGCGCCGAGGCTGAGGAGAACGTCCGCGTCCTCGACCGCCGCGCGGGCCGCTTCCGGTCCGACCGCTCCGTTATAGACCCCGCAGAACTGATGGTGCTTTTCCGGGATCACCGTCTTGCCCAAAAGCGTCGTGGCGAACGGATACCCGGCGTGATCGATCAGGGCCTGGAGTTCTTCGCGGATCCCGAGGCGGTGGGATTCCACGCCGGCGAGCACCGCGGGGGCCTTGGCATGCTCCAGCATCCCGGCAGCCTCGTTCACGGCTTCTTCCAGCGACTCCGGATCGCTCGGGATCACCGTGTCGGCCGAAAAAACGCCCGCAGGCGCCTTGCAGGACATGGTGACCACGTCCGTGGGAATCTCGATATAAACGGGCCGCCGGTACCGGAGACACGCCGCGATCGTTTCGTCGATCTGTCGCGGGGCCTCTTCCGGATTGAGCAGGATCGCCGACGCCGCCGCGATCTTCTTATAGATATCGGACTGGAGATTCAGGTCCCCGATCGTGTGGTGCAGGAGATGGTGGTGCCGGTGCTCCGAAACCTTCGGGCCGCCGCTGAGAATGATGAGCGGCACCCTTTCCGCGAACGCGCCGACCGCGGCGTTGAGCAGGCTGAAACCCCCGACCCCGTAAGTCACGCAAACGGCGCCGATCCCGTTCAGCCTCGCGTAAGCGTCCGCGGCGTAACCGGCGTTCAGCTCATTGCAGTTCCCCACGACGCGGATCCGGCTCGCCTCCAAGTCGTCATAAAAACGGAGGACGTAATCCCCCGGCACGCCGAAAATGTGCCTGACACCCGCCTGTTCGAGGCGTTTCACCAGATATTTTCCTACGGTCATCGTTTCCATAAATTCACTCCCTGTTAAAAACCCGTTCCCGCGCTAGGTCCCCCGGCGCTGTACCGCATCGTAGATCTCCTGAGTGATAAACCCTCTTTGCAGGATGAACTCCATTTTCCGCGCGTTCTTCTCGCTGTAGAGCTTCCCGCCCGGATTCAGCCGGTCGGCAAGCGTCTCGTGCTTTAGATACCGGTCGTAAACGGTGCCGACCCAGATCGCGAGGTCTTCGGAAGCACACTGCCCGCCCTGGGCCCCCAGGATACCGTTCTTGGCCGCGTTCTTCTGAAAATCCTCGTAGTACTCTTTCATGTTCCCGCCCTTATAATAACACCTCGCCCCCGAAATGGCCGCCCATTCGCTTTTATCGTCCGGCACGCCGAAGTTGATCCCGAGCTTCGCGTCATAAAGATGGGCGGCTTCATGGAAAAAGACCGTCGGATCGGCATAGATCGATCCCTTGAGCACCAGGCTTCCGTTGACGGAATCGGCGAACCCGCCCTGCCCGCCCTTGAGGAACCGCGCGTCCTCGACATAGACGATGTTCCTGATCGCGCCCGCGAACCCCTCGGGCAGAAGATCCACGTAACTTTTGATCTTTTGGCGGGAGGCTTCGTCCGGAAAGTTCCGGAGCGCGATCCCCCGGTATGCTTCCTGGGGAGCGGCGCTTAAAAGCTGCGGCAGGTCCGTGCAGACCACCCCCTTCACGAACTCCTGATCGGCCGGATCGGCGCGCACATCGCTCTCGGAAGAAGTGCTGAAATCCCCGACACGGAAATTCTCCTCGACGCCGAGGCGGACCTCGGGCACGAGGACCTTCGGGATGTCCTGCGACGAATAGTTCCCGAGCTTTGCGACCGCGTTCCCGTCGATCGTGAAGCTGGTGGAATCGCCGTTCCAGGAAAGCCGGAGCGTGTGCTGCTCCCCGGGCTGGAACGCGTGCTTGTAGACGAACGCCGTCAGCACGCACTTCGCGAACCGCCGGTGGATGATGAGGTCCTCCTGAATGATCTCGAGCTTGTATTCCTCGGAGGCATCGGCCGAAACGCCGAGGAGCAGGACGTGGTTGTGCGGGTCCTTTGAAATGTCCTTGAGCATTTCAAGCCGGAACTCGAACGACCCCGTCCCCGACGGGACCTTCACATTCAGGTCGTGGAAGCGCGACGTCCGCGCCCAGCCGGCGGGCGGACACGCCAGAAAGAGCGACAGGATCCCCGCAGTAATGATCTTTTTCATGTTCGTTCCCGGTCCCGGCCGGTCATTTCATCTTGTTCGTCAGCCGCAGCGTCTTCCCGCTGACGTAAAAAAGGTCTTTCCCGCGGTGATGGAACGTCCGGGGATCTTTCACTTTTGGGTCGGTCCACGCCCGGACGACCTCCAGGATGAAAAAACCGTACTTCTCCACCAGCGCGTCGTCAAACACCCTGCATTCGAGATTGGCCCAACATTCCCCGACCATCGGCGCGTTGACGCGGGAGGCCGCGACCGGCGTCAGGCCGAATTTTTTGAACTTGTCGACCCGTTCTCCCGTCGTATTGCCGCATGCCACCGCTTTTTTCGCGAGCCCCGCCGCCGGAATATTGAGGACGCACTCCCCCGTCGCCCGAAGCGTTCCGAAAGAGTAGTTGCGGTCGCTCACCACGCACCCCACGAGCGGCGGCTCGAACTCGATCATCGTGTGCCACGCGAGCGTCATGATGTTCCCCCGCCCTCCGCGCGCGGTCGTCAGCAGCAGCACCGGCCCCGGTTCGATCAGCGTGTAGACCTTCGCGAGCGGGAATTCTTTTTTACGCGGAGGCGGGCGCATCAGGATCCATCCTTAGTTCAAAGGGTGCCGTTCTATTTGTCACGTTCGATCTCATCCAGGGCCTTGAGGGCCTTCTCGTAATCCGGCTGCTTGCCGTTCTCTTTGACATATTCCACGTAGCGCACGATATTTTTGGGGTCCAAGATAAAAAGGGCCCTGGAAAGAAGGCGTAAGTCCTTGATCAGGACGCCGTATCCCGTTCCAAATTCGGCCGTGCGATGGTCCGACAGCGTTTGAACGCCCTGGATCCCCTCGGCCGCGCAAAAACGTTTCTGCGCGAACGGCAGGTCCATGCTGATAAAAAGGATCGCGATGCCGGGGGAAACGAACGCGGCCTCCTTGTTGAACCGGCGGATCTCCGTACTGCAAACCGGCGTGTCCAGGGACGGCACCGAGGCGATCAACTTGATCTTCCCTTTCAGATCACTCAGCCGGACGTCGCTCAGGTCCGTGGCCTGTGCCGTAAAATCCGGCGCCTGCTGACCGACCTTGATCTCGGGGCCCAAAAGCGTGACGGCTTTCCCTTTCATCGTGACGGTCCCGGCGCGCTCCTGTAAAGGATCAGCCGCCTGAGCGCTTGCCTGAAAGAACAGCACCAGAACGATCAAGATCATTTTTTTCATGACTGATAACCTCCCTTTACCAGACAACCCGATCCAACCCCGGAGGTTGGACGGGTTATAGGACGGTGCCGGAAAGACGCCCGTCAACAAATGGTACCGGGTACCGTTCCGCACTCTGCCTTACTTGCGGAGGGCTTTGATCCAGTCCGGCGTGTATTTTTCGTACTTCTTTTTGACCGCTTCGGGCAGATCGACGTAATTGCTGATGACCTTCCGGCAGATCGGGGAACCGCATTTGCATTCGAGTCTCCAGTTGTCGGCCGTGATCACGGAATAGTCGAACGTGACCTGTTCGCCTTTCGCGATGTCCCGCATGGCGATCAAAAAAACGTCGCGCGCGATCCCGGCGTTCGGGTCGCAGGAGTGGTTAGTGCGGACCCCGGGTTCCCGGGCGATGATGTATTCATCCACGCCGACGTTGAAAAAGTGGCTCCAGACCTCGTCGGGGATGCCCGTCATGTCCGGTATTTTGATCCGCGGGCCCCGGAACTCGGCGATGATCTCGTCCTTGCGGATGTCTTTTGTGGCAAATACCCCCGAGCCCATTTGGGATGTTCCCTTGACGCAGATCAGGTCTTCCATGATCGAGCCTCCTTTTGCGGGCAAAATTTTATCCTATCCGCCGCCGTTACGCGACCTTTACAAAAGCATCCGCCGCGGAATCGACGTGGTAAATGTCCGCCAGGTCCTTTTGCACCAGGTAGGTGTCGTACTTCTCGAGCCGGTCCTTGCTCATATAGCTGACATAAACCCAATAATAGTAGGCGTGATATCTGTAATCCGGATCATTCCTGGTGTGGTTCGGCTCCGGAGCGGACTCGATCGAAAGCGTCAGCTTGATCTTCTTATTTCCCGCGGCAAGCCTGGCCTTTTCCGCCCGGATATCCGGGACCTTTTCCAATAAATAAGAAGTCACCCGGGCAAGATCACCCCGGGAGATCGTCTTGTCGACCGAAACGATCTGATCCGAATCGTCGAAAGCAAAGAGCGAACACCCGGACAAAAACAGCGCCGGGACCAGAAGTGCCGCGTAGAGCCATGAGCTTTTTTTCATTTCCACGGTCCTTTCAAAATTTTTCCGGATGGGCCGCCCGCAACGGCGCGGGTCAGAACCATTCCCCCGTCGAAGTTTTGATCTGCCAGTTCGAATCTTTTGTCAGCCTGCGTTTTTCAAATTCGACTTTCCCGTCCCAGGAATATTCCGTGATCTTGCACTCAAAAGCATCCTCGCCGCAGTACTCGGATTCGGAGAGAAGATTCCCCTTGTCCGCGTTGTAAGCCCGGGACCTGACCTTTTTCCCGTTCTGGTATTCTTCTTCCGCGTACTTCTGTCCTCCCGAAAAAAGCTTCGTGACTCCGTGCCTTTTGACGAGCTTGTCGCCCTGAAAATAGCCGGTGACCTCTTCCGTGTCATCGATCTTGACCGTTTTAAGCTCTTCGCCTTTCACCGCCTCAGTGACCGTGACCAAAGCCGAGGCAGTCACAGCAGGATTGCTTGCCAGCGCAACCTCCACCTGGTAGGTGCCTGCTTGAGCGGGTGCGGTATAGACGCCCGCGGGGCTGAGGGTCCCGCCGCCCTCTCCCGGCACGGACCAAAGCACTTTCTCGGTGAAGCCCGGCGTCGAAAAGTTCACTGTCCCGCCCGCGTTGACGGACGCCGTGGACGGGCTGACGGTGAGCAGCGCGTCAGAAACCTTGACCGTGATCGTTTGAGCGCTGCTCTGACCGTTCACGGCCATGATGTAGAGCACCTGGTCCTTCTTCACCGTCATTAGGAGGATCTGGTTCCCGTCCGGAGAAGGAAGAATGGCTTTGGGGACCACTCCGCCCGCCACGCGCTGATCTCCGGAAAGCGCGGCCGCGCTCACGGCCGTTTTGTCCGGAGCGAGCGTCACGCCCTTCACCTCCACCGTCAGATCGCGTTCGCTTCGAGAAGCGTCAAATTCCACCGGGATACGCCACAGCTGGGCGGTGTAATACGCCGGCAGCTTAAAGTCGTAGGAAACCGACGAGCCTTTGGCGGGCGCGAGACCGGGGTTCGCGCTCGCCGCCACGTCAGTCTCAAGCGTCTTCCCTTTTTTCAGCTCGAGCGGACCATTCGAGTCAAAAAACACACCTGCCGCAAAATCGCGGAACTGGGTGAGCAGGTTGGTCCCGTGCCCGAGCGCGTACTGCTCCAGATTCGCCAGCACCTGCCCGCAGGTGAGGCATGACGCCGCGTCCCACATGTCCTTGAAATTGAGACCGCCCTTCACCATCGCCTCGATGAAGCGGGAGGTCATGTACTCATGCTTCTCGTCCTGCGTCGTGATGGTTTTTTGGAAATAATCCGGCTTTATTTTCGATAAAACATCCGGCTTCTCCAGCCCGACGCCCACCGGCGCGTAATCGGCGGTGGCTTCGATCCACCATTTCCTCATATACATTCCCGATATGGGGAAGTATCCGTTCTGCACGGCGTGGAACAGCTCGTGACGCAGTTCATGGCGCAGCTGTTCGTAGCTGTCAAAATTAAGAGGAACGGCGATGTTCCCCGTGACCCTGTCCCAGTGGGCTTCACTGGTGCCCTGGTCCAGGAACACATTGGTCTTTTTGCTGACGACCACCGCGCCCACGACCGCCCCGATCTTCCCCCCCAGGGTCCCGCCTTTACTGACTCCCTCCACGACCCCGACCCCGCCCGCGAGCCATCCGACGATCCCCCCGCCGACGAGGCCGACGGCCGCTCCCCCCGCCCGGCTGTTCAGGTAGGTCATGGACATGTCGAATTTTGCCCCGTTAGGACCGTAGGCTTTGTAGGCGCCGTCCAAAGTCGCGGCGACTTCCCCGACGAACTTTTGCGTATCTTCGGGCTGCACGCCGCCTCTGGCGCTGGTTTTCGAGGTGATGGCGATCGCCGCTTTGGGATCATAATAGATATTAAAATTCTCCGTTTCCTTCACTTCCCAGCCTTTGGCCTTGGCCCAAACATCCCAAACGGTCAGATGGGTGGTCGGGATCATGATGACATGCCGGGTCGTGTCCACGGCGAAGGGCGCGCTGACCCATATTTTCTGGTCGGCGTCCCACCACCCGACGGACAATTCTTTATCGGGAGAAGCCTGCGGCGGGAGCTTGGCAGGATCGTAGGCGATCTCAATGGTCAAAGGTTTCGCGAACTGCCGCGACTCTCCCATGGAGATATCATAACTTGCCAACTGCGTGAACCCTTTGAAAGGATGGGCGGGCAGATCGGGGGCGGGACTGATGCTTACGGTTTGACGGCTTTCGATCGCGCCGCCCGGAAGAATCAATCCGACCTCATCTTTGTAAGCGACCACTTGCGGAGCGGACGAAGGCTCAACCGTTCTTGAAGCCAGCGCGTTCGCAGGGACTTCCCGCGTTGCCGCGGGCTCCTGTGTCACGCGGGGCGCCTCCGCCGGCTGACCGGCCGCCTCGGAGACGGCCCGCCCCTTGATGATCACGATCCCTCCGCCGGACCCTCCGTTCCAGGACCACGACGCCGGATCGCCGTCGATAACGGTATAGACGCCGGGTTTGAGGACATATTGCGGCCGGCATACCCAATACAAGTTCGTCGGGTTTTCCAGTCCGGGGCCTCCGGTCGCCTGCCAGGGCCCGTACATCGTGCCGTCCTCATGCCTAAGCGCGAGGGTCCCCGGGGTCTTCCCCGCCCCTCCGTTATAATGGTAGGCCAAAAAATAGGTCACAAGCCATAATCGATCGAGTTTGAAGGTCGTCGCAAGGGTCGGGCCGTTCTCCACGCGATAGTCGTTACCGTTCGCGAAGATCTGCTGCTCCTCGGCGGCAAAGGTCACGCCGGGATGCAGGACTGCCGCAAAAAAAAGAACGCTGACGAAAAAAGCGATCCCCCTGGGAGATCGACGCTGGCGGTGTCTCATGGGTTTTTCACCTCTTGCCTTTGGATTGAACGAGCGCGAGAACTTGGTCGAAATTTTCTTTATTGCAATAAAGGCCGATCGGTTTGGAGCCAAAGCCTTCCCGGATAAAAATGTAGCGGCTCCCGGCGCAGACCTTGACCTTTTTCACTTTCGTCCATTCGACGGACGCGTCCTGTTCGGACCTGGCGAGCAGCCCGGCCCCGGTCGCGCCCAGCGATCCCGCCAGCACGCCCACGACGGTCGCCACGTCCGCGATCGCCCTCTCTTTTTTCCCGGACGCGAAATAGATCCCTTTGTCGGTGATCACATACCGGGCGAAAAAACCGCCCATGAGATCGATGATGATCCCGGTGATGGTCCAGATCACAAAGAAAAAAGCGAAGATCCCCGCCATCGGCAGGAAAACGGTGGGGACCTTGACCGCGAATTTGAGGAATAACCCCAACAACGTTAGCGGGATCCCGAAGATCGCGAAAAAGGTCTTCCAAAGCGTCGCGTTGAAAAGCATTTTGATCTGATGGTCCCATTGGAAGAGGACTTCTTCTTTTTCGGCGGCAGCGGCGGGTGCGGCTTTGAGGTTATGATCCATTTTTTTATCTCCGTTTTTCAGAAGACGGCCGGGCAAACTCAAGAACGGGAGCAATTATACCTCAGGCGTCCTATTTCGATCAGGATTTTCGCACGGACAAGCCGGGTTGAAACGTAAAGGCCACCGGAAGGACTCCCGCTTTTAACTCAAATGACCCGTCCCCGGGCCTGCCTGCCGGCAGGCAGGGTCAGGATACCGGGCGCCTTCCACGCGCTCCGGACGTCTCGGGGCCGAAGTCCCCGGTCTTCGCAGGGAACTTGTCGAAAAACATCTTCCTGTTAAAACAGACCGTCATCGCGGCGATCAGGAGCAGCACGGCCGCCTCGAGGTCCCTCGCGGTCTGCCCCATCTGCAGGAGCCCCTGGACATTGGCGGCGGCATGGAACAGGACCGCCGTCAGGATGCTGCCGCGATTCCTGTACCACAGCCAGTTGATGATGAACGCCATGGAAAAAACGCTGACGACAAAGTCGAGAGCGAACACGGGATGGGCTTTAAAGATCTCATGGTGAAAGTAATGGTCGATGAAGAACAGCGGGACGTGCCAGAACGTCCACAGCGCCGCGAATAAAAGGGTCGCCGTGAAAAAAGACCGCTCCCCGCGCAGGCTTTCCATGCCGTAACCTTTCCACCCCACCTCTTCGGCCAGCGCGGCCCCGAAGAACATCACGGGGACCGGCACCAATCCCGCGGAATAGGACGCCGTTTTGATGAGGGTCAGCTGGTCCGGGGACCGCCCGAAAAACAAACAGGAAAAAAACACGGAAAGGACCGCGGCAAGAGGCATGATCAGGACGGCCGCCGGAAGCGTCAGGGGCCTGATCCGCCTGAGGTCGAAAAGCTTCCCGAAAAATTCCCGCCTGAGCGCGGCGTTCTTCGAGGTGAAGATCAGCCCCAGCGCCGCGCACGAAGGACCGAACAACCCCGCAAGTTCGAGGACCGACAGCCATGCCTTCGCCCCGCCGCCCTGCCGGTAACTGAAATAAGCCGCCGCGAACCAGGCGGCCCAGGTGATCAGAATAGCGCCAAAGAAAAATCGCGCGGGTTTATAAACGTCACGCTCTTCCATAAGCCTCCCGAGATCCAACCCCGGAGGTTGGACGGGTTATCGGACGCGCCGGATCGGTTTACGGGCTAGATCCCGATCAGGGCGGCGCCGATCACGCCGGCCGAATCGCCGAGCTCGTGCTTGACGACCGGCGTTTGAAAATGGTCCGTAAAAGTCATTTTAGCGACTTCCTCGATCCCTCGCGTATAAAGCTCGTCGATATTGGAGACCCCTCCTCCCAATACCACCACGTCCGGGTCCAGCACATTGATCAGATTGGCGAGCGAGCGGCCGAAATGCCCGAAGAAAACGTTCATAAAGGTGACGGCGGCCGGTTCTTTCTGGCGGTACTTCGCGACGATCTCTTTGAGCGGGAGTTTCTCGCCGGACTCGCGCTCATAGAGCTTTTCAAGCCCGCCTCCGCTGATGAATGTTTCGACGCACCCGCGATTCCCGCAATAACACTCGGGACCGGCCGGGTCCACCGACATATGCCCCCATTCCCCGGCGATCTTCTGAAGGCCCGTGATCACTTTCCCTTCATGGACGATACCGCCCCCGCAGCCCGTCCCCATGATCACGCCGAATACGAGACTTTTCCCCCGGCCCGCGCCGCGCAGGGCTTCCGCCATGGCAAAGCAATTGGCGTCATTCTGGATCTCAAGGTCCCGGCCCAGTATTTTCCTGAGGTCTTCGCGGAGGGGTTTGCCGTTCAGGCAGACCGTGTTGGAATTTTTCAATAGTCCGGTGACGCCGGAAAGAGCTCCCGGCGTTCCGATTCCGACCGTGTGAGGATGGGCCCCTGTTTTCAGCGCCAGTTTTTGATAAACCTCAGCCAGATTGCGGAGGATATGCGAATAGCCGTTTTCCTGTCCGGTCGGCACGCGCAGGCGGTAGACCTCACGGTCGCCGGAATCCAGGACGATCCCCTCGATCTTCGTCCCTCCCAGATCGATCCCCAAACGGTAAACTGAAGGCTCCTTCATCGTCGAGACCCGCTTTCTGTCCTCTTTGGGCTTTGTAAAATCGTACCGTTCCGTTTATGACTATTTTCGAGCGCGAAAGCAGCCGGTCAAGTGGTCATTCACCAGACCGACGGCCTGCATGAAGGCGTAGCAGATCGTCGGACCCACGAAACGGAACCCCCGGCGCTTCAGGTCCCGGCTCAAGGCATCGGATAGGTCCGTGCGGACCGGAATATCCTTCAAGCTCCGGCGCCGGCACCGGAGCGGCTTCCCGCCCGTGAACTGCCAAAGATACCGGTCAAAACTCCCGAACTCATTCTGCACCCGGAGAAATGCCTTCGCGTTTTCGACCGCGGAAGCGATCTTGAGACGATTCCGGATGATCCCGGCATCCGCAAGGAGCTTCCGGACTTTGGCGGGACCGTAACGCGCCACCTTTACAGGATCAAAACGGTCAAAGACCTTGCGGTAGTGTTCGCGCTTCTTCAGGACCGTGAGCCAACTCAGGCCCGCCTGCGCGCCTTCCAGAACCAGGAACTCAAAAAGCCGCCGGTCCTCATGCACCGGCACCCCCCACTCCCGGTCGTGATACGCGATATAAACCGGATCCGAGAGACACCACCCGCAGCGTTTTTTCATCCTAAGATCCAAGGTAGCATCGGGGCACCGGGCACCCTTAGTTTGACTTCTTCGCCACAGCTTTAAACCCGACGCCCGCGTGTTGAAGCAAGAGAAGGATATTGAGGAATCCCGGATTGCCCTTGCCGGAAAGCATTTTATAAAGGCTCACCCGGTGGATCTTGCTCGCCTTGGCGATCCGGGTCATTCCGCCGTGAGCGTCGATCACGTTCTTCAGAGCGATCAGGAACGCCTTTCTGTCCCCCGCCTCCAATGCGGCGTTGAGATATTCCGCCGCATCTTCGGGATCTTTTAAGTATTTCATTAAAAAATCGTGGTGACGAATATAGGGTTTCATTATCTTCTCCTCAAATAATCTTTTCGATAGATCTCCGCAAGGCAAATATCTTTAGCCTGTGTGGATTTATCCCCGCCGCACAATAGTAGAACGAACGTATCCCCGTCCAATGCGAAATAAACCCGGTACCCGGGACCAAAATGGAACCGAAGCTCCCAAATACCCGTCCCAACGAGCCGTGAGTCCCCGAAATTTCCGGCGCTCAACCGGTCCAATCGAGATAAGATCCGGTTCCGGATCCGTTTATCATTCAAAGCGAACAGCCATTCGATGAAAGGCTGCCTGCCATTCGCCATTCGATAATGAACGATCTCGCGGATCATCGCGAGGTCCCCTTGCCGTCCGCTCTAACCGCCTTGCTAGAAGAGTAATGCATCGATGCCTCACTGTCAACTATAGTTTACACGGATGATGTTTATCTATATTCATATATCAATTGATTATTATGGCATGTCAAGGAAGAGGCCTCTAAAATCAAGTCTCCGGTTGACTTTGGGCTGGGATATGCTAGGTTACTATCAGAATCACGATGGGAGGCTATCCAAAAGGTTTTGTCCTTCGGAAATGCCTCCTTTTTTATTTCCTTTCGAGTTTCCCTCTTAAACCATTCATAAAGACCATCGGGGCATGCAACCTGCCCAAAAGAGACGAATAATTTCTTTGGTCCGGAACCATAAGCCGCAATAGTTTATTCTGCCGCATCAGGTACTCCACGAGACAGTTAAAGTCGCCATCTCCTGTCACGATCACAGCCCGATCGTAATGGGGATATTCGATCATCGCAAGAAGTACAAGTTCCGCGTCGACATTCCTGACGGGCGTCAATTATTATTTCTCTCTGGCGACAATTGTAATTCCCTGTCTTTGATACAAAAATAGTAGTAGCAGTAGCCTTTCTCTTTCTTTTTTTGGTTCTTTTTTTCTTTCTCTTTGTGG
>CAIJDY010000091.1 GCA_903819565.1 Candidatus Omnitrophota bacterium | reverse complement strand
GCCATGCCGCACAAGCGCAACCCGATCACCTGCGAGCGGGTGGCGGGCCTCGCGCGCATCCTGCGGGGCAATGCCGTGGCCGGTTTCGAGAATATCGCGCTCTGGCACGAGCGGGACATTACGCATTCGTCCGTGGAACGCGTCATCTTCCCGGACAGCACGATCCTTCTCGATTATATGCTTGGGCTGATGGAGAACGTCATGGAGAACCTCGTGGTCAACAAGGACCGTATGCTCAAGAATCTCGAGCTGAGCCGCGGCATGGTTTTTTCACAGGGCCTGCTCCTGAAGCTGGTGGAAAAAGGGCTGACGCGCGAAGCCGGGTATAAACTCGTGCAGAACTCCTCCAAGAAGATCTGGAAGAACGAGAAGCTGACGCTGGAGAAAGTCGTTCTGGCTGACAAGGCGATCCTGAAGGTTTTGAATCGCAGGGAGATCCAAGGAGCTTTCAGTTATGAACGCCATCTTAAAAATGTGCCGGTGATCCTCCGGCGTGCGGGCATTCTCCCATCCTCTAAATAGGAGAAACTATGGTCAGTCATCTTGATAAAGGCGAAGCGATCCTGGAAACGCACCTGCCGTTGACGCGGGTGGCGATCGGGAAAGTGCGCGACATCTACGGTATGGGCGCGGACAAACTTTTGATCGTAACCACGGACCGGTTGAGCGCTTTCGACGTCGTGCTTCCGAATCCGATCCCGATGAAAGGGAAGGTCCTCAACCAGATCACGGTGTTCTGGCTGAATTATTTCAAGGACATTATCCCGCAGCACCTGATCACGACCGACGTCAAGGCCATGGGGCTTCCGAAAGAAGTGACGATGAATTTCAACCATGAGCTCGAAGGACGGTCGATGCTCGTCAAAAAGGCTGAGCCGCTCGCCATCGAATGCGTGGTGCGGGGGTATATCACCGGTTCCGGTTGGAAAGATTACCTTCAGACCGGCACGATCTGCGGGCACAAATTGCCGGCAGGCCTGAAGCAGTGCCAGAAATTACCGGAGCCTCTTTTTACGCCTTCGACCAAGGCGAAATCGGGACATGACATCAATATCGATTTTGGGGAAACGGTCCGGACCGTGGGCAAGGAGATTGCGCAACAGTCCAAGGAGCTTTCCATTCTCCTCTATAAAAAGGGACAGGAATACGCTGCGTCCAAAGGGATCATTATTGCGGACACGAAATTTGAATTCGGGATCTGCGACGGGAAACTGATGCTGATCGACGAGATCCTGACGCCGGACAGCTCGCGGTTCTGGCCCGCGGACAAATACGAAGTGGGGCATGACCAGCCGAGCTTTGACAAACAGATCGTGCGCAATTATCTGGAAACGCTTCCCTGGGAGAAACGGCCGCCCGGTCCCGAGCTTCCGGCGGGGATCATCGCGCAAACGAGCGGGGCTTATTGCGATATTTATAAACGATTAACCGGCAAAGACATCCGGGAACAGGCCTAGGTGAAAAATGCGATTTAAGGCGGTCATTCATACGAGTCTGAAAAAGTCCGTGCTGGACCCTCAGGGGCAGACCACGCTTCACGCGCTGGGGTCCATGGGGTTCAAGGAAGCGAAAAGTTTGAGGATCGGAAAGGCTTTTGAGCTGGCGCTGGAGGCGGAGGACCGCGAAAAAGCGGAGTCCTGCATTCACGCCATGTGCGACAAGTTGCTTCACAATCCGGTCATCGAAGAATACACGTTCGAGCTCCAACCTCTCGCCTAACATCAGGGACGGGACCGGAGACGCGAAGCGGCCTGTCTCATCTGATCGATCATCGGTGAAGTGTTTGCCCGCGGTGTGGGGCGCGGTCCTGGGGTTCGAAGTTTTTGGGCACGAAAAAAAGTTTAACGGATAGGAAAAGAAAATGAAAGCCGCCGTCATTGTTTTCCCGGGTTCGAATTGCGACACGGATTGTTTTCACGCCCTTCGGGACACCGTGAAGGTGGCGGTCGAATACGTGTGGCACAAGGAGCGGAACCTTCCGAAGGTGGACCTGGTGGTCATTCCCGGAGGTTTCAGCTACGGGGATTATCTGCGCACGGGCGCGATCGCGCGTTTTTCTCCCGTGATGGAATCCGTGACGAAGCACGCCGGCGAGGGCCGCGCGGTCATCGGGATCTGTAACGGTTTCCAGATCCTTCTGGAGGCCGGGCTGCTTCCGGGCGCCATGCTCCGCAACAAGACGCTTGAATTCATCTGCAGGCACACCTGGATCCGCACGGAAGAGAACCTGACGATCTTTACGGGCAAGATCGAAGTGGGGGAAACCCTCTGCATCCCGATCGCTCACGGCGAAGGGAATTATTATTGCGACGAAGAGACGCTAAAGGCTTTGCACGATAATTCCCAGGTGGTTTTTCGCTACGCCTCCCGGGAAGGGAAACTCGGGGACCGGTTCAACCCGAACGGTTCGCTCGACCACATCGCGGGGATCGTGAACAAAAAAAAGAACGTCTTGGGGATGATGCCGCATCCGGAACGGGCGAGCGAAGAGCTGCTGGGTTCCTCGGACGGTTCCAAGATCTGGAACAGCATTCTGAGCGCTCTGGGATAAATTATGCCTCCTCTTGATTCAACGACATCGATCACACCGGAACTGATCGCCGCGCACGGCATCACCCGCGAGGAATACGTGCGCATTCAGGGAATCCTTGGCCGGGACCCGAATATCACAGAGCTGGGCATGTTCAGCGTGATGTGGAGCGAGCACTGCTCTTATAAGAATTCCAAGCCCATCCTGAAACTTTTCTCCAAGATGAACGCCGCGCTTCCGCGCCAGGAAAACCTTCTGGTCAAGCCGGGACAGGAGAACGCGGGGATCGTGGACATCGGGGACGGGCTCGCCGTTTGCTTCAAGATCGAAAGCCATAACCATCCTTCCGCCATCGAGCCTTTCCAGGGCGCGGCAACGGGAGTGGGCGGTATTTTGCGGGACATTTTTACGATGGGCGCGCGGCCGGTCCTTTTGATGAATTCCCTGCGCTTCGGCGATCTGTCCCAGCCCGTGAGCCAGCGCCTCTTTCGTGGCGTCGTCGCGGGGATCGCGCATTACGGGAACTGCATGGGCATCCCGACCGTCGGCGGGGACATCTATTTCGACGCTTCCTATGAAGGCAATCCGCTCGTGAACGCCATGGCGCTCGGGATCATCAAGAAGAACGAGATCGTGCGCGGGGCGGCGACGGGCGTGGGGAATCCGGTCTATTACGTGGGAGCGACGACGGGGCGTGACGGCCTCGGCGGCGCGGCCTTCGCCTCGAAGGAACTTTCGGAAGCAAGTCACGAGGACCGTCCGGCGGTACAGGTGGGCGATCCGTTCATGGAAAAACTGTTAATGGAAGCCTGCCTCGAACTTTTGAAGACCGACGCGCTCGTCGGCATGCAGGACATGGGCGCCGCTGGGCTGACGTGCGCTGGCTGCGAGACCGCGTCGCGTGCCAGCACGGGTGTGGAGATCGACCTGATGCACGTGCCGCGTCGTGAAAGCGGCATGATCCCTTATGAGATCCTTCTTTCGGAATCCCAAGAGCGGATGCTCGTGATCGTCAAAAAAGGGAAAGAAAAGGACGTCGAGCGGATCTTCGAGAAATGGGATCTGCACGCCGTGAAGATCGGAGAGGTCACCAAAGGCGACAAATACCGCGTCCTGAACGAAGGGCAAGTCGCGGCGGAGATCCCGGCTAAGGCTTTGGCGGACGACGGGCCGGTCTATGTCCGCGATGAAGAAGTGCCGGCTTATTTGGCCGAAGCCCAGAAGCTGGATCTGACCGCCGTTAAGGAAGTGAAAGATTTTAACAGTGTGCTGAAGCGCCTGCTCACGTATCCGTCGATCGCCTGCAAGGCCTGGGTCTGGCAGCAATACGACCACATGGTCCGCACGGACACGGTTTTTTATCCGGGACACGATGCCGCGCTGATCCGCATCAAGGGGACGCAAAAAGGGATCGCGGTTTCAACCGACTGCAACAGCCTGTATGTTTATCTGGACCCGCACGAAGGCGGCAAGATCGCCGTCGCCGAGGCCGCGCGGAATGTCGTGTGCTCGGGAGCGAGGCCCATCGGGGTTACCAATTGTCTTAATTTCGGGAATCCGATGAAACCGGACATCTTCTGGCAATTCCATCAGGCTGTGTCCGGCATGATAGAGTCCTGCACGGCGCTTGAGGTCCCGGTGACGGGAGGGAACGTCAGCTTCTATAACGAGAGCCCGCAGGGCGCGATCTACCCGACGCCTACGATCGGGGTGGTCGGGCTTCTTGAGAATATCGACAAACGCGTTCCTTCGGCATTCCAGACTGAGGGGGACGTCATTTTCCTGGCGGGAGAGACTTTCAATGAGCTCGGCGGTAGTCATTATCTGATGATCGAGCACAGCCTGAAAAAAGGGCTGCCTCCGCGGCTGGACTTGAAGCGCGAAAAAGCGCTCCAGCAATTCCTGCTAGCGGCCGCGGACGGAAAGAAGCTCGCCTCATGTCATGACCTTTCCGAAGGAGGCCTCGCGCTGGCGCTGGCGGAATGCTGCCTGAAGAGCGAGTCTTCGCTGGGCGCCTCGGTCAAGGACCTTGGCGAGATCCGCAAGCATCAGGCGGGGCTCCGTACGGATGCGCTTTATTTTGGGGAGAGTCAATCGCGCGCGATCCTTTCCGTGAAGCCGGAACACCGGGAAGAGGTCAAGCGGCTGGCTCTGAAACAGGGGGTTGCTCTTTATGAGATCGGCGAAGTGGGCGGGGACGCGCTCGGGATCGAAGACAGGGTCCATCTGCCGGTTTCAGAGATCAGGAAACTTTTTGATTCGGCGATCCCAAACATCATGGAGATCCCATAATGGGCGGCGAAAACATCAAACATCACTGCGGGATCTTCGGGATCTATAACCATCCTCATGCGGCCCGCATGGCGCAGCTCGGGCTCTTCGCCCTCCAGCACCGCGGGGAAGAGGCCGCAGGAATCTGCACGAGCGACGGCGAGAACCTTCACGTGGTCAAAAATATGGGGCTGGTCGGGGACGTTTTCAATGAGGCGTCCTTCGCAAAGCTTCCCGGCAGGAACGCCATCGGCCACGTCCGCTATTCGACGACGGGCTCCTCGGTCCTCACCAACTCCCAGCCGTACAAGGTGGATTATTCACGGGGGCAGATCGCGATCGCGCATAACGGGAACCTCGTGAACGCCCAGATGCTGCGCGCCAAGCTGGAAGCTTACGGTTCGATCTTCGGGAGCACAATGGACTCCGAGATCTTCGTTCACTTGCTGGCGAAGCCGGCGTACCGGACCCATGTCGAAGGGGTTCTCGAAGCTACCAAACGCGTGGTGGGCGCCTACAGCCTTACTATTCTTACGGAAAAGGAACTTATCGGGGTGCGGGACCCGCAGGGGTTCCGGCCGCTTTGCCTCGGGAAGTTGGGCGAGAGTTACGTTCTTGCTTCCGAGACATGCGCCTTCGACCTTATCGAAGCGGAGTTCATCCGGGAGATCGAGCCGGGGGAAGTGATCGTGATCGACGAGAAAGGGGTGCGAAGCCACTTTCCGCACAAGGGGATGGAAGGGATGGACCATCCGATCTCCCAGTGCATTTTTGAGCACGTGTATTTCGCGCGGCCGGATTCGACCATTTTTCACGACAACGTCGGGTTCGTGCGTGAACGCCTCGGTCGCCAATTGGCCAAGGAATATCCGGTTCCCGCGGACATCGTGGTGCCGGTGCCCGATTCCGGGAGTTTCGCGGCGATGGGGTATTCCCACGAGTCCGGGATCCCGCTCGCGCACGGTTTTATCCGGAACCACTACATCGGACGGACCTTTATCAGCCCGACGGAAGCCGGCCGTTCCCTCAAAGTGAAGATCAAATTAAATCCGATACGCCAGATCGTGAATGGGAAGCGCGTGATCGTGGTGGATGACTCGATCGTCCGCGGGAACACGTCGAAGAGCCGCGTCAAATTGCTGCGGGCCGCGGGGGCGAAAGAAGTCCACATGCGGATCAGCTGCCCGCCGCACATTTCCCCCTGTTTTTACGGGATCGATTTTCCGTCCAAGAAAGAACTTTTAGCCGCGAACAGTAGCGTGGAAGACATCAAGAAGTTCCTGGATGTCGATTCGCTCGGGTACCTGAGCCTGAAGGGGATGCTGGAATCCACCACCCAGGATCCGGCCAATTTTTGCGCAGCGTGTTTTACCGGAAAATACCCGACGGAGATCTTCGGGGAGAGCGACAAGTACAAACTCGAAAATAAAAGGAAATTCTTCGGCCTATGAGTTCCTGGACGTACGAGAAAGCCGGCGTGCCCCACCTGAAGGGGGATCCTGCCTACAATCGCAAGATCGCGGGACTGATCCGTTCGACCCGCGTTCCGGGGGTCTGCGGGGACACGCTCGGATTCGCGTCACTGTTCGATCTCAAAAAGACCGGGATCAAGGACCCGCTTCTGGTGGCGTCCACCGACGGCGTCGGCACGAAACTGGAGCTCGCGCGACTTCTCGGCAAGCATGACACGATCGGGATCGATTTGGTGGCAATGTGCGTCAATGACCTGATCACCTCCGGCGCCCGGCCGCTTTTTTTTCTGGATTACTACGCCTCCGGGAAATTCCAGCCGGAGATCATCGGCGAGGTTCTCAAGGGAGTCGTGGAAGGCTGCCGCCAGTCCGGCTGCGCGCTGGTAGGCGGGGAAACGGCCATCATGCCGGGATTTTATACGGACCGGCACGCGGCGCGTGCGGCCCAGTATGACGTCGCCGGTTTTTCGGTAGGGGCCGTCGACCGCAAGAAAGTTGTGACCGGAAAAACGATCCGCAGCGGCGATGTCCTTTTGGGGATCGAGTCCTCGGGTTTTCATTCGAACGGCTATTCGCTTTTGAGAAAGATCTTTTCCGAGAAGGAACTTCGCGGGCCCGTCGGTCAGAAACTTTTGACGCCGACCCTGCTCTACGTCCGTCCGGTCATGAAACTGGTCCGGACCCTGCCCTTGAAAGGGATCGTCAATATCACCGGCGGCGGCTTTTATGACAATCTGCCGCGCGTGATCCCGAAAGGGCTTGGTGCGGTGATCGATCCGAAATCCTGGAAAGTTCCCGCGATCTTCCGGACCGCGCAAAAGGCCGGCAAGATCCCGGACCGTGAAATGTACAAGACCTTTAACATGGGGATCGGGATGGTCGTGATCCTTGATAAGCGTTTCATCAAGCGCGCACGTCAGGTTCTGAAAGCATTTAAACTGGATTCGTACGAGATCGGGAAGATCGTGCCGCGAAAGGGGGTCGAGATCCTATGAAGGTCCTATTGATCGGATCCGGCGGCCGGGAACACGCGCTCGCATGGAAGATCGCGCAAAGTCCTCTGCTGACGAAACTTTACGCCGCTCCGGGCAATGCCGGGATCTCCGGACACGCGGAATGTGTTCCGGTCGCGGCCGATGATATCGCGGGCCTGTTGGAATTTGCGACGCGCGAACGTATCGATCTGACCGTCGTCGGTCCGGAAGTTCCTCTCGTGGCCGGCATCTGTGACCGTTTTACGGAAAAAGGATTGAAGATCTTCGGGCCGTCTGGGGACACGGCAATGCTCGAGGGGAGCAAGGCCTTCTCGAAAGACCTGATGACGAAATACGGTGTGCCGACCGCTCCCTACGAAGTTTTTACGAATGTCAAAGAGGCGAAACATTACGTGATCGAATCCGAAATGCCGGCGGTGATCAAGGCGGACGGCTTGGCGGCCGGCAAAGGTGTCGTGATCTGTGATACTTCCGAGCAGGCCGTCGCGACGCTGACGCAGATCATGGAGAAACGCATTTTTGGCGACGCCGGCGATAAGGTCGTCATCGAAAAAAAATTGGAAGGCGAAGAGCTTTCCGTACTGGTCCTGACGGACGGGGAAAAGATCATCCCGCTCGCGAGCGCCCGCGATCACAAACGGGCCTATGACCATGACCGGGGTCCCAACACGGGCGGCATGGGCGCCTTTTCTCCGAACATGAGGATCCCGGAGCAGGAGATCGGGGAGATCATTAATATCGCGATCCGTCCGATCGTGGAGGGTTTGCACCGGGACGGAATGCCCTACCGGGGTGTTCTGTACGCCGGTCTTATGCTGACGAAAGAAGGGCCTTTTGTTCTGGAGTACAATTGCCGCTTCGGCGATCCTGAGACCGAAGTCATTTTGCCGCGCCTGAAGTCAGATCTTTTGCCGGCGTTGCTCCAGATCGCGGAAGGCCGCCTGGAGTTCGAGTCCCTGGAGTGGCACGACAAGGCCTGCATCACGGTCGTGATGGCCTCGCGCGGCTATCCGGGTTCGTATGAAAAAGGATATCCCATCACTGGGCTCGAGGCGTTCAAACAAAAAGAAGACGTTTTTGTTTTTCATGCGGGGACCGCGTGGAACGCGAGCAAGCAGATCGTGACCGCCGGAGGGCGGGTGCTGGCCGTGACCGCGCTCGGGGATAATTTAAAGGCCGCACATGACCGTGCTTACCAGGCCATTTCGAAAATCAACTTTGAAGGCGGCTTTTGCCGCCGCGACATCGGCCATAAGGCCATAGCACTACATGTGATTTAAAATTAGGGGTATGTAGTGCAATACTGTCCAAACTTTTTATGTTTTGGATGGTAGTTTGGACTGTCCTGACATCAATGGAATCATTAAAGGGGAGTCAGGGCTGTTAAACCTAATCATTTTAATGGAGAACAGTAAAGAGGTGTTGCGATGAGTCAGGAACTTATTTCGATCGTGATGGGGAGCGATTCCGATCTTGAAGTGATGCAGGAGTGCGCGGACGTGCTGAAAGAATTCGGTGTTCCTTATAGTATGCAGGTTCTTTCCGCGCACCGTACGCCAGACCTGGTCGCCAAGTTCGCGACGAATGCGGCCCAGGAGGGGAAGAAGGTCATTATCGCTGGTGCGGGGGCCGCCGCCCATCTCGCAGGCGCCATCGCGGCGAACACGACGCTTCCCGTCATCGGGGTCCCTCTGGCGGCGACTTCTTTGAACGGCCTGGACGCGCTTCTCGCGACGGTCCAGATGCCCGCGGGAGTTCCCGTGGCGACCGTGGCGGTGGGAAAAGCCGGGGCGAAAAACGCGGGCCTTTTGGCGATCCAGATCCTCGCGCTGGCGGATAAAAAATTGGCCGCGCAGCTTGTGAAGTACAAAGATTCCTTGGCAGTCAGTTGCCAAGAGAAGAACGAGAAGCTCCAGGAGAAGATCCGTAAAAAGTGAACCGGGTTGTCGAGGGGAGTTCTGAGCGGGAAGTGATGAATCCACCTGTGATCGTGAAGCTTGACGCGCGTAATTTGGATATGGCACGCCTGCGGGAAGTTGTGAACTCCTGCCGCGAGAACAAGATGGTGGTGTTCCCGACGGAGACCGTTTACGGGATCGGCGGCAGGATGACGGCGCCGGAGATCGAGGCGCGGCTTTGCGAGATTAAGGGGCGTCCCAACGAGAAGCCTTTTGCTTATCACATCGGCGATTGGGAAATGCTGGAAACCCTGCAGGTGCAGGTGACACCGGCCTTCCGTTATATGGCGGTGCATTATTGGCCCGGACCGGTGACGCTCCTGGCGCGGAACCGCGCGGGGCAAAAGATCGGATTGCGGTTTCCCAAGAACCGGATCGCGTGCGCCCTGATCAATGAGGTCGGGGAACCGTTCGTGGCGAGCAGCGCGAACAAGAGCGGGCAGGGTTCTCCTCACACGGCGCAGCAGGCGACGGAAGCGCTGGAAGGTTTTTTTGACACGGTGATCGACGGCGGCAGAACGGAATTTGCTTCGGACTCCACGATCGTGGACCTTGCGGAAGCCGTTCCCGGGGTTTTGAGGAAAGGCGCTCAGGGGGCCGAATTTGAGAAGGCCGTTGAGAAATTGAAGGCCGGCAAATTCCCGCGGAAGAGGATTCTGATGGTCTGCACGGGAAATTCCTGCCGCTCCCCGATGGCGGAAGGATGGCTCCGGCACGAGCTTGATAAAAGAGGGCTGTCCCCGCAGATCGAAGTCGCGTCCTGCGGCGTGGCCGCCCGCGAAGGTTTGCCGGCGTCCCCAGAGGCGGAATTCGTGCTGCGTAACCGCGAAGTGGATATTAGCCGTCACCAAAGCCGTGTATGTCGCAAGTGCGATGTTTGGGGCGCGGACCTCATCTTTGCGATGGGACCGCAGCACGCGGCCGAGATGGCGCGGACACTGGCCTCCGCGAAAGAGAAAACGATCGTCCTGGACGTTCCGGATCCGATCGGCATGGGTATGAGCGTCTATGAGACGACGTTGAATGAGATCGAAAGAAAATTGAAACCGCATCTCGGTGTGATCACCGAACTTTCATAACCGAAAAGGCAGGGACCATGGTAAAACCCAAGATTGCGCTCGCGAGCGATCATCGCGGCGTTCAGATGAAAAACGCGCTGGCCGAGTATCTGAAGAATAAGAATTTTGATATTGTGGACTGCGGCGCTTTTTCCGAGGAGTCGTGCGATTATCCGGACTTTATCATTGCCGCGGCCGAGAAAGTGGCCAAAAAAGATTGCCACCGGGCCATCGGGATATGTTATACCGGCATCGGGAGCGCGATCGTGGCCAATAAGGTCCACGGAATCCGCGCGGCGCTTTGCCAGAACATCGAGCAGGCCCGGCTTTCCCGGGGGCACAATGATTCCAATATGCTGATCCTGGGGGCGGGGTTCCTGCCGCAGGACATGCTTTTTCCTTTGGTCGACACCTGGCTCAACACACCATTCGAAAGGGGCCGTCATGAAGTGCGCGTCAACAAAATCAAAGCTTACGAACAAAAGCATCATTAATCTGACCCAGCTCCGGGACAGCGATCCCGAGATCTACAACGCGATCCGCGCGGAGGTCCGCCGGCAGAACGAGAATATCGAGCTGATCGCGAGCGAGAACTTCACATCCCTTTCCGTACTGGAAGCAATGGGTTCGGTGCTGACCAACAAGTACGCTGAAGGCTATCCCGCGAAAAGATGGTACGGCGGTTGCGAGAACGTCGACGTGGTGGAACAACTGGCGATCGACCGGGCGAAGCAGCTGTTCGGGGCGGAGCACGCGAACGTCCAGCCGCACAGCGGGACGTCGGCGAACATCGCGGTTTTTATGGCCTTGCTGGAGGTGGGGGACAAGATCCTCGGGATGAACCTGACGCACGGCGGTCACTTGTCGCACGGTCATAAAATGAATTATTCGGGGAAATTTTACACGATCATCCCGTATGGGGTGAGCCCGAAAGATGAGCAGATCGATTATGAAGAGCTCGAACGTCTCGCTCTGGAGCACAAGCCCAAGATGATCCTGTTAGGGGCTTCAGCGTACCCGCGGATCATTGATTTTGCACGGGGCCGCAAGATTGCGGACCAGGTCGGCGCGCTGCTCATGGTGGATATGGCGCATTTTGCGGGCCTCGTGGCTACCGGCCATCATCCGAGTCCGGTGCCGTACGCGGACGTCGTGACGACGACGACGCATAAAACGCTCCGCGGACCGCGGGCGGGGCTCATCCTCTGCAAAGAAAAGTACGCCAAAGCGATCGATGCGGCCGTTTTCCCGGGGATCCAGGGCGGTCCGCTGATGCACGTGATCGCTGCGAAGGCGGTAGCGCTCAAAGAAGCCTTGAGCCCGGAGTTTAAGCGATATTCCGGACAGATCGTCAAGAACGCGAAAGTCCTCGCGGGGGCGATGGCCGCTCGCGGATGGAGGATTGTTTCCGGCGGCACGGACAATCATCTCATGCTCGTGGATGTCTCGGTGAAGGGCTTCAACGGGAAACAGGTCCAGGAGCTTTTGGACAAGGTGAAGATC
>CAIJDY010000090.1 GCA_903819565.1 Candidatus Omnitrophota bacterium | reverse complement strand
GGGATGGATGTTTATGAAAGGTCCTTCTCCGATATCGAGGTCAAGATGGAGCGGCACCTGGACACGATCCTCCGGTTTCACTAGGCAAAAACCCGTTCAACCCCGGAGGCTGAACAGGTACAAAAACCCGCCTTGTCAGTCCATTCCGGCAGGACTATAATCGGCCTGTCTGGCGGTCTCAGAACCTGATCTTGAATCGGTTGACTCTGGAGGGAAATTCCATGGACCACACTCTTTTGCTGGAATATTTAGCGCTCTGCCTTTACACGCTTTTTTTGGGTTTTTCTTTTTGCGACGGATTTAACCTTCCGGTCTCGAAGAAGCTTGTCTGTTTCATTCCTTTCGTCTTGATCTGCATCTATGTGCTGAAGGTGAAAGGGCATTTTGTTCTTGAGTTGATCCTGCCCGTGCCGACCCTCCTGGCTTTTCTTCTTTGCGCCAACGAGCGAAGAAAGACCCTTAAAGCGTCTTCCCCGAAATAGCATTTGATTCGAAAGATTTCTCCGTTCACTTCTCACGAGTCTCTTCGTGTATAAATTTTTATAAAGTCCTTAAAAACGCGAACTAGCAAAAAATAGCAATATATAGCTTTCATCAATAGAAAATCACTAGAGTCATCTCCAGGTTTGTATTCTCTGATGGAAGTGTTAACCTTTCCCTACGAATGCTCAAAGGACTTGACCCCAATGAAAAAACCTAAGAAAACTGTCTTCACGGGAGCAACTTATTTGAGGAGCGTCGCGCTCTTCACCCTGCTTTCCTTCATTGCGACTCAAGCCCTGCTTCCGTCCCCAGTTAGCCTTGCCATGTCTACCGGCCAGACAGGTGGTAAACAGGCTCAAGATTCCAAAGTTCCGGGAGGTGATCCGGTCACCGCTTCGACCGGTCAAGTCCTTGACGGTAAGATCGCGGTCCCTCCCGAACTTGGAACAATTGACGAAGTCTACCGGACACCGAGACCCGATTCGCGGAAGACGATCGTCTTCATCCAGGACGCTCACGATTCGCTCGAGGCGCAGGAGAATATCTCAAAGATCATTAACCGCATGGTCGCGAACTGCGGCGTCAGAACCGTTTTCGAGGAAGGGTACGAAGGTCCGGTCCCCACGGATCAATTTTTCGGATTCATCAAGGATCCCGCGATCAAAGAAAAGGTTTCGTACTTTCTCATGGACCATCTGCGCGTCGGCGGGGCGGAGTACGCGCACATCAACCGGAAACTCGCGTCTGGGGTTGAGGGTATAGCGGATAGAAAAATCAAAGATACGAAAGGACTAACCCCTCATCTCTATTCCCGAAGCGTTGATTTTCAGTTGATCGGCGCTGACAGCCTGAAGCTCCACAAAGAGAACATCCTTCAGTACCGGCTTTCCGCCGGGAAAAAGGAGGCGATCGCCCAAGATCTGAAAGCCCTCGGGAGAGAGGTCCGCTCTCACGCCGACAAGCGGTTCCCCAAAGAGCTCCTGGGATGGCTCAAGCTTAAAAACCAATTTGATCATAAAACGATCGATCTTTTAACCTATCTCGAAAGGTCGATGCCGTTGCTGGGAATGTCCGCCCCTGATGCTCGGGCGGAAGGGCGGGGCGCGGGGATGGCTCCGTTGCTCCGGTTTGTCGTGGAGGCCGCGAAGACCCAGGATCCCGCCGTCATCGAAAAAGCAAAACATATCGATGCCCGCGAGGTTTATGGCGCGCTCGGGAAACTCGAAGAAACGATCCGGGAAGGGTATCTTAAGGACCCGGCGGACAAGGAGCTTTTTGGTTACGCCAAGGTCCTCGGACTGCTGGAGCGCCTGAACGATCTTCAGGTGACCCAGGAAGAGTACGAAGCCGTCAAGATTGAGCTCAAAACCTTCAGCACGACATCTTTGGGCCGCTTCATCCACGAGCAGACCCTCAAGCCCCTGGTCCTTTCCAAGCAATGGGAGCGGAACGTCCTGGACGCGATCAGGTTTTACGAGATCGCTGCAGAACGTGACAACGCGATTGCGGCGACGCTGGATAAGTACTTCTTAGCGAATACCGTGGAGGGGACAGGGGATAGGAAAATCGAAAAAAACGAACCCGCGCCTAAACCCTATACCCTAAACCCTCGTACGGCGGTTCTTGTGTATGGCGGATTCCACAAAGAAAACATCAAGCGGATCCTCGAGGCGAAGGGGATCAGTTATTGCGTCGTCAGTCCGCGCATCATGAAACCCAGCCCGCGCCACGAAGATTATTACAAAAAACTCATGACGGTCGGATCGCTGCCGTTCGAGCGCGCGATCGCTCAGGCCACGGCGACGAGCCCTCAGCGTATTTTCGAGAACGTGAACGGTTCCTTCGAGATCCACGCGGTTTACGATGCCGCGCGTTTGAATCCCGGGGCCGACGTTTCGCTTCTGGAAAAATACCTGCCTCCCGCGAAGGCAGGCCTGCCTGTCGGACAGGTGGGATCGCCCGTCGCGGGAGAGCAGATTCGCTCGGAGGCACGGAAAAAAGCAACGGAGCTCCCTCGAGAGGGTAACGGGACGCGCGACAAAGCGGACCCGAGCCGGTGGCAATCGAGAATAAAAATGGCCTTGCCTTCCAGTCTCTCGTTTTCTTTTTTTGTGGTGGGTATGTTGGCAGATCTCAAACTGGAAGCCATGCGGAGTGCCTTGCATTTAAGTTCAATCAGCCCTCTTTTAGACTGGGCCTTGGGCTGGGCTCCTGATTTTCTTCTTCCCTGGACGTTCGTCCACTTTGTCATGGGCGGATTATATTTGATGATCAAAGAAATGGGACGGCCGATGATGGATCGTGTTGCCAGGGCCGTACACATGGTCGCTTTGGTTGCATTTATGGCCGCAGAGATCACCGGGCCCTGGATTTTAAAAAACCCGAAGTTCGCCGGTGCGACGTTTTCAGTCTGGGACCTTGCCGCGATCGCCGCTGCCTGCGCCTTCAGCTATGGTCTCCACGCGGCACTCATCGCCGTTATTTTCAGGAACTCGGAATCTACCGAAACCCCTGCTTCTGAGATTTTCGGAATCGCTCCCTCCCGCTCCGAAGTGCGAAGTGATATCCCGGCGGACTTGCGGGGGACGGCCGCGGATCAAGAGGCGCGGAATGTGGCGGCCCAGTTGGAAAAAGATGTCACAGATTTTTTTGTTTTTCTCGACAGAATTATTGAAGAGGCGGAAAGTTCTGCGCGCGGCTTCGAAAAAACACGATTCCATGAAGAATTGCGGCATGGGTCCGCAAATTCGCTGGGGCTTATCCGGCCGATCGCGGGAAAGACGGACCGAGAGCTCGGCACTTCTTTAAACATTCAGATTTTGAACAATAAGATCACGGATCTGGATTTTAGCACCCAGCTGCTGGATCAATTTCTCGGGAATGGGGGTTCTGCGTTTGAAGTCCCTCCTTCATTGAAAGCGGGTATTGAGATTACGGAAGGCTTGTTGACCTCCAAGGCATTGCTGCGCGCTCTGGGCCATCTCGAGGAAAGAGAATTGCTTCGGCAAAAATATTCCGTTCCGATCCAAAAAATCCGCGTTCTTTTCCGTAATTTAAAGTCGCAAATTCAAACGGCAACGAGCCAAATTTCCGCCCGAGCGGAAGTGCGGGAGGAACTCGACAGCTTTATGGCGTCGTTCGAAGGGTCGATCTACTACCCGGCCGGCGGAACGGATTTTTACAGCGTGCGGAACCTTGCCAAGATATTTCCCAAACTTAAAAGTTTGACCTTTGCGGACAACTTCGATCCTTACGAGAAAGCCCTTCCGGATATCATTGGAGGGGGCGGCGCGGTAGGGGTTTTGTGGCAGATGAAAAAGGTTCTTGGAAAACTCGGTTTTCTTTTTGCTGAATGGGAAGTTCAAAGACAGGGCGAAGATCTTGCGATCAACCTAACCCACACCCGCCTTTGGGATAAGGATGTCGCCGGTCGCCGGATGACGATCCGTTACCTCATACAGGACCTTTTCAGAGTCGATGAACAGTTTGATGCCGTTTTTGTCCAATTTCCGGGCATGGCGGGGCACCTGGCCGAAAGGCCTGAATTTTGGCGGCGTATCCACTCTCAAACCAAACGTTATCTTTTTCTTGGCACCGACACAAAGACTCCTCCTCCGGAATTGTTTGAATACATCGCAAGCCGTGCCGTCGATGCTGTTTTTGGTCCAGAGATCCATTGTTATCGAGTTCTTCGTTCAGAAGTGCGGGCGGGCGAACCGGTTCAGGCAGGTTTCGATCAAGTGCCCCATGCCGGGAAGAACGCCATCCTGCACGGGATCTCCCTATTGGCCACTCTTGCCCAGGCCTGGGTCGGGACGAAAGGACTGGACGATCGGAGTTATGAGGAAAAAGAAAAATACGGTAATGACCTGCAGCATGAACTGGACAAGATCGGCGGGCTGATCGGGGAACACCGGAAAACACTGAGCGAAGAGGACCGGCGGGAGATCATCGACGCGATCAACAAAATAGAAGGTCATAAAAATCTGGGGGGATGGATCCGGCAGAACAGCGGGACCCTGGCGTCTTTTAAGCAAAAGCTCCGCTCCGAGGTTCGGGAAGCGGACGCGAAGGTTGTTCGAAACAAAAAAATCATCAAGATCGGGATCATCCTCGGCGCGGTGGCGGGCGCGGCGGCGGTCATTCAGTGGGCGGTTTACGGTCTGACCGGGATCAATTTATGGCAGGAGTTCCGGCAGGCGCAGCAGACGCCGGGTTTTTCGGCGAGCGCGATCGCCGCGGGCATCGCTCTCGTGATGGGCATTGCCGCGAGGATCATCGGCATGATCCTTTCGGACACGGCGACACGGCGTTCCCCGCTCGTCGTTTCGGTCATGTTCGGCATGCAGGTCCTCTGGCGGCCGCTGGTGGGCGCTTATCAGGTCGCGGTCAACTGGTTCATTGAAGCGCATTTTCAGGAGCCCGCAATGCGCGCGTTCGTTTCCCTGGTCCTGGGGTTCGTGGCGAGCATCATTTTCGATCTCTTCGAGCCGGTCGTCCTTGGGCGGCTTGACGCGAAACAGCACGAGGCCAAAGGGGACTTCGCCCGCGCGGAGGAGATCCGCCAGGACCTCGTGGTCCGGCGTCAATTGTGGCGCATCTGGGACGGGATCATGGGACGTTTGGCATCGGTTTATCTCCAGCAGGCCGTGGTCCAGAACGTCGTGCCGATGGCCCTGCGGCCTCTCGTTTACTTCGGGCTCAGTTTTTTCAATAATACTTTCAGATCGATGATGGCCTTCACGAAAAACCCCACGCTGTCAACCAAAGGCGTGGCGAAATGGGGCTTTCTGATGTCCGCCGGATGCTTTCTGGTTTCCGCGACGACCGGTGTGGCCGCCCTGCTCATCACGTCCGTCAGCGTCTATTACTTTTACCGCAGGAACGGCGACGTTTCCCGTTCTCAACCGGGGATTTCTCGGGACCGCGACGTCCGTTCCGATCAAACTCCTGATCGTTCGGAGGTGCGGTCGCTTGAGGACCTGTTGCGTGGGAGGTACGGCGAGGGAGTCGCGGGCGTACGGGAGGTCGAGAAAGAAACGGAAGAATGGATCACTCCTTCCGAGCGGGAAGAACTGAAGACGATCATCTCCGGGCATGAAAGCCTGTCAACAAAACTTGTGGAGGATATTAAAGCGTTTTATTACAGGCCGGGAGGCCGTTACGAGGGATTGATCACGTTAAGGATCTCGGAAGGCAGGGACTTCTACGCCCCGGACGATGTGTTGTCCAATGTCACGGAGATGATGGAATCGAATTTCCCGCGAGCGGCAGAAGCTATTAAGGGAAAACGGGTGCTTGTGCTCGGGGCTGGTTATGGGGAATCCTCTTATGTCTGGGCGTATCAGGCGGGGGCCAAAGAGGTCGTTGGCGTGGAGTCGAATCCGCTGGCGGCTTCCTTAGGCAAGGTTTTCATCAATAAGAAAGGCGTGCCGCTTGATTACCGGGACATGAATGCTCTCGATCTGACGCTCCGCGACGGCGAATTTGACGTGGTGATCTGCGACCGGTACCTGAATCTGATGCCTCCGGTATTGCGTTATAAGGCCCTTTATGAAGCCGCGAGGGTCTTGAAGCCGGGAGGGGATCTCTGGATCTTTTCACATTATCCGGGCATGTGGCGCGATGTGTGGCCGGAGAAGGAGCACTGGTGGGTGTTGGCGGGTCTGGGGTTTTCGGATTTCAAAATAGACGACTTTGATTACGACGAGGCCTTTATCACGGCGAAAAAAATGTCCTCGAAGGAAGACCCGGATTTCACAGCCACCCGCTCCACCACCTCCGAGGTGGACGATGGCCAGTCGCGTTCCGAGGTGCGGGTTGCCGGGGAGCCGGCAGGCCTCGGCTCTCGGGAAGAGACGGAAAAAGCGTTCCGTTCTTTCGAGGCTTTCGAGCGGGGAAGCAACCTCAAGACGCCCCGCCGGGGGCGCTCCACGTGGGTCAAGCCTTTTCATGGCTTCATGGTCGACCAGATCTTCCAGCGCTACCAGGACGAAAAAGAAAAAATATCGCTCGTCTGGGCGCGGAACATTCTCAGGGAATTCTTTGTGGAAACCTTCAGGGAAAAGTTCTTTTCCATTTTCCGGTTCAAGGAAACTTTCAAGGCCCTGTGGCGGCAGTTGTCCGAATACGGCCGCGACGTCGTGATCTTTGTGGTCGCCTACAATCTTCTGGAAGACTACCTGCTGAGCCCCATCCTGCTGTTTTTGAAAATGCCGGCCCTTGCCGCCTTCGTCTTTTTCGGCCATTTTGAATGGATCGTCTATCCGGCGTATTTTGCGGTGCGGCAAAAATTGAAGAAGACCTTCCAAAAACAGCTGCGGCCCGCGGAAAAGGAAAAATTAAGGGGCTTTTTAAAGAACAGGCTTTCCGAAGCGGCGGGCGTCAAGGGCCGGTGGGAAGCCGTCAAAAAGCTTTTGTGGATCCACCCGAACCTGCCGAAGTTGCTGAACGAAACTTTACTTCGGGCCGAGGACGCGGGCGACGTTTCTTCCGTCACGCACATCAGCATTCGCGAACTTTATTTCAAATGCATGGGACGCATTTTGCGGAAAGAGGGGCTGAAGTCGAAAGACGCCCGGCGCGGTTTTGAACTGATCCTCCGGGGCCTGGGAGACAACGATCCGTGGGTGCGCAAGGTCTGCGCGGGCGCTATCGGAAAATTTGCCGAACGGCTCGATTTCGGGGATGGGATGCGGGCCTACAGCTCTTTGGTCGGCCGTTTTTCGAAGGAGACAGAGGTTACGGTCCGCGAAGCCATTTTGCGGTCGTTAGGGGCGCTGCCCTGCGACGGTTCGCTGGAGATCCTCACGGGCGTTTTAAAGGACCCGGAGGCCGGTTTTTGGGCGAAAAAATACGCCGCGGAATCGACCGGAAAGATCCTGGAACATTTAAAACTGGACCGGGAGGTGCCGCTAAGCGACGTCATCGTTGACGCGATCCACGCGCTCCTGGCACAGCTCGATCCCGAAGAGCAAAGAAGCGTGGCGGTCCGTGTCGCGGCCGTGGATGCCTTGGCACGTTTGCGGGAAGACACGCACCCGGGTCTTGAGCCTCTCCGGGGCCTGATTAACGGAGGGCCTATCGGGGCGTTATGGAAAGACCCGGACCCGACGGTGCGCGAACACGCGCTTTGGGCGATCGCGCGCCACAGCCTGGTCGAGCGGGAAGCGAACGGCGCGCGCGCCCAGGCCTTCGAGCGGATCCTTATAGAATCCCTGGACGGGAATTTCATCAACGTCGCGGAGCTGAGCGAACGCTATCTCCGTTATCTGTACCGGATCCGTCCCGCGCCTTTCCCCAAGGAACTCAAAATAAAGGTCCAAAAAGCCCTGGAGCGTTCCCGCATCGCCAAGCCCGTGATCTTTATCGCGGTGGATTCGCTTTTCGAGGAGGGCCGCGACCGTGTCTCCGTGCTCAGCAGTCCCAAAGTGGAAGCTTTTGTCAAACGGCTCCGGGACGCGAACAACCTGGTGCTTTACGCGCGCAATTTTCTCAAGGATCGGAACCGTTCCGCGATCCAGCCGGACGGCGACATCGAGGTCTTTGATGATTTCGATCTTGCCCGTTTCGCGGACGTGATGGACCGGCTCCGGAAGGGAAAGCCCGCGCACGTGCCGTGGATCGATTTCGCCCGCGGGGTGATCGCCTCGACGCGCACCCCTGATCCCGAATCCGGAAGGATGCCTGGTCTGCATCGGTTCGGAGAAGAGCCTTCAAAAGCTTGCCGGAGCGATCGACATGAAGAGCCGCCAGATCTGGCGCGCCGAGCCCGATCATCTGGAAGAGGTCCTCGAGCATCTCCGTAAACTCTCGGATAAGACCTCGATCATGCCGACCGAACTGACCCTTGTGCCGGTCGTGGATGACCGGGGCAACATCCGCGGCGAAAAACCGCTGGTGAACGCCCATCTGGACGGGGACCGCCATCTCCGCAGCGTGGTCTTTGTGGTGACCCCGGAAGGCAAGGTCATCCGCCAGCTTAAGACGGGGAAGATGACCTCGGAACAATACAAATACGACGTTTCGGCGCGCGCGCATCTGGCCAAAGGGGAAACGCTTGCCTCGTGCGCGGCGCGGGCGGTCTCGGAAAAACTCGGCGTCCATGTCCCGGAAAGCGAACTGATCATGGCCGGGCCGGAACACAGCTTTGTCCGCGAGGAGGCGCATGACAGGGAACTGGTCACTGTCTGGGTCCATTTTCTTCCGCCGGACGTTTTACCGGAACCCAGCGCGCCGGATGTCGGAAAGCTCGATGCCCAATTCACTTTTGAGGAACTCGTCCGGGATGTCCTGAAGGATCCGGACCAATATTCCAGAATCATGCAAGACATCGTAGATTCGCCGGCCGTCCTTTCAAATATCCGGGCCGCCATGGCCCGCCGCTCGGAAATGCGGGAGTCGGCAAGAACTGAAATGGAGCGGCGGTATCCCGGCATTCCGATCACCGGGCTCGAGCTTGAAGATGCGGACATCTCCTATTTCACCAACCGCGGGCATGGATATTTCCTCCGACGCTACGGCGATCACCAGTACGCTCTGAGCCTTTCCAGCGGGAAGATCATCGTTGTCGATATGGTCCGCAAGGTGCTCGCCACGCCTGATCCTGCCATCGCCGGCGATTTTAAACAGCAGGTAAAACAGAGAGTGGGTTTTCCCAAACTATATTTGGGTCACGCGCCTGTTTCGGAGGCCGTCCTGGGCGTTCTTGGACTCCAGCGGGAGGACATGGTCGAATCTGATCTGGATGCTCTGGCGAACCGGCCTTCGGAAGAAGCGTCGGAGCAGGTCCGTTTTCTGGCGGCCCTTTGGCGCGGGGATGTTGTGGAGCTTGGTTTTAATAAATATGCCGGGCGTGACGCCGCATGGGTCGAGGAAGTGTCTCATGTTGCTCGCTGGTGCGGCCTCGCCAGTGAAGCCGCCGGGTTCGTCAACGTCGATTACGCCATGAGGGAGATCCTGAAAAATGCCATCGTCCACGGCAACGGACTGAATCCGGATCTGAAGGTGTATCTGCATTGGGACAGCAAGACCCGTTCTTTTGAGGTTCTGGATTTCGCCATGCCCAAAAAACCGGATGTGACGGTCCCCAAGGCCTGGTCGGGCTATGGCGTCGGCGTGGAGTTGCTTCAATTCCGGGGACAGTATCATCGCGAAATGGCCGGAGCGATGGGGAAAACGGTTTTTTTCCCGAACATCGCCGCACGGTCTGAAATCCGGGAGAAGGCGGCCGGAAAAACAGACAAGATCATGGAGCATGTTCTCCAACTTGCCGCTCTTTACGACCAACCGGACTATTTCAAAAAAGTCCGCATGCTGGATATCACCAAGGTGTTGACCCCAAAGCAGCTGAAAAAAGGGTATTTGCCCAACGGATTTGTGTTCCCCGACGGCCAAAAGGCCGGGATGGATTTTTCTATGAGGATCGGCGGGGACTGTGTCCGCGCTGAGATGGCCATGACCCGTCAAAAAGACGGCGTGTGGCGGTTTTGGTTTGTGGGAGAAAAGGAGAACGGGGAAGAGAGTCCCGGGGACGAATGGGAGATCAAAGGGGAGCGACGTACGGAGATCGGCCCCATCCAGTACCGGCCCCTGAGAGCCCTTTATGCCCGGACGGATGATTTTGAAATGTCGGTGGATATCACCTCGCTCCTGACCGGGAAACAGCTTGAACAATCACGGCTTCCCGAAGACTTTCCTCTTCCTAACGGTCACAGGGCCGGAGCGCGTTTTCATCTGGGGACCGGAGATGAGTGTGGAAGCATTGAGATGGTCCTTTTCCACAAGAACGGCCGGTGGGATTTTGGGTTCGTGGGACTCAAGAAAAACGGCGAAACGAATCCCGGTCACGAATGGACGGCGACAAAAGAAGGGTTCGTCGATACCGGGAATGTCCGCTACCACGATCTGAGGACTCTTTACGATCGGACGGATGATTTCGAAAAAACCATCGACATTACCCCTTTAGTGACCCCGAACCAGTTGAAATACGGATTGCTTCCCGCCGAATTTCCGTTCCCCAACGGCCAGCGGGCAGGACTTCGGTTTCACCCCGAGATCGGAGAGGATTGCAAAAGGATCGAGATGGTCCTGTTCCATAAAAACGGACAGTGGGATTTTGGATTCATCGGGTACGAACAGAACGGCGAAGCGAGTTCCGGAGGCGAGTGGACGGCAACCCCGGAGGGCCTTACGGAGAACGGTCCTCTTAAATACCGTGCCCTGAGGGCCCTTTATGAACGGACGGACGACTTCGAAGCCAAGCTTGAACTCAAGCCCATGCTGACCCCGAAACAGCTGAAGAACCGGATCCTTCCCGACGATTTCCCTTTTCCAAAAGGTCAAAGGAGCGGGCTGAATTCCCCCCAGGAAACTCCCGCCTCGCGGAAGATCTTTTATATGGGGATCGAGTCGGATTGTGAGCGGGCGGATCTGGTCGTGGTGCACAAAAACGGTCAATGGCGTCTTCGGTTCATCGGGTACAAGAGCGATCGTGATGAAGGCAGCGGGACGGAGTGGGCGGTGACGGAGGAGGGGCCTGTCAGGATTGGTCCCCTCAAGTATCAGACGCTGAGGGAATTTTATTCCCAGGCGGGTCCCGCTGAAACAACAATGGATATCACCTCCTTATTGACCCCAGCCCAGCTCAAGGAAGGAAAACTTCCCGACGATCTGCCGTTTCCCAACGGGCAGGAAGCCGAAATGTTTTATTACACATGGATCGGAACGAACTCCGAACACCTCCGGATCGCGGTGACCCGTCCTCAGGAGGGAACATGGCGCGTCCGGTTCATCGGAGAGAAAGCGAACGGTGAAGTCAAGGCCGGGAGAACATGGACCGGCAAGGCGGTTGACCCTAGCGCTGGGAATCGCTCCGAGGTACGGGAAGAAGGCACGTCCGACTCGGAACTCGCACCTTTCCATGATAGCCCATATTACGGCGTCCGGCTGCAGCGGTCCAACATCGCGAAGGCCCTCCGGGATCCGGAGAGCTATTTCGATGTGGCGGCCGTGACCGTGAAAAGAGCCGACGCTCCCTACATGCTAGAAACGCTCGAGAAAGCCAAGGGAATCGTTGTCCCGGCGAATTCCGAGTTCAAGATCATTGATTTCACTCAGGATCCGGTTGAAAAGATTTCACCCAAGAGCGGCAAGCCGACGATCCTCGTGTGCATTGTCCCAGACGATTCCAACGGTATTTTCTCTTCGATCATCGAGACCCTCAACGGGCTCACGAAGACCGGAGCGAATAACGGCGAGCAAAACATTGCAGTCATCCTTTCCGGCGGCACGGGGGCCAGGAATTACCCTCTGACGGCGGGAGACGGATTAGGCAACAAAGGGCTTCTGAAAGGGATCAACGGCGAGCCCAACGTCTGGCAGGCGTTGCGGCAATCGATGCAGTTTTACAAAAAAGGCGTCCGCGGCGTTTCGATATTTGAAGTAGACCGGATCACGTCGATCAGCCGGCCCATTCCGCAATATGACTCGAAGGACATACAGCTCTTTGGCGCCGTCGTGCCGGTGGGCCATGAATTCATGTCGCTCCATCCTAAAGTTGAAACGGATAAAGACAATAACGTGGTGAGAATTATCCCATGGGAGGCGGCGGATTTCCTGCGTGGCAAGACTGAGGCGGCCGTTTTTAACAAGTCAGGCCTGTATTTGTCCTCACGGGCGGTTGACGTTCTGCTCAAAGAATACCTGGATGATCGCGGAGTCATTAAAGACAAGAACCTGACGCTGCACAAGGGATTTCTGCTCAGACGGGAGGCATTTCCGTCGTTGTCCATGGGTTTCATCGATACTGGCAGGAACGGGATGAATGTCCATATCGGAGATAACCGGGGGTACCGGGATGCGGCCAGGCGGCTTTTTGAGGATCCCGCCCTGAGGGAATTGATGGGAGTTTCTATCGATGAGAAAACAGGCGCGATCCTGGGGAAAGATGTCCGGCTCGGCAAAGAGGTCCAAGTGGACGTGGGCGCGGTTATTTTGGGACGCACCGAAATTGATTCCGGCAATGTCGCCTCGGGGGCCGTCATTATCGATTCCCGGATCCATCGCCTCCATGCCGCGACGGGAAGCCTTGTCGCCGCCGTGGAAGAAAAAGGAGAGGATGTTCTTGAGGCCTCCAAAGATGAGATCGTTTGTGACGTGAGATTGAAAACCGGCAAGCGCCGTGTCAGGACCGGGTTCGAAGATGATCCCAAAGCCAAATGGGATGAATCGCTGGACGATACCCAGGTATCGTTTGGGAAAATGTTTTCAGACATCGATAGGGACGCCATACAGCGCTTTCTGTCCGCTCCCGTCATGCCTGCCCATGAGTCTCAAAATGCCGGGGCGGCTCGCTCCGAGGTACGGACGGCGGAAGCCCTGGAGCCTCAAAAAACAGCGACCCGTGACCGGCTCGGGACGCTTTCGGCAAGGCTCCGGCAGAAAAAGATCACGGTCACGACCGAAATGGTGGTGCCGCGGATGATCGCGCCGGGGCAGCGGGAGACCCAAAGCGAGGCGAATTTTGAGGAGCAGAAAGCCCTTTTCGCCGGCTTTCAGGCGGCAGGCTGGACCGATGGGGCCAGCGTCATTGATCCTCCCGAGTTCAGTTTTCGGACCGCTGATATCGCCGCCATGACGCGGGGGGACAGGGAGATTCGGGAAGGCGTGCCGCCTTACCGGAAATGGTTCCAAGGTTTTTTGAAGGGATTGGGCCGATGGATCGAACGGCAGGCCCAAAAACCTGAGGATCAGGGTTTTGCCCCGGCCCGGTGGATCACGTTTCTTTGCCGGCTGATGACATCCCTTTGGGCCGAGGTCCACAAGTTCGAAAGGATCACCCGCATGGAGATCCCTCCCGGTTCCATCGCGCCGGTCGCCCTGCAGCTTTATTCCAGGGCCGCGATCAGGGAGACGGTCCTTTCTCTGACTAACGAACAGAAGGCGTCGGTCCTTTTTGTGGTGGCGGGCGGGCATTGGTTCAGGAAGGTGTTGCGGCTGATGGGGCTTGAAGGGCTTTTGCCGCTGGATACGGCCGCCGTGCTCCGGATGATCCGGGACATGCGGGAGAAGGGCGAGATCCCGAAAGAGATCCTTCTCGCGGCATCGGTCAATCCTTACGAGAAAGGATGGTTTGAGAAGTTAGAGTCCAAGCTCGCCGCGGGGGCCACGGTCATTTTTCTCCAGCCCTTGATCGTCCGGGAGCCCATGGAAAGAGCTTTCAGGAAGATCCAACAGAGCGGACTCCTCAAAAAATACCCGCAGGCACAATTCAAGATCGGGATCACGCCCGTCAAATCCTTGAACAATCTTAATTTTTGGTTCGCGATGACGGGCATTCTTGCGCCCCAAAGGATCGAAGGGGCCCCGGAAGAGATCGAAAGGATCAAACAGTGGTCTGGTGAAAAACAAAAACTGACTTTCGAAAGGGCCGCATGGCTCAAGGACAGGATGAAGGCCGCGGTAAAGCTCATGCGGGACTATCCCGGTGTCGCCACGGGGATTCATCTCATGGTGACCAGTACCGCGGACCGAAAAAAAATACCGGAATGGCTTGAGGAAGCCGGTCTGACACCCCAAGAGCGCCTCGATACCGATGCCCGCTCCGAAGTACGGGAATCCGGTAAAACTCAGGAAATAGATGTCGCGGTTGATCTCCCGACTATGCCGCTGAACGGGCACCTGAACGATCCGCCCCGTTATCTTTATTCCCAGATCAAGCAGGCCGTGAAAGATTTTCTGACAGACAACAACGGCGAAAATGCCAAGCTTTTAGCAAGGCAGGTTTTTTCAGGTGCCGAAAACATCTATGATATTCAGGCGATCCGTCTGAAAACTTTCCAGGAGGGAACATTCTATTATGTTCTTCGGGGGACGATCCGTCTTCGCGACGGCAGGGAAGGAAATTTTGTTCTGATGGTCCCGCAGCAAACGGGCACGTCCAATGAAATGATCGCAGCCGATTGGAAGAATCTTTCGGAATTGCATGCCGCTCATCCCGGTGTTTTTCCGAAGCCGCTTGCCTTTGGTGCCGTGCCGCTTCGCAAGAATTCCGCGGACAAAACCGGCGCGCCGGAAGGATCGATCAATTTTCTTTTTACGGAATGGCTCGGCGACTACATAGAACTTGTCACCGATTACCATAAATTCCATGCGTTTGAGGTCAATCCCCCGGGGCGGTGGCGCGAGTGGGTCAGTTATTTCAAGCTTGCCCGAAATGACCGCACCCGCTCGGCCGTGCTCCAACGCGTGGCAGAACTCATGACCGAAGTGATGAGCCTTGATCCCAGGACCGGAAAGGTCTCCTTTGTCCGGGAGATCATGCCGGGGGCCGGAGATTTTATGATCAAGCCCATCGGACACGGGCAGTTTGATCTGAAATGGATCACGGTGCGCGGTATTTCCGAGGATCGCGATCCGGTCGATTTTTTGGAGTTTCTTTTCAGGGGCAAATTGTTCTACTACGGGACGGGGGAAGGTGCCCTCAAGGCGGGAGACGTTATGGAGGGCCTGCGTCGCGGGCTTGTCCGGAAATTAGGAGAACAAAAAGGCCGCGAGGTTTTCAGGAGGTGGCTTGAAGCGTACGAGCCCTTGCTTGCGCGGCAAAGCGAAACATTGAAAAGGATCCGTAACCAGCAGAAATTGGGCTTGGAAGCTCGCAATTTGTGGGGCTTAAGAGATTACAAAGCGTGGTTGAAGAAAAAAATAGGCGAGGAGTCCCAATATCACCATAACGAGCGGTTTAACAGATGGGAGATCGATGGGATCCGTTATTTTCTGAATGAAAAAGAAAGCCAGCTTTCGCAGGAAGTCGGGCTGTCTCATTTTAAAGACTTCATTGTGTCCGAATTGAGAGGAACGGATGGAACACGCGGTGTCGTTGAAGAGGCCCTTCGTGCGCTTGCGGAGAACGAAAAAGTCCGGACTCCGGAGGATCACGCGGATCTGTACTTTATTGACTCGCCAGCGTGGAATTTTGATAATGGGAGCGATTTCGACGTTTCCAAAAGAGGTCAGGTTCGGATCTGGCTTGGCGGAGAACCGGAGCAAAGCGATGAGATCCGGGCGGCCCTGGTCTCGCGGGGGTATGCCGCGGAAAATATACAGAGATTCCGGGATCCCGGAGAAATGGAAAAGAACCTGACCGCGGGCGAGTCGCCGCATGTCGTTATTTTCCGGACGGAAAAACCCTCCTGGGAAGACGCTGGGTGGAAGCGCTTCGTGTATTCGCCGATCAAAGGCCCCTTGATCAGCGTTGGGTTGGATGCCGCGGGAACGCCGGTGGATCTTGATACAATCTTCAAAGAGATCGAGGAAAAACTCGGTCGTTTAGACGGTCTGGGGCTTTCGCGCGCGGAAAGATATAAAGACAAGATCGTCATGCGTGAAATTCTCGACCGCTGGAAACAGGGCGGGCTTGCTGCCCGCTCCGAGATGCGGGAGCAGGAAGAGACGACCGCGGTAAATGCCATGGTTGAAGAAATGATTGCGGCCATGCCCTCCGAACTCGGGAAACTCTTCCGGAACGATTCATGGCCGGCGGACCGAAAAAAATTTGGCGTGGGCGAAAATCGCGAAATTGTTAGAACCGTTTTGTCCCGGATCGTCAATGAGACTCTGGCTGAATATCTGAGGGGCACTATTGCGCCGGTCCTTTATGATGTTTCCGCAGGCCAAGGGTGGCTTGGCAGCATGCTCGATCCGCGATGGAGGCGTGACGGCCGTTATGTGGCTTTTGACATTAATCCGAATTTTCTGGAAAGTGTCAAACGACGGGGTCTTGCGACAGAGACGGTCCTGGGCAATGTCTACCAACTCTCCGAACATATCCAAAGCGCTGATGTCCTGATCAGCGCTGACGCCTACGATACTTTTGAAGAATTAGAAAAGGCCATGGCAGAAAGTTTCGCGGCCCTCAAACCGGGCGGGAAATTGATCCTTTTCCAGACGCTTCGTGTGGGCCCCCATCCTTTCTTCTCGGGAAGTTTCGCGGCGGAATTCAAAAAAACAGGATATGTTTTCTGCCCTCAACTCGATGCCTATTTCCGGAATATGGATAATTTACGGCAAGTGCTGAGGTCGTATGTGCGCGCAGCAATTCGGGGGACGGGGGGCGCTTCTTATATGAAGGCAGCCGAGAAAACAGGCCTGGAATATGCGCAGCTGAGATCTAACTATGAGGTCCCCATCAATACGGAGATTTTTCTGCCGCGCATGAAAAGCGCAATGGTCGCGGCCGGTTTCAAAGTTCTCAAAGCGGGCAAGGTGGAAGCCAGCGTGGTGGTCCCGCGTGAACTGCGGCATGACCAAATAATAAGGCAAGCGATGCATCTCCAGGAGACCGGGCATGTCAATGTTTTCGATTACAGACATGGTACGACCCAAATGAGTCAATCTTCGGGTATTCCTCCCGGACAGGTCTTTGAACATGCGGAGATCCTGACTTTTGTCGCGGAAAAACCCTCTTCGACGACTCGGTCAACTTCTGAGGAGAACCGGCGCTCCGAAGTGCGCCTGAATTCGGTTGATTCAAGCACTACTCAGCCGGCTTCTAAGGGGCGCCGCCGTGCTGAGTTGCGGGAGGGAAAGTTTGTCTGGAGGCAGGAGAATATTGTCCCCGCGCTGACCTTTTTCAAAAAAGACGGCGCGAAGGTCGTCGTGGATACCGCGGCGATGAAAAAATATTTTGAGCTTTTAAAAACGCTGGAGGTTCACACGATCCTGGCCGTTGGGGCGACGGGGGAATTCCACAAGATGGATCGCGATCAGCGTTTGCAGGCCATACAGATCCTTACCCGGGAAGCCAAACAGGCCGGGCTTCGGGTGCTGACCAACGTTACGGGAAGTTCTTCCGCGGAGACTTTGGAAAATGTTCAGGCGGCCGCGGAGGCCGGCGCCGACGGGCTCGTGGTGGCGCCGCTCTTCTATTTAAAAGACCCGGCGCAGGTTGAACCCGAGATCGAAGCGATCCATAAGAGCCTTCACGACGCGCTTCCGATCTCCCTCTATAACAACCCGGCATTATCGAACGGCCGGAACCTTGCGGCGGGCATTGTCGGTAATTTGTGGCGCAGGGGATTTATCGAGGCGATCAAGGACAGTTCCGGAGACCTTGATATTCTCGGCGGGTATCTGGCGGCGCGCACGGATCCGGAAAAACAATTTGTCTATCAAGGCAGTGAAATGAATGCCGCGAAGGCCCTGGCCCTCGGAGCCAGAGGGTTGGTCGGGTCTTCAGGCAACGCGACAGTTCTTTTGCAGCGCATGGGCGGTTCCACCCCGGAAGAACGGGAAGCCCTGCAGGCGCAGGTGAACCGGATGGTTCCTTCCCTGACCGTTAATTTCCAAAAGATCCCGCCGGCCCTCAAATGGGTCCTTCGGAACTTCTTTAAGCAACAGGATGTTCTGGGGACGATGATGGCGGACGGGAACATGGCCGAGAGCCTGTTAACGTCTCAGGAGATCGAACAACTTCCGCTGGATCAATTGTCGAAACAGAACGCGCGTTCCGAGGCGAGGTTTGTTTCTTTGGAAATAGGACCGGGAGGGTCTCTCTCACCGTGGCTCAGCGATAAAAACATAGAAGCTTACAAGGATGCGCATATTATCCGGGTGGATTTAAATTCGGGGACTGAAAGCCGCGAAGAGAGAGACAGACTTAATAAAGAAGTAGACGGATTTGGAGGAAGCGGGACTCTTTCGCGGGCTAAGCAAAGAGATGACGAGAGGCTCGAAGCGTTGGGCGGAAAATTTATAGGGCAAATAGATTATGTCGTAGCCGATGCAAGAAAACTGTTGATGGAAGATGAGAGCGTTGATGAGGTGTACATGGCGAACGTCGTTGGCGCGCCAGGGCTGGGGCAGTCCTCGAGAGAAATATTATTGCAGGAAGCACGGCGGGTGTTGAAAAGGGGAGGTGAGCTCATCATCGCGGAGACTTACACCCCGTCGGTGGCTCTCCGCGTGAGCCGGGAGAGTAGCCGAGAAACGTTCAGGACGGCATTGTCGAAGTTCGCCGCCAGTATTGTTCCGGCGGGTTTTGAGATCAAGACTATTGAATTTCCGGAATATTCCCGGGAAGCGGCCGATGCGGATGGAAAAGGAGAGGCTTATGAGAAATTCCTTTCCCGCTTTCCCTATGGCGGAAGAATACGCGCCGATGATTTCGTGCCTCTTGCCCCGGATGATTATAAATTTGTCGTGGTTGTCACCAAGCAAAACAGGGGCGGCGACCGTTCAGCGGGTGCATTTGAATCCGCCCGCTCCGCGCCGTCTTCGCAAAGAAGCGAAGCGCGATCGTCCGCCGGAGATGAGCCATCCGCTGTAAGCCGGATTTTTTCCGGAAAGGTGGAGGCGGACTCTCATGAGCGCGAGATGATCCGCATCCTGGAGTCGCTTAAGCTTTCTCCGGGCACAAAAGTTCTGATCGTGGGCCCCGGGGGAGATGTGGGACTTGTCGGTTACGCGCTCTTGTCGGATCTTGATGTCACCGTGGTCCAGCCGGATGAATATCAGGTCAAGGCGGGATATGATCGTCACAAGCGAATGGTCGAAACGTTTCAATTGAGTCTGAAATATTTGGAGAAAAAAGTCGGCCGCTCCTTCAAGCCTTACAGGCTGATCGCCAGTCCCATTCAGGACGCGGGACTGGAAGCTTTCAAATACGATGTTGTGATCCTGCCCAATGTTCTTGACGGCGTTCCCGCGGATGAGGCGAACACGATCGCCAAAGAGGCTGTGCGCTCTCTGGCTCCTCAAGGACTACTCGTGTTCAGCGCTTATAACGAAAGTGCATTGGAATGGGTTCAACCGCTCCTGGAATTCGTTGTGGAGGTTCGGCACTGGGGCGACATTAAAGAAACCATGGCGGACGGGAATGTCCGGGCCATGCGGGTCCATGATCTGCATTTGTCAGCAGAAGATCAGATGAAGGCTTACGCGTTGAAGCGCAAGGGACAGGACGGTTCTTCTGCCGCGCCTGCTGTTCGCTCCGAGATACGCGATACCCGCTCCGCCACCTTCCTCCGGGCCATTGGGCCCGTAGGGCCAGAGGCCGAGGTGGACAAAGGTCCCGCGGTTGCCGCGAAGCCGATGACCAAGGCGTTGTATGCGTTCCTGGGTCTCAAATTTTCCGATCTGGTCAAGACCATCGGCGGCGACACGCCTGACTGGGAGATTTTCAGAAAACCTTTTTACAATTATCTGGAGCAGCTCTTTACGAGCCAGAAGCCGACCCGCCGGCAGGCCGAGGATTCTTTCGCCGCCATCGGGGAACTGGCCCAAAAGATCGAAGCGAAGGATCGGGAATTCACGGGACGGTTTACAACTTTCTTAAAAGATTATGCCGCCGCCGAAGGGAGCAAGGCCCAGACCGAGATCCTCCGGCGCGACCGCGATATTTTCCGGGGGCTTAAAGCCGAAGCGTTCCAGCGCTTTCGCAGCCGGGTGGGCAGTCTTCTGACCGGGGACCGGCCCATCAAGTCCGGGGGCTCAAAGCGGGAGCGTTTAAACGCTTTCGCCAAGGGGGCAGGTCAGGCCGAGAGTTTCAGCCGCAATTTCACCGACGCGCTTTATTTTTACTGGGTCATGGCGAACCTGGCGGCCGGAAAGAACTGGAAAAAACCGGCGCTTAAAAATGAGCCGGGCTATTTTCACGCGCCCAAGCTCGTTTATCCTTTTCTGGAAGGACCGCGGGTGGTCAATGACCTGGACCTTTCGCCGGAAAGACCTTTTCTCGTCCTGGTGGGAGCGAACGCTTCGGGCAAGTCGACGCTTCTCAAGGCGGCCGCGCTGTACGCGGTGATGGCGCGTCTCGGCATGTACGTTCCTTCCGAATTTGAGACGAGCTGGTACGAAGAGATCGTGATCCGGAAGCCCGCCGAGGAACAGCCTATCCCCGCGAGGACCGGCACGCTGATCATCCTGGACGAGGCTTTTCCGAACGAAGGGGACTTCCTGCGCGAGTCCAAAGCCGCGATCCAAAGAGGCCAGGCGGTCATGGTCGCGACCCATCACCATGAAGCCGTGGACCTGCTGCTCGGGGACGAAACCCTGAGCGGCCGCATCCGGGCCGAGAAACTGCTGACCACGGTAGACCCGGACGAGAAATTAAAATTCCATTACAGCACGGTCCCCTACACGCCGGGCGATACCGATGTCAGGGACCACTCCATTCTCGAGGCGCGGCGGGAACTCGGAATGTCATTCGGCGACGCGTTCGATGCGGCGCGCCGTTTTCTGAAAGAGGGCGTTTTGGGCCCGTTGGAATCCATCCGTGATTTTCGTCAAACGGGACGTGATGAGGATGAAAGTGATTTTTACAGGTTATTACACGAGAGACACCTCATCGATAACCGTTATTTTGCATTTGACGCTGCGCTACCTGGCAAGGGCGAATATATCGAACCCCGTAAGGCTATCCTTTTCGGCGGGACGGGATATCTGGTCGCCGAGCGCTATGCGGGACTAGAGGTCACGGATCTGGTCAAAAAGGTCCGGCTGCTTCTGGAAAAAATGAACGCCCGGCAATTGGGTGAACTCCATCAGAAGATCCGGGGTTATGTGGCCCTGCTTAAAAACGAGGAATATTTTTCAGATCCGTATGCGTTTATGAATGACCGGGGTGCGCGGGGCGATCTTCAAAATGGCCCCGCGATCGTGAAGGCTGTTCAAGAGATCCATAATTTCCAGTCGCGTTTGGGCGTGAATATTTACAGTAAATCATTTGAGGCTTTTTGGGCAAAAACCCGGAAGGAGGACCCCCGTGAAATAAAAGAATATACGGGAAACACCATGCGATACCTGGATATCGTGACCGGGGTTGCCCTGGCGGTCGCGGAGCAAAATCTCACGCTGCCGCAAAAAGGCGCGGAGGCGGATGTTCTTACTATCGAAGGCGCGGCGCTCTCTCCGGAAGAAAAGGGAGCCGCTTCCGGGACCGCGGATATGCGGTTCCGGTTCGGCGAAACGAATGTTGTGACCGCCGGAAGCGAAAAAGAGCTGCGGGCGGCTCTTAAAACCGCGGAACTTGTCCTGGCGTGCGTGCGCCACGGATTTTTTGTGCCCGCAAAACACGTTAAGTTCGGAAGCGAATTCGTTTTTGCAAGCCGCGCCCCGCTTTTTCTGGATTCTATCAATGATCACCTCTCGTTCTTTCATGGCGAAAGCTTTTTTCAGGCGCTACTGGAGCTCTTGAACGGAAGGGTCCTGCAAGAGATGCGCTCCGGAGGGAGAATCGTGGCGGTGGTCGATGGCCTTTATGGTTCGAACCGGACTTTGATCGATATCCTGAATACGGCGCTCGCGTTCTTCGCCAAACTGCTCGGCGTGACGCTGATCATCGGCACTTACCAAACCGCCTGGGCCGAACGGCTGAAAGAAAAAACGGATATTCCTTTGAATATTCAGCGCATTCAATCCGTTCCTACACCCGCCGCGCGTTCCGAAGCGCGGGAAGACCGGCCTGTTTCAGCTGCATCTGCGGATGATCTCATGATGCGTATTTTGGCAAACGGATTTTCTCAGGTGGTTACGGAACTTTTCGGTGATGATCTTTTTCTCTACGCCTTGAATGTGCATCAAACTGTTAATCCCGAAGGGAAGCCCCTGACCGCCATTTCCGGGGGTGCCGGGGCGGACATTTCGGGGGCTCTTGTGATGCTTGGGGCGACGAAGAATATCTTTGTTTCGGATTACGCGGAGCTTGATGTAGCAGATCTGCAATGGGTGGCCGAAAATCTCAAGGTTCTGAAAAAACAGGGGAACAAGGCTTTACTTTCTTTGGGGGATCCGGAGCAAATATCGCGTTATCTGCATGCCAAGCGTTATCTGGGCGGGGCCCATTCGGTCGATACCGAAGTCAAAGAATATTTGAGGATGAGCCTTTTATTAGAGCTCAATGCCTTAAAGATTTTTGATATTTCTGCTGACGGCGTGTTGGGGGTGCCGCGCATACGTTTTGATTGGGACTATTTCGGACTACAGCCGAAACAGGAACACTCGATCCTTTTTGTGAATGCGGACATCACCGATCCGTATGGATATCCGGAGATCCTTAAGAAAAACATCCGCCAGGGTTTTGATGTCTTTCTGCTCAAACGGGGCTATAAGATCGCGGAATCTTACAAGACAGAAGGGCCGCAGAATTTCATCCGCGCTCTTTACGCGGGCATGCCTGCAGGGGCCTGGTTTGTGACCGATGACCACTATGTTTCCCATGAAGTCCCATCATCATCAGGAAGGGTTTCAGGCAAACCACAAGGCGATGCGTCTGCTGACTTTCCTTTAAGACAGGATCAGTACGTCGAGATCGACCTGCCACAAAATAACGAGCTGAAGCAGCTGCTGGTCGAGCAACGATACGGAAAAATGCTTCGATTTCGCAAGGTCGAAAAACCAGCCGGGCCGATGGAAGCGGATGCCGGAATGAACCGCGCCGAAGCGCTTTCGCAAAGAAGCGAAATACGCTCGACCGCCGGTGAAGAAGCTATAGACACCTCCGAAGTGGAACAGGGCCAGGTTGGAGGCGGCGAAGTTTTCCCCCTGAGATTACGATCCAATGGCAGGTTGACAGGGCCCGGGTCCGAAGAAGAGATCGAGAAAATTCCCGCGGCGGTCAAAGCGCTTTATGAGAAAAAGGGGCCGGAAGGCTTAAAGTGGGGCGCGATCATAACGGACGAAACCCGGGAAACAAAAAACATTTTAACGGGAATATTCGGCCGCGAAATGACAGGACTGACATTTTATGAACTGGTCCGTCAGGCTTCCAAAGATCAAGGCGGCTGGTATGCGTTATTAAAGGCCGAGGGGCTTGACGTTAAGGATGCCCGTCTCCGCACGGTTCAACCCGAAGAGGAAAAACAAAAAATATCCCAGGTGATCAAGGCGATTTTTGAGAAAAAGGGGCTGGGGGGCTTAAAAGCCAGCGCGCTTATGGCAGACGAAACCCCGGAATCAAAAGACATTTTAAAGAAAATATACGGGTACGAGCTGCTCCCAGCGAGATTCTATAACAATGCCCATCAGGTTTTCAGAAAGCAGGGCGGTTGGGACGGGGCCTTGGAGTTTGCGGGGTTAGATCCTAATGAAATTCGTGAAGTGTTTTACTGGTCCGATGAAGAGATCAAAAAAATACCCGATGTGATCAAGGCCCTTGCCGCGGCCGGGGTGGACCTGCACGCCAGAATCATCATAAAAGATCGAACGCAGAAAACGACAGATATTTTACAGAAAGTATTCGGACACAGACGGACAGGGGCAACGCTTTACAAGAAGGCTTGTAGAGTTTTCAGAAACCAAGGCGGTTGGGACGGGGTACTGAGGTCCGCGGGGTTAAACCTCAGTGATATAAATCGGAAAGTTCCATCCGGCACTCCGGAGGCAATTCGCTCCGAAGTGCGGGAAGAGGACTCCAGCCTGAGCATTCCCAAAACTTATTTCGGCCGCAACGGCTACAGTTTGGTCTATGCGGTCCGGAGAGCGATTGAGAACCTGGGCCCGCAGGAAGAACTGAACATTCTCACCGTGGGGAGTTCGTCGGGGCAGGAGGGATACGACGTCGCGATGGCGGTGGCGGATCACGCGGAGAAGACTTCCAGGAAATTCAAGACGCGGATCACGATCACGGACATCGACCCGCGGCTCGTGGAGATCGCCCGGCGCGGAGTTTATGGGACGGAAACGGCGCGTAACCCGCTGCGTGAACGCGGCGGCAACGATCTTGATGCGGAAGATTCGGCCGCGAAGTTCCAAAAGTTTTTCCGGCCGGTCGATGGAACGACCAGCCGGATCCTGGATCCCGAAGAGTTCGCCAAACGATGGAATATTCAATTTTCCTTTCAGCCGGTGGACGTTCTAGACGCGGAGGGCATGGCCGCTTTGGCGGGGTCTCAAAAGTTCGATTTGATCATCGCCAAGAACGTTCATTACGAGAAGCCGGGCGGGGAAGACTCCCATCAGAAAGAGTTCCTGTTCCTGAAAAACCTGGCCCAAGACCTGAGGTCAGGCGGCTTCGTGCAGGTTTCTTACGGTCTGACGCCGGCGAAATTTGAGGACCGCGGGATCATGGATGCTCTGAACCGGCTTCTGACGCGTGAGGACATCCTTTCTCATCTGGATCAAAGCCCTCAGCTTTTCATGAAACCGTTTATAAGTGCCGATCTGGATGCCCTGGCAGGAAAACTGGTTCGCGCGCTCGTGGCTTCGGTGGAGAGATCCGCCGGAAGAAGCGGGGTCCCTGAGATGTCGCAGGAGAATGACACGGTCCTCGAGATGATCGTGAACGATCTCAAGACGCGGTTCGATAGTATGGGGCTGTTCCTTCCCGCCCTGATCTATTTATTTTCCGACAAATCTGATTCGGGGGCGTTTATCCGGTATTGGATGAGAACCTGGACAACGGACCCGGACAACTACCGGTATTGGCTCAGCTATATCCTGAAACGGCTTCCGTCCGTATTGACCCCGAAAGCCCATGCGGAAATCGCCCCGCAGATTCAGGCGGAGATCAATGCGCTGGCTGAGCGGTATGGGAACAGTGCCTCCCGCTCCGAGTCGCGGCTGCCTTTTCTTGAAGGAAGCATCTTTGACGCGGAATTCATTCGCAGGGAACGGGCAATCTCGGCCGTCACGCCGACCGTTGTGTTCGATCTGGATCTAACGCTGGGAAATGGCGATGCGCTGCGGCCCGGTATCATGGAAGAGCTTGCCAAACTCAAAGCGCGCGGAATACGGATGGTTGTATGGACCATGAACGACCGGGAGGCTGTGGAGGAGATGCTCGGCGGGAACGTTGCCGCAATGGCGTCCTATTTTGATCATATCATTACGAGCCAAAATTTCCAGGTTGCCTACACGCGGGAGCGCTGCGATCTCACCGAGACCACTAAAAAAGAATTGGCGGCGGCCTACAGGAACGGCGCGGGACTGGATGAGGCGTCTCTTGAAAAGGTCTACAGATTTTATCGCAAGATCCTTTATCGCAAAGATATCGCCCTCCTGGGCTACAGCCTTTTAGTGGATGACGAAACAGAAGCGGTTTTCCGTGAGGTCGGCGAATACTCCCCGATCGGGCCGTTTAATTTTTACCAAATCGCGCCTTATTATCCTCCTGAATTTACCTGGATGCCTCAGGAGCCGAGCCTTGGGCTGGCTGACAGGATTTTGGAAAGGCTTGCTGCCATCAAACTTCCAAGTAGCGACCCGGATTCTCATAAATCTTCGGAGCTTCGCTCCGAGGTGCGTTCTCTTGAATCGGACCCGACGGTGATACCGGAGGAACTCCGGGAAAAGGAGAGAACTATCGCGCGGCTCGAACAATTGTTTTTAAAGCCGCAACTAAACGAAGAAGATCGCGCCTTTATCAACAAACTCTCGGATTTTTTTGTTATGAGGCCGATTTATTTTGTTACAGCCGATACGCGTCTTAAAGAGGTCGGGGAGAGATTGAATTTGCTTCTTCTGCTTACGCGTAATTTTGATGAGGCGGCTTTTTCAAGGGCGATGACAGCCGACGAAGAACAGCGGTATTTGGAAATAGGCGCCCACATACACGAGGAAGATTTCGAACATCGGTCGAATCATGTCCAGCGCCCTTATGTTGAGGTTAAAGATTTCAAGACCACTAATCCTCAAGAAGACGGTGAAGCGCGGCAACTGATATCAGCTGGAAAGGACACCCACGACGCCATTGAACTCATAAGAGAATATAGCAGTAGTAGAAGATCCCGGATATACACTTCGGCAAGAGTGTCAGCTTACATCGTTCGCCTTCTTAAAAAGTATCTCACCGAACTGATCCCTTTGAACAAGCGTTATCTCGAGTTTCTAAAAAAATGCGGGTTTCCCTGGATTCGTGAGGTTTATCTCGATAATTATGACACGACTTGGCTGTTTAACCTACTGAATGAGTGGGGTGAAAAAGGCCTTCCTGATCTTGAAAGGTATGTGAAAGCAAACGATTTGCGGATCTATTTGCAAAACAGGATTAAAGAGATTGGAATCGAATCATTGGATCAAATTGATGAGCAAACTCAGTGTGACAGCTTCAACATGGAGCCGATTTCGTTGTCGCGACTTGATGTGTTGACTCTCATTGATAATTTGATCGGCAATGCGGTGGAGGCGAAAAGGAAAGATGTCGCGTTATCCTTGAGCATGCGTTTTGGGGTAATGGTTCAAAATGATCAAAAATTTCTCAGATTCAGCTTGAGCGATAACGGCGTCGGTATGGATCCTTCCACGCTTGAACGTGTGAAACGGGGCGAAAGTTTTACCACCAAGAAGCGAGGTAGCGGCCACGGCATTCCAATCATCTTTGACATTATCCGCAGGGTCGGCGGAGCGATTGAGGTTTCAAGTGAGCTTGATAAAGGGACCACTTTTACCCTAAGCATACCTATCAAGACAGCGACGGACCCCGAGCCCTCAGACAAATCCGCCCGCTCCGAGGTGCGGGAGACGACGTGGGTAGCGCGGGACCCGGCGACGGGCGCGGAAAAAGGTATCGTGTATGAAACACCCGTTTTACCGAGAGGTCCCAAGGACCTTGATAAAGCGTGGCGCGATTTCCATAAAACGGTTTTCGATTTCCCGAAACTTCTGGAATATGCCGTTCGTAAAAAATTACCCGTGGTCCTTGTGATCCCGGAGGAGCTCAACGGGTTCGGCCCGCTGGCCGAGGAAGCACCCTGGATCGAAGGGGCCCGCACGGCCATGGCCTGGGCCAGCGCCTATTACCGCTTTAAAGGGCTTGGGAACGTGGACATTCGCGTCCTGCAATTGCCGCGCCAGGGAGTTTCGCGCGAAAGGATCGCGGAAGCCGTCAAGATCCTGGCCGGAAAGAAGATCAAGGAGAGGACCGGAACGCCCGAGGAACGGATGGCGGCAAGGATCTTTCCGTGGGTTAAGGTTTTCGGCGGGAGACAAAATGTCGCTTCGAAGGACCTCCTGCTGGAACGGCGCGCGATGGAGGATTTCGTGAGCATCGAGAAGGATGCGGTCAAACCGGTAACGATCCGTCCGGAACTGCCGCCGCTTCCTAAGGGCAAACAGCGGATCCTGGTGATCGGCGGCGCGGGATTCATCGGAACGAATCTCGTCAAAAGGTTCCTCACCGAAGGGCACCAGGTGATCGTGGTGGACAGCATGGTGAGCGCCAATCCGTATTTTGAGGACCTTTTCAGGGGAGAGACGGATCTTTATCTCGCGAAGTTCGACGCGTCCCGGCCTTTCGATGTCGAAGGGCCCATCGATCAGGTGCTTCATCTGGGTTCGCTCGCGAGTCCGGTGGATTATTACGGAAAGCCGCTCGAGACTTTGCGCGCCGGATTGCTGGCGACGCGCGAGGCTCTGGAGTTGGCCCGGCGCAAGCACGCGCGGTTCCTTTTCACGTCGACTTCGGAAGTTTACGGCGATCCCAAGGTCCATCCCCAGCCCGAAACCTATGCCGGGTCCGTCAACCCGTTAGGGAAACGCTCCCAGTACGATCAGTCCAAGCGCGGCGCCGAAACGCTCATCAAGCTTTATAACGAAAAATACGCGGCCGAAGGGCTCGATCTCCGGATGGTCAGGATCTTCAACACGTACGGTCCTTACATGAGAATTGATGACGGCCGCGTCGTTACGAATTTTATCGGAAAATTGTTCGCGAATGAACCGATCGAGATCTACGGCGACGAGCGGATCACCCGCAGCTTCGGTTATGTCGACGATACGCTGAACGGGATCCTGAAACTTTTGCGGACGGAGGCACTGGCCCCGGAAACGCCGATCACCGAACGGGTCTTCAACATCGGGAACGACGGCGAATTCACGCTTCGCGAACTGGCGGACCTTGCGAACGCTCTCGGAGAAAAGTATCTCCAGAGAACGGTCCCGATCAAGGTCGTGCCGGTGAAAGACCCCACGGACCCGAACCGGCGGCGTCCGGACCTGACGCGCGCCCGTAAAATTCTCGGCTATGCGCCGCGGGTGCCCCTCCAGTCGGGGTTTGAACAGACGTTTTTGTATTTCCTGCATCATCCCGAAATGCTCAAAGGGTTCGTCCAGCGTTCTGAAGTCCGCGATGAAAAGTTCTGGAAGACGGAAGGATTGTTGCGCGGCGTCACGGTCTTACGCGGAGGAAAGATCGGGGAAAATTTTTCGGACGAAAAAGAGGTGCTGGCGCTCGTGGATGAACACGGGAAAGTGACGGGCGAGGGGGTTTCTAAAAAGGTGGCCCATCAAAAAGGGCTTTGGCATATGACGGCGCACATCTATTTCTTTGACGCGCAGGGACGGTTACTTCTCCAGAAACGGAGTATGAAAAAATCCTCATCGCCCGGGAAACTTCAGGTTTCCGTGAGCGGGCACGTGAATTTAGGGGAAAAGCCGGCTGTGGCGGCGATCCGTGAAGGCGAGGAAGAAGCGGGGATCATCGTGAATCCTCGCAGGCTCTACAGGGTCTCCGGCATCAACCAGATCAAGCGTTCCTACTCTTCGGACGGCGAAGAGAATAACGAATTTACCACGGTCTATGCTTATTTTCTGACTCCCGCGGAGAGCGAGGCGCTACAGGCGAATTTCAATCTGGAGGAAAGCGATGAATTCTGGGTGATGTCGATCAGGGCCTTTGAAGAAAAGATCTGGGAATATCCGGAGGCGTTCTCCCGGAGCCTTCATTACATGGCCTCGCAGGGCCGCGATATTTTGAACAGGATCGAAATGCTGGCCGCAAAAGAACATTCCAACCCCCGGTCCGAAGTCCGCCGCGAAGCTTCGAAAAATATGTCCCGGGGAAACTTTGTCGAATTGTTGGCCCGGGCTTTTGCGGCCACATCGGTGATGGGGATCGCCGCATGCTGCGTGAAGCAGAAACCCGACGGTGACGGGAACGCCGATGGGAACGTTCTTTTTGAATCGGGCGATTGGCAGCTCCTGGGCGCCTCCGATACCGGGCTGGGCGCGCGGACGATCACGACCTCGCGCGGGGGTTTCACGGAGATCAAGATCACTTACAACGGGGACCAGTTGTTCAGCGTCAAAGGGAACGGCTACATCCGCGGCGCTCTGCCCGCAAGTTATCGCGGACCCAACGGCGAAAAAGTGGATTGGGGAACCAGTTTTGTGCTGCCGGGATACTGGAGCGGCGGTGTTTATCATCATAATCCAAGAATCACTCAGGCGGAGTTCCGGGAAGGACCGGACGGGACGATCATCATGGACGGCGTTATGGAGGACGAGGCGGGCGCGTGGGAGGCCAGGGATTTCAGAATGATCTTCAAACAGCCGCTTCCCGAAAGTGTTGAGGCAGAGGTTTCGTTCACGCAGAAAGCGAAGAAAAGTTTTTCGGTGGACGCGCTCCGCGCCCAAAATCACGAGGGATGGAAAGTCCTTCAATTCAGCTCCATGAACGTCGGGACGGCGCACGATTCGGATTTTGTGGTCCAGCAGTTCAAGAACGGGGAAACGGTGAGCAGTCCTATCGCGGGAGGGGACCATTTTATCATCGCGGAGCCCCGGCCGCTTGACGGCAGTCCGGTGTATCTGGCCGATCAGGAGCCTTCTTCGTGGGGATACCGGCCGACGACTTTCATTCAAATGCTTCCGGACGTATCCGCGGGGGATTTTCCGGTCCAGGGGTGGATCTCGAGATCCTCGAACCCCAATGATGATAACGTCGGGGCGTGGGTCCACTTCGATGGAGTCAAAACGGATGCTTATCAGCCCGGGGAAACGATCGTGGGAGTTCACGCGATTTTGGGCACCACGCGGCCGGGCCTGCCGCTGGTAGCCCCCTCGCGGAGCGAAGTGCGCAGCCGTTCCACTGACGGTTTTGTCGGGCGCTCCGAGATACGTGAGGCCCGCTCCGCCAGCTCAAAAGTGGCACCTTTGTACACCTCCGAGGTGGTCAGGGGTAAGCGGCGGTCGGAAATCAGGGACGATGCCGCTTCATCGTCTGGTCCGCTGGCCGTGCGTTTGACGGGAAGAGGACAAGAAGTCTCCGTGCTCCGCGAGGACGGCGGTTATCATCTGGACGATTTTGTGGGCGAGGAGAGCAAGACCCACGCGGTCCTTTATCAGGGGGCGGCGGCGAAAGCGTTATTGGAAAAAACACGCGTTTTTGAGCGAGAAACCCAGGTCATCGTTCCGGCGGGCGCGGCGGCGACCGTGACGACGGAAGGCGAGTCCTTTACACTTTCAGAGCCCGGTGTGATCGGGATGAGCCATGGTGCCGCGGCCTCGGTTTTGGTCGATCGCGGCGATGTGGTCGTGATCACGGTCGATAAATCTCCGGCCTGGTACAAATGGAACAAGGAAGATTCCGGGAAAAACAAATCCGGAAAGGCGTGGCAGAAAGGCGACGCCGTGGTCTACCGGCACCGGGACCGGAAAAACTGGTATGACCTCAAGAACGGCGGTGAGGATGCGACGGTGTGGATGACTGATTCGACTACCCAGGAATTTCCCGGGAGTTATTTCCCGCCGATCGTGGGTGTTTCCAGGGTTGAGTACCTGCAGCACGAGGGAGTGTTTTCTTTCCATGATCTAAGGGCGGCCGAGAGCCTTCATGAACATCCCGTGATGAACGGAAATTGGGAACTGGTGGAAACGTATATGGTGACGAAAGGCGCGGCCGTTCTCGTGTATTTTGTCAAAGATGCGGAGGGGCGCTATCATCCCGAGCTCGTTACTTTGCGGCCCGGCGATGTCGCGTTCGTCCAGCCGGGAACGGTCCACGACCTTCTGGCAGTTGAGGGGCCCTACGAGCACGTTGTGCTTTTCACCCCCTCGGTTCACCAGTACGATTACTCCTTCAAGAGACAGGTGAGCGATGAGGAGGTCGGCATGGACCGGACGGCCCTGGTCGAAAAAGCGATGAACCTTCTTCGCTCCGAACTCCGTGAAACCCGATCCGCCGCCTCCGAAGCGGATGAGGTTAAGCCCCGGTCTGAAGTGCGAAAGGTTGCGGCTCCCATAGTACGGGCTGTTCCTGCGGAAAATCAAAATAAAGAAGCCTTGGCTCCAGCTTCATCAGAAGCGGTGATTTTAAAGAATGTGGAAAGAAGCGAAGTCCGTACGGATGTGATGAAATCAGGCGTGGGATTGAAGCTCCAGGAGCCGGCGGTTATCGTGGTCGAGAAAAAAAGGCTCGACGCGTTGTCCCGGACCGCGATGCGGCAGCTCATGGCATTTGCCGCGATCAATAAGGAACAACTTCATCTGGTGGTGCCGGATCTTCTGGAAGGCCCCGAAAGTCCCTATCTCGCGGATCTGAAAGAGCTCGGCGTGCGGGTCACGCTGGACCTTCCCGCGGTCGCGAGAAATCCGAAAACGGCGGTGATCGGTCTTTCGGATAAAGATCAGGACACGGCGGAAGCGTTCAAAGGCCGGCTGAACCCGCGGGTCGCGGCAGGCGTGAAGGATTATTTCGCCCTTGAGGGCGGGGAAGGCGTTTTTCTGGCGCTTTTGGTCGCGCAGCCCGAAGACCTGTCCCTCAAGAATGGATTCCGTTACGATAAGACGGGCCGCTATCAATCCGCGCTCCGGTCTTTTTTCCAGAAGTTGATGACCGATTACGTGGTCATTTCTAAAGTGATCGCGGCTGCCGCATAATAACTTCATTCTCGCGCAACGAATTAAATGAGGCTCTGGCGTTGTGTTTCGCGCGTTGAGCGTTGCGCTTCATTCAAGGTATTGGTGACGGTGGCTTTTTTATTTGGTACCCTATCCCAGAACCGTCCCCGAAGGGATTGGCCGGTTTTTCCGGACTTGTCTCCGGCCGTTTCAGGAGACAGGATTTAACGTCAGGCAAAAAGGAAACATGATGTCCCCAGTAGCAGAAAAAGAGGTCAAAGGAGCGCCGCCGGCGAACGACATTCGCAGGATCGTCGGCTTTGAAGAGGATGATCCTTTCCGGATCCTCGGGCTCCATCCTCTGGAGCAGAAACGCGGGATGGTCCTCCGCGCTTTTATTCCGCGTGCCACCGAGGCGTGGGTCTCGCTCGAGCGCGGGAAGAACGGCATAAAGCCGATGCAAAAGATCCACCCCCAGGGCCTGTTCCAGGCCACGTTCGAGCGGGCCGTGGAGTTTTTCCCCTACAAGATAGGCTTCCGCGACGGTGCGGGCTTCTCCCAAGAAACGGATGATCCTTACGCTTTTTTCCCCAATCACCTTAGCGATTACGATCTTTACCTGATCGGCGAAGGCAATCACCATAAAAGTTATGAAAAGTTCGGCGCACAGCCCATGACGGTCCGCGGGGTTCCAGGCGTTTTTTTTACGGTCTGGTCGCCGAACGCCAAAAGCATCAGTGTCGCGGGGAATTTCAACCACTGGATCCCCGGGGCCCATCCCATGACGCACGTGCCGTTTTCGAATATTTGGGGCCTCTTTATCCCTGGGCTGAAAGAGGGGGAAGTTTACAAGTTCGCGATCCGTTCCAGTGTGGACGGCCAGATCCGGTTTAAAACGGATCCCTACGCGTTCGGCACCGAGGTCCGGCCGAACAGCGCCTCGGTGGTGACGCGGCTGGATACGCACGAGTGGCACGACCAGGCCTGGATGGAAAAACGGAAACAGGGGAATGTTTTCACTTCCCCGATCTCGATCTACGAGGTCCATCTCGGGTCATGGAAAAAGGAGGAGCGGAATGGCTGGGGGTTCCTGAACTATAGGGATCTTGCGCACCAGCTCGTCGAGTATGCGAAATTCATGGGCTACACGCACCTGGAGCTTATGCCCGTGATGGAGCATCCCCTGGACGAGTCCTGGGGCTATCAGGTCATCAATTATTACGCCCCGACCCGGCGCTTTGGGACACCCGAGGATTTCATGTATTTCATGGACTTTTGCCACCAGAACGGCATCGGGGTCATCCTGGACTGGGTGCCGGCCCATTTTCCGAGGGATCAGCACGGCCTGATCGATTTCGACGGGCGGCAGATCTACGCTTATGAGAGCTGGCGCAAGGGCGAGCACCGGGAGTGGGGGACACTGGTCTTTGATTTCGGGAAAAACGAAGTCAGCAATTTTCTGATCTCCAACGCCCTGTTCTGGCTGGACAAATACCACGCGGACGGCTTGCGGGTGGACGCGGTGGCGAGCATGCTCTACCTGGATTACGCGCGGCAGCCCGGGGAATGGGAGGCGAACATCCACGGTGGTCACGAGAATCTGGAAGCGGTCGCCTTCCTTAAAAAGTTCAACGAAGTGGTGCACGCCGCATTTCCCGGCGTGATGACAATCGCCGAAGAATCCACGGCCTGGGAAGGTGTTTCCCGGCCGACGTTCTCGGGAGGTCTGGGTTTCAGCATGAAGTGGAACATGGGCTGGATGCACGACACGCTGGAGTATTTTTCGAAAGACCCCCTTTTCCGGAAATTCCATCAGGGGATGATCCCGTTCTCGACAGGGTACGCGTTCGCGGAAAATTATATCCTGCCGATCTCCCACGATGAAGTCGTGCACGGCAAGCGGTCGCTGCTGGAAAAAATGCCGGGAGACGACTGGCAGAAATTCGCGAACGTTCGCCTCTTTTTGGGTTATCTTTTTGCGCATCCCGGAAAAAAGCTGCTCTTTATGGGAAATGATTTCGCGCAGCGCAGCGAATGGAGCGAAGGCCGGTCACTCGATTGGCACTTAATGAACGCTTCGCGGCACCGGCGCGTGAACTTTACTTTGAGGGACCTGCACCGCCTTTACCGGGAGAACCCGGCTTTTTATGAGGGAGATTATTTTTCGGATTGTTTCGAGTGGATCGACTGTTCGGACGCGGACGGTTCTGTTTTCAGTTTTCTCCGTTGGTCCCGGAACAAAGGACAGCTGCTCGTCTTTGCTTTCAACATGACGCCCGTGATCCGTGAAAATTACCGCATCGGCGTGCCGCGCTGGGGATACTACCAGGAGATCTTCAACAGCCAGGCGCGCGATTACGGCGGGTGCGGTCTGGGGAATCTGGGAGGGCTTCACGCGGAATCCGTTCCCTGGCACGGACGGCCTCATTCCCTGAATCTTCAGTTGCCGCCCTTATCGGCAAGCATTTTCCGTTTTTGCTGACGGAACATTGTCCTTACAGCTTTTCCCGGCGCCAGGAAATTTTGATCTCGTGGCGTTTTTTTTGCTATAATAAACACATAGTTTAGCTATGAATTATCGATTGCAGCGGACAATAAACGGAGGATTTATCACATGAAACTCAGTAAGCGGTTTTGGGTGTACGGCGGTATTCTTATGTTCGTGGGGGCCTCTCTGGCGCAGGCGGACATCGCGCAGATAAAGAATTACAAAGAAGCTTTTCCGGGGGAGAAGCCCAAGTGCGTCGCTTGCCATGCTGATGCGCTCCCCAAAAAAGCGGATGGCCAGCATGAAATGAACGCTTACGGGAAAAAAGTGCTCGAAGTCAGCAAAACACCGACCGTGGAAACGTACAAAACGGCCGGCAAAGCCTCCTAAAACAGTCAGGATCTTTTCAGGGCCACCGGGTGTGAATCCCGGTGGCCTTTTTTTATGCGCGCCCGGGCAACATAACCCTTTCGAATTTGCGCAGTCCTTAGTAATATCTTTCGCATGAAGATACGTTTTTCGGTCCTTCTCGTCTGTTGGCTGGTTTTTTTGCCGATCCGGGCCCAGGGGCAAGAGTTCCCAAGGCCGTTTTCCCGCGGGCTTTTTGTTTCGGTGATCCAGGAGCCGCCCGTGCTCTCGAGCCGCGAGGCGATCGTGAAGCTCGTGACTTTCGCGAAGCAAGCCGATATCCAGGTCCTTTTCGTGCAGATCTATTACGCCAACAGGGCCTGGTTCCCGTCCCGAGTGGGGGATCCGGCGCCGTATGAAGCCTGTCTCAGGGATGTCGGCGAAGATCCTCTGAAATTGCTTATCAAAGAAGCTCACGTTGCCGGGATCCAGGTGCACGCCTGGCTCAATATGTTGAGCCTCAACGATAACGAAAACGCACCGCTTCTTCGCAAATACGGAACGGAGATCCTGACGCGGGACGCGGGGGAAAAACGGGCGCTCGCGGATTACAAGATTGATCATCAGTATTTTCTTGAGCCCGGGGACCTGTGCGTCAGGAAAGAGCTCGGCGCGATGGTGGAAGAAGTGCTCCGGAGGTATCCGGACCTGGATGGTGTCCAATTCGATTATCTCCGTTATCCCGATGTCCACCCGGTTTACGGGCACACGAAGGTTAATCTCCGGCGTTTTAAAGAGGTCACTGGGTTCGGAACGGTCAGGGACCAGAATCCGGTCTGGCAGCGGTGGAAGCGCGACCAGGTGACCGGTTTTCTCAGCGAACTTGTCCGGGAGGTGCGCGCGTTTCGCCCCGGCATCCGGGTCTCCGCGACCGGTTGCATGCCGTATCCCCGCGCTTATGACGAGGCTTTTCAAGATTGGCCGGCCTGGATCGACCGGGGGCTTGTGGATTTTGTGACGGTCATGAATTATTCTCCGGATCCCGCGCAATTCGAGCGGTGGAATCTGAACGTGAAGGGGGAGGTCAAGGATTTCCGCAAAATGAATATTGGCATCGGGGCGTACAGACTGGGGAACGCGCCTGAAGTGTTTGCCAAGGAATACCGCCTTTGCGAGACAGCAGGTGCCGGCGCGTGCGTCGTGTTCCATTACGGCAGTCTGCTCGAAAATCCCGCCCTAGCGGAACCGCTTCTTGGGACAAAATAGGGACCTGCGTGGTGGCCCGTTCCGCGCGTTGATTTTCTATGGTTTCAAGCCCTGATTCTGCTTATAATAAAACGCTTTTTCAACATGGACTAACGAAAGGAAACGACCATGCGAAAATGTGTCATTGCGTTTTTTATCACCGCGTTAGTGTTCGGCGGTATTTCAATGCAAACGGCTTACGCCATGGATTGCACCAAGGATACTCCGGTGGACCAGGCAGGCGATTGGTTCGCGACCCTCGGTAAAAAGGGAATGGAGAAAGATCAGATCCTTGCTAAGCGGAAAGCGGACCGCTTGGCGATCTGTGCGAAGAAGCAGGCCGATGAAGCGGCTAAGGCTGCGAAAAAAGCCGGGAACGATCTGAAAAAGAAATTCGGAATGTAGTTTTTTGAAAAATCACCATCTTGAAAAAATGGCCGGGGATTTCTTTCCGGCCATTTTTATTTTAGTGTTATGATGGGAGTCTCATGAAGCCATGTCCTTTTTGCGCAGAGGAGATACTCGATGCGGCGGTCAAATGCCGCTATTGCGGGGAATTTCTTATAAATCCCCCGAAGAAAGAAACGGTTCCCTGGTGTTTTAAGAATTCTTTCGTGATCTTCTCCTGTTTTACGTTCGGGCCGTTTGCCCTGCCGCTTGTCTGGTTCCATCCCCGGTACAGCCTTCTCAAGAAATTGGTGATCACCGGTATGATGGTCGCGTTGACCTTCTTCCTGGGGGCGGCCGCGATCAACTCTTTCAAGACCATTTCCGCCTACTACCAGCAAATGACCCAGCAAGGACTATTTTAGCGAGCAGGTTTTTTCCACGAAGGATTTTGTTCCTGCGGGAACTATTAAGAAGGAACGGTTGTCCAATGCGGTGAAGAGAGACTATGGATACGAGCGAGCGGGAACTTATTATTCGGGCGGGAGCAGGGGATCTGAGGGCCTTTGAGTCGATCTATCAGAGGACCGCGGGGTTTGTTTATAGCCTGGCTTTCCGCGTCACGAACCGCAAACACGACGCCGAAGAAGTCGTGCAGGATGTCTTCCTCAAGGTCCACAAGCATCTTCGGAATTTCAAATTCGAGTCTTCCCTGAAAACCTGGCTCTACCGGATTACGGTCAATACGGCGCTTAACACGGCCAAAAAAAGAAGCCGCGTGACGTCGCGTGAGGTCGAAGAGATCTTCGAAGATCCCGCGACCGTCACGCAAGCCTACGGGGCGAAGGGCCTTGAAGCGGAAGAAGCCGAGAAAAAATTACATGGATTTTTAGAACAGCTGAACCCGGATCAGCGCGCTTGTATCCTCCTGAGGGAGATTGAGGCGATGAATTATCAGGAGATCGCGGAAAGTCTCGGGATCAATATCAATACCGTTCGTTCGAGGCTCAAGAGAGCCCGTGAGGCCTTGATGGCCCTCGGGAAAAAGGAGGTGGAGAGCCATGGAATGTAAAAAGATCCAGGAATGGCTCATGACGGATCATCGGGATGGGGAGTTGAACCCCGCGGAAGGTTCGGAACTGCGGCAACACATAGAGGGCTGTGCGGTCTGCCGGGAATTTGAGGAATCGGTGAGGATGACCGTGGCGGCGCCCTTCAGGGGTCTTGCGGAATTGCAGCCGGACCCCGTTGTTTGGCAAAAGATCCGCGGGATGATTGCTGCGGAAGAAGATCGCTCTCAGGGATGGCTCAGGAAGGTCGAGCGGTTTTTGCAGCCGGTGTTACGGCCGTTGCCTGTTTTCCGGTTAGCCTTCGTGGTGGCTATGGTCCTCATGGTGGTCGTGCTCGCGAGGTGGCCATTCGGCCGGGTGGAGCCTGTATACGCATACATGGAAGAGCAGGCGGTGTTTCTGGGAGAATTGCAAACCGGGAATCCGGAGTCTTCGGGCAGCGATGCAACGGAATATGAGCTGCCGTCCGCAGAAATGATGAGTTAAGGGCAACTTTTTCCCGGGCCCGTTTGTCCAAGAGGACAGAAAAAGGAGGATCTCAACATGGATAAGAAGACGTTCGTAAAGATGATCGTTGTTTTGGGGATCGCGGGGCTGGCTGTCGCAGGTCCGGCAGCATACGCTATCGCGAATGAAGGTGCGGGGGCGGAACATAAAAGATTCGGGGAGCACAAGGATCTTTTCAAGGACCTTAATCTAACGCCGGAACAAAAAGCAAAAGTGGAGGCGCAGCGGGAGGCCCAGAAGGGACTCAGGCAGCCTGTGCAAGAGCAGCTGAAAGCCAAGATGCAGGCCTTGCATGAGGCGTTGAGCAAGCCGGCCGTGGACCGGGCGGTGCTGAAGGGTTTGATCGCGGAAATTAATGCCCTCAAAGGGCAGCTTTTTTCTCAGCGGATCGACGGTGTCCTTGCTCTCAAAGAGACCCTGACGCCCGAACAATTCGCGAAAGTCCAGGCGAAGTTCGCCGAGCAGCACCAGAAACACGGTGGGTGGAAAAAGGATAAGGATTAAGACGTAACGGACATGGATCGGAGGGACGGCCTCTGGTGATTTCGTTCAATTGACGGAATTTCCAGAAGCCGTTTTTTTGTCTTCGTACCGCGGTCCAAATTTAAGGAGCGCGCGGACCCGGCCCTGAATTGGCGCGTTGACTCATAATTATATGTTACCGGGGAGCTGAATCGTTGCCTCAAGATAGATGTTACCGGGCAAGGCGGTGAATTCCCGCAATTTTCTCATCGATTATTTTCCTGAGTTTAAAGGGGTTGAGG
>CAIJDY010000089.1 GCA_903819565.1 Candidatus Omnitrophota bacterium | reverse complement strand
GGTCCACGATGTGGAGCAGGGGATTGGAGGGCGTTTCGATCCAGATCATCTTGGTGGAAGAACGAACGGCTTTTTGGACCGCTGTGAGATCCATCATGTCGATGAACGAGAACAAGATCCCGTGTTTCGAGAAGACGTCCTTGAACAGACGGTACGTGCCGCCGTAAATGTCGTTGCCTGTGATGACGTGATCGCCGGGTTCGAGGAGAAAAAGGACCGCCGTGATGGCTGCCATGCCCGTGGCCGTGGCGCGCGCACCGATCCCGCCTTCGAGGTCCGCGATATTTTCTTCCAGTGCCGCGCGCGTTGGATTGCCGCTCCGTGTGTAGTCGTAGCCCTTGTGTTTTCCGAGCTCTTCGAACCGGAAGGTAGAGGTCGGGTAGATGGGAGTGATGACGGAATTATACTGGGAATCTTTCGCGGTTCCGGTAAGGACCGCCTTGGTTCGGATGTCCATAAGCTCCTTTCGATAAATGATCCAATGCCCGATCACGGGGGCATGGCGGGTATGCTAGCGCAACTCGCGGTCCCTGAAAACAAAAAGATTCCGGCGTGAAAAATACGGGCCGGGAAAGTTTTGGAGCGGTTTTGGAAACGGTGATATAATCCACGCTTATTACGGAAGGAGACGCGTTCGAGATGACTTCGAAAAATAACGGGATCGTTGAGACGAAACATTTCACGTATGCGCAGCCGCCGCGCGAATTCAAGCTTGAATCGGGAAGGACCCTGGGCCCTATCACGCTCGCCTATGAAACGTACGGCCAGCTGAACGAGGACAAGAGCAACGCGATCCTTTTGATGCACGCCTTTTCGGGGAACGCGCATGCCGCGGGTTTTCATCCCGGCGATAAAGATCCCGGATGGTGGGATTTCATGATCGGGCCGGGGCGGGCGCTTGACACGGAGAAATATTTTATTTTATGCGCCAACGTGATCGGCGCGTGCCGGGGCAGTACCGGGCCCTCCTCGGTCAACCCGAAGACCGGGAAACCTTACGGGATCGATTTCCCGATCGTGACCATCGGGGACATGGTCCGGACCCAAAAAGAGCTGATCGATCATCTCGGGATCAAACGGCTGCATGGCGTGATCGGCGGGTCGATGGGGGGCATGACGGCCCTGCAGTGGGTCGCGTCTTATCCCGACAGCGTGGAATGCGTGATCCCGATCGCGACAACGCTCAAGCATTCCCCGCAGCAGATCGCGTTCAATGAGGTCGGCCGGCAGGCGATCATGGCAGACCCCGCGTGGAACGGCGGGAACTATTATGAAGGGCCGTTTCCCGACAAGGGATTGGCCGTGGCGCGCATGCTGGGACACATCACTTTCATGAGCAATGAATCCATGGAGCAGAAATTCTCGCGCCGTCTCAAAGACGACAACTCGGGCTTCAAATTCTCCGCGGATTTCGAGGTGGAAGGCTACCTTCAATACCGGGGATCGAGCTTCGTGAAGCGATTTGACGCGAATTCGTACCTTTACATTACCAAGGCCATGGACTATTTCGATCTCTCCGAAGGAAAACTGTTCGCCCGGGGAGACCTCCTGAACGTGCGGTTCCTTGTGCTCGCGTTTAAATCCGACTGGCTTTACCCTTCCGCCCAGTCGCAGGAGATGGTGAAGCAGCTGAAAATGCGGCACGTAGACGCGACGTACTGCGAAGGCGATTCCACGTACGGGCACGATACGTTCCTCATTGAGAGTGAAAAAGAAAAGCAATCCCACCTGATCAAGCATTTTCTCGCCAAGAGGAAGTGACTTCTCCGGGCGTCCGAGCTTCAAAAGCGGCGCCGTTGTTTTTCTTGAAAAAATCAGCTGAGAGGCATACTATCCTCAGTCTATGAAATCAGCGATCAAGAGGCTTGACCATCAAGCGATCTGCGACCTCATCGAGCCTGAGTCCAAAGTGCTGGACCTCGGCTGCGGGAATGGGGATCTCCTCCATTTACTGGTCACGAACAAAAGTGTGAAGGCCCAGGGCGTCGAGCTGAATAATGATGCCATCCACGCCTGCGTGGAAAAAGGCCTGAGCGTTTTCCACAGCGATATCGACAGCGGTCTTCCGTACTACCCGGACCAATCCTTCGACTACGTGATCCTGAATCAGAGCTTGCAGGAAGTTAAAGGCGTGGAATCCGTGATCCGGGAAGCGCTCCGCGTCGGGCGGAAGGTCATTATCGGTTTTCCGAATTTCGCGCACATCGAAGCGCGCATTCTGCTTTGCTTCGGCGGCCGCGCCCCGATCAGCTCTTCCTTGCCCTACGAATGGTACAGCACGCCCAACTTGCGGTTTCTGGCCGTCAAGGATTTCCGGGACTTTTGCAGGCAGAAGAACTACAAGATCCTCGGTGCCCGTTATCTGGGAAAGCGGGGAAGGGTTTTCTTTCTGCCCAATCTTTGGGCCTTGCAAGCCATTTTTGTCATCACAAAATAAAGAAGAAACCGCCCTTTCTTTAAGATCTTCCCAAGTTTTTACCATCTCTGCGGAAAAATCTCCCGCGTTTTCAATCCTGAACGAAAAAAGAAAAATATTTCGTTGACGAAAAACTGGCGGTCGGTATAATTCCTATCAACCTTGTAGGAATTATGAAACTGACGACCCACAGCGAATACGCGTTGCTTGCTATCCTGAATATTGCCCGATCGAAGGAAATGGGCTATATCCCACTCTCCCGGATCGCCAAAGAACAAAAATTGCCGGTTAAATACATGGAACATCTCATGCAGGCGATGTGTCGGGCCGGCTTACTCACCAGTTCCCGAGGCAAACAAGGGGGATATTGTTTGGCCAAGCCCGCAAGAAAGATCTCGATCGCGGAGATCATCCGCCTGTTCGACGGGCCCCTGGCGCCGACGGAGTCCGTCAGCACGTATTTTTACAGGACCACCCCTCTCTCTAAAGAAAAGAAACTTCTCGGCCTGATGCAGAAGATCCGGGATTACATCGCCAAGACGTTGGAGACTGCGACGATCGCGGACGTGCTGTAAAATTTTTTAAAAACATAAACCTACTAATCAGGTAGGAGAAAGGTGTATATGATCGAGAGCATCACAATTTTGACGGGGCACGGGAAAAAGGGCGGTACCGAGGGCGTGGAGCGGATCGACTTCAAAATGGGGGATGTGGTCAGCATTGTCGGTCCCACCGGGTCCGGAAAAACCACATTGATCAACGACATTGAACTTTTTGCGGACGGGACGACCCCTACGGGGCGACGCGTCTTGATCAACGGGATGCCGCCCCCGGCGGAATACCGCGACAATCCGGCGTGTAATCCCATCGCTTTGATCACGCAGCACACGACTTTTCTCTCCGACCTTCCGGTGAACGAGTTTTTGAGGACGCACGCGCGCATCCGCTCGCAGTCTCCGGTGGATGGCGACGGACTTGTCCGGCAGACGCTCGATTTCGCCAACCAACTGACAGGGGAGCCGATCATTCCGACGAGCCAAATGACCGAACTTTCGGGCGGCCAGACGCGGGCGCTTTTGATCGCCGATGCGACGATCATTTGTAATACGCCGATCGTGCTTCTGGACGAGGTGGAAAATGCCGGCATCCACAGGACCCGGGCCCTCGAACTTTTGCGCCGGTACCGGAAGATCTTTATTTTTGTGACGCACGATCCGCGCATCGCGCTGCTTTCGGACTACCGGATCATCATGCAGCAGGGGCGTATCACGGACGTCCTGTACGCCAACGATGAGGAGCGCGAATGTTCGGTCAAGGTGAGCCAACTGGACGACCTGCTGACAAGAATGCGGGACAAGCTCCGTTTCGGAGAAAGGTTGACCATCGAAGAATTGGAGGGGGTTTTATGAAGCTTTTGATCTGCGCGGGACCGGCGACCACCGGCAAAACCGCCGTGCTGCGGCATATGATCCGAAAACTGCTGGCTAAAAATCTGCGGTCAGCATTTTTAAAGATAGATGTTCAGTACGCGGAGGAAGACGAGATCTTCGCCAGGGAATTCGGTATTCCCACAAAGAAAGTCTATTCCGGTGAGCTTTGCCCGGACCACTGCAACGTCATGGTCTTAGGGGACGCCCTTCGCTGGGCCGACGCGGAAGGCTGCCAGGTGCTGATGGTTGAAACGGCGGGGCTGTGCCTGCGGTGTTCGCCCTATGTGGATGGGGGACTCGGGATTGTTGTCCTCGAGGCGACGAGCGGTATGAATCTTCCTTTGAAGGTGGGACCCATGCTGTCGTTGGCTGATATCGCGGTGGTGACCAAGATCGACCGCGTTTCCCAGGCCGAACGCGAAGTTTTCCGTTCCCGCATCCAGGACGTGGCGCCGCAGGTCCGCATTCGCGAGGTGAACGCGCTGTATGGCATCGGGATCGATCCTTTGGTCGCGAGCGTTGAGGCGTTCCCGGATGCCGGAGAAAACCTGCTGCTCCGGGGAAATCCTCCCGTCGGGACCTGCACGATCTGCGTCGGAAAAAAAGAGATCGGCTGGCAGGCCCATTTCGGCGTTGTCCGCGCGCTCGAGAACCAGGTTTTTTACAGGGGAGAATAAGATGCCGGAGCGGATCTACTTCGATCATTCCGCGACGACCCCGGCGGACCCGCGGGTCCTGGAGAGCATGATCCCGTATCTGGGAGAGCAATTCGGGAATCCCTCGAGCCTTCATGAGACGGGCCGTGTCGCACGCCTTGCCGTCGAAAAAGCCCGGCAACAAGTCGCGGATCTTCTGAAGGCTTCCGGCGATGACGAGACCGGTGGGCACGGGGAGCGCTTGTTTCGGCTGAATGGTTACGGCCTCGGCAGCCGCCAAATCGAATCCGGCCGCGCCTTCGGTTTTGTAAATCGGGACTTCGACGTCAGGCCGCAGCCGCGTGATGCGAACTTTCATACTTTGGGTTGTTTGTCGTACTTGGCCATGAGAGCATCAAGCTGCGCCTGCAACGATGCCAAGTCTCCGGAGTTGTCCACGGTTTCCGTGGCGCGAGCGAGAACCGGCGGGATGGTTACTTCGGTCGAGGCCTGTTCCTCTTTCATGAACTGTTCCCAAGTCATCTCGGTCTCATTCTCGTGTTCGCCGCGGCCGGTCAAACGTTTGAAGCGGACTTCGGGCGGAGCCGTGATGGCAATCAGTTTGAAGTAGGGGATGGGTTCCAAGGCGGCTAAATCCTGCAAGCG
>CAIJDY010000088.1 GCA_903819565.1 Candidatus Omnitrophota bacterium | reverse complement strand
GAAGAGTATTCGCGGAGGGGCAAGTATTTCGGAGAGTCTGGCCCGCTACCCGAAGCTTTTCAACGCTCTCTACGTCAATATGTTTAAGGCTGGAGAGGCCACCGGGCGCCTGGAACAGGTGTTGGAGCGCCTTCTCTACCTTGGAGAAGCCGAAGAGAAACTTCAAATGCGCATCAAGGCGGCATTGCGGTATCCGGCGATCGTGCTGGCCGCCATTGCCGCGGCTTTTTTATTCCTTTCAAATTTTATTATTCCACGTTTCGCGCAGTTGTTCGCTTCCCGTAATGTGGAATTACCGCTTCCGACGCGTATCCTTCTTGGTATCAACTATGTTCTGACGCATCATGGCTGGTTGGTCGCTTTCGCCGTATTCGCCGCGGGATATCTTTTCGTCAGGATCAAGCGGACTCCGTGGGGGAAATTGGGTTGGGACCGGTTGATGCTCAAGCTCCCGGTTTTTGGTCCGTTAATTCTAATGGCGGACATGTCCCGTTTTGCCCGTATCATGGCCCTGCTTGTCCAAAGCGGCATTCCGGTGATCAGGGCCCTTGAGATCGCCCATGGGAGCGCGGACAATCTCGTGGTCGCGAACGCCATCGAGAAGATCAAAAAGAGCGTCACCGGCGGTTCCGGGATGGAACAGCCGATGCGGGAATCTGGTGTTTTTCCTATTTCGGTGATCCGCATGGTCAAGGTGGGCGAAGAGACCGGTAAAATTGATGAATTGCTTTTGAAGGTCTCGGAATACTATGATATGCAAGTCGATTATATGGTGAGCAACCTGATGGTTCTCATCGAGCCGATGCTGATCGTGATCCTGGGGGGCATGATCATGGTGATGGCACTCGGAATGTTCCTGCCGATGTGGAACATGATCCGCTTGTTCCGTGCTTAATGGGTTTCAAAGTTCACTTAAAAAATAAAAAGGAGAATGACCATGCTATATAACCGTAAGGGTTTTACTTTGATCGAACTGATCATGGTGATCGTGCTTTTGGGGCTTTTGGCGGTCGTGGCGATCCCGAAATACTATGACCTCCAGTCCGATGCCAAGACCGCCGCCGAAAAAGGCGTTGTGGGCGCGGTGCGATCCGGTATCTACACCTATTTCGCGAAAAACAAAGCATACCCGGCGACCCTCGATGGGGCGACCAACGCCGCATGTTCCGCGACGAACCAGTGCTTTTCGACGGTGCTCGACCAAGGCGGCGTTCAGCAGGATTGGACCAAAGCAAGCGCGACAACGTATACCGGTCCCGCCGGGACGACTTATACTTACACATCCGCGACCGGCGCTTTTGTATAATGAATTTCGTTTTACAATATAAAGGAGGATGATGATGCTGAATAATCGAAAAGGCTTTACTTTGATTGAATTGATCATGGTGATCGTGCTTTTGGGGATCTTGGCGGTCGTTGCCATTCCCAAATATTATGATCTTCAGAACGACGCCAAACTTGCCGCCGAAAAAGGAGTGCTGGGCGCGGTGAGATCGGGGATACTGACCTATTTCGCGAAAAACAGGGTGTACCCGGCGACTCTCGACGGTTACGCCAACGGAGCCTGCTCGGCCACGATCAAATGCTTCGACACCGTGCTTGATCAGAACGGCGTCCAGCAGGATTGGACCAAGGTTTCCGCGAATTCTTACTCCGGTCCCTCGACCCCGACGACGACTTATGTCTATAATAACGTGAACGGGTCCTTCACCTGATCGATTTTCGGAGTTTTGAATTTTCGGGGGACGGCGTTTTTCTAGCGCCGTCCCCCCGACTTTTTTAGGAGGGCTTGTTGGACCGCAAAGGTTTTGCTCTCGCGACCGTACTTCTGATCGTTATCATCGTTCCCATCGCCGTTTTCGGGATCACCTTTTTTATCACGAACAGCATCGTCCGTTATGACGCGCAGACCCGAAGCCTGAAAGCCCTGTATCTCGCGGAAGCTGGTATTCAGAGAGCCATTTTCAATATCATAGCGACGAACGGCACGCCGCTTCCCGTTTCGGGTTTGGATTCGAATAACACGATCACGGTGACGCTCGTGGCCAGCTGTTCCAACATTTTCCAGCTGAAATCGGTCGGGACCTCGATCTCCAACGGCAACTCGATCTCCCGCACGGTGTTCGCGCAATACGATTCCACCGCGAATAAAGTAAACCTTTATCTCGAAAGTGACGGCACGGGCGTTGCGCCTCCGACCTGCTGCAGCGGGGTTTGGTGGCCGTTCAATGAAGGATCGGGTTACACGACGGGGACAGCGCCTTATCAGGGGACGCTGACGCCTTCGAATGCCAACGGACCGGCTTGGGTGGCCGACCACAAGGGCGCTGCGGGACAAGCGCTCAATTTTAATCAAGGCGGCACCACCAATTATGTGATCGTCAACGATTCCACCAATTCGGCGCTGGACCTCACCACGGTGGGGACGATCACGGCCTGGATCTATATCCCGAGCACGTTCCCGATCACGACCGATAAAACAGCGCTTGTGGTTAAAGGAAATTCGACGACGGATCAGCCTTACGGACTTGTGCTTCACTACCAGAACGTCAATTATCGGACCATCGAACTTCTGCTTCGCTCCTCGAATAACGGGACCCAGCGGTTGTTGGCCGGTCCCAATAACACCGGGATGGCGTACGACACTTGGTATCACGTGGCCGGAAGCTGGGGGGCGCTCGGCTTCCGTGTTTATGTAAACGGTGCGCTACAGGCTTCCAATGCGACGGTTTATTCTTCTTATGTCAATAACGGGGCGCTGACGATCGGCGTGCAGGCGACCAATCAGGCGGGTACCCGGTTCCGGGGGAGGATCGACGAAGTGCATGTTTATGCTTGCCAAAAATCCGACGCGGAAATTCTGGCGGAATACAATGCGACGAGATAATAAAACCAAAGGCGTGACACTGGTGGAGCTGGTCACGGCGATCGTGATCCTGGCCTTGATCAGCATTCCGATGGGATTGATGATCGTCGAGCAGATCCAGGGGATGATGTCCTCGACGGATTACACGGCCGCCGGCAATTTGGCGCGCCAGCAAATGGAGATTCTGCTGAATACCGCTTATGCCTCCGTGGCGAGCGGGGGCGCGACGGTGAACACTTATGCCGTCAATTGGACGGTGACAACGGTGACCGGGAGCAACGGGGCTGAGCGGAAAGACATAACGTTGACGGCCGGTCGTACCGCGACCTCTGGTGTGGTGGTGACGCTCTACGGCTCTCTCGCGAAGGGTGTGACGTTCGCCCCGTGAGAAATGTTTTATCACCTCGGGGGCTGTTAAAGGGCCACTTTCCAATGATGTTCTTCGAATAAGGAGCAACCGGTATGAGTGCACGGGCAGGGCAGGTCGCGCAATATCGTTTCGGGAAGTGCCCCCCGTCTCCGGCGGGGTTTACTCTGATCGAGATCATCATGACGGTCCTGATCATCAGCCTTTTGACCGTGGGGGCAGCCTATTTAATGCCGCAAGTCCTCAAGAACACGTTTTATTTGCCGAATCAAGTACAGGCGGATATGGTGGCGGCAAGCGCCCTGGAGATCATGGCCGAGGGGGACAAGGCGGCTTTTGGCTTGCGTTTCAGTCAGAACATTACGACGGCGGGTCCGAATACCTTGGCGTTTACGGACCAGAAGGGCGTGGCCATGCAGTTCCGGCTCGACACGGGCACGGGAATGCTTTACCGGCAGATCGGGGCTGGCACGGAGGCACTCATTCCTTATTTTATGCCGACCGACATGAAGTTTGCGGGCGGCGGCGGTTCGCTTTTTACTTATTACGATGCGGCGAATGTCAGCACTGGCGTCGTCGCCAATATACGGCGGGTCGATATCAACTTGATCGCGCAAGTGGGGACGGGCTCTTTCGACAAAATGGAAGGTATGAGCCAGCAGAATACGTCCATTAAAGTGAATAAGTACAGTTAAAGAGGTCAGAAAGTTTTCTATGCCGTTTTTATCCGTCGAAGTTGAAAGCAGGAG
>CAIJDY010000087.1 GCA_903819565.1 Candidatus Omnitrophota bacterium | reverse complement strand
CTTCGTTCCGGTTCTCGCGCGGCGGAAAGCGAGAAAACAATGAAGAAGCAGAACGAAGAGAACAAATCTGAAAGAAAACAAGGGAAGATAAGAATTCCCCGGCCGAGCATGCATTTTGTGGATTTTATGCGGGTCGAGGATATCGGGACCATGCCGGGACAGACGCCGTTTGAAATGGAAACAAAAAAAGAAATAGCGGCGCGTTCGAATACTCCGGCGGATGACCTGATGGCTGGTGAAGAGGGTCTTAGTACGGCGATGACCGTGAACGCGAAAAAACAGAGGCTGCACTGTCTGATCCGGACCGCCGGTTTGAGTAAACGGCAGAGGATCGTCTACGAACTCTGCTATGTGAGTGGTTTGCGGAACGTGGAAGTGGCGGATCTTTTGGACATTTCTCCCATTACGGTGGCGAGGCTCCGTCAGGAAATTTTCCGTTCCCTTGAAAGGGCGCTTCAGGAAGAGCGGATCAAACAGACCCTCAACCGCCGCGTTCCGTTCGTCCATTTGACCAGAAAGCAGATGGATGTGACCCGTCTTTATCTTGAACAGGGACTTTCCGTGAATGAGATCGCGGCAAGGACCGGAAGGACGGTCAGGAGCGTCCAAAGGGTCATAAAAAGGGTCCGCACTAGATTATTTCAAGGGTAGAAATGTTCGCCAACCATGAATTCGACCCTCTTAAACGTCCCTACCATGAGGGGAGGTGCACGGCACCGCATGTGCGGGAAAAGGCCATGTGCCTTAAACGCCGGGTACAGCACTTCCCCTCACGATCACGAGGAGGAAACAATGAAAACAAAATCATGGAGCGGAATTCTAAAGGTCTTATTGCCGCTTTCGATCCTGATGTTCCAGGCGACCCTTGCTTTCGCGGAGGCAAACGCAGAATCGGACCTTGATTCTTTTCTGAGGGGGATCGGGGATTTTTTGATCCGGACGGTAGGGCCGGGAGTTCTCGTGATCGGGATCGCCGTTGCGGGCGTTTCCATGGCTCTTGGGGACGAGCGGGGAATGCAGCGCGGCGCGCTTGCCGCGGGCGGCGGGGCGCTCATCATGCTGGCCCGCGCGGTCCTGGATTTTATTCAAAGCATCACACATTTTTAAAGGATCAGAAAATGAGAAATACCGTGAAGTGGTTCAGAAAAATCAGAACGGCGAACAGGATTTCCGGTCTCGAGTTTTTCGACCTCTTCCTGCTCCTCGGCGTTTTTCTTATGGTCTTCATGTTCTCGGTCAATCTGATCGCCAATAGCGCCCTGGTCCTGGGCGCTTATTTCTTCCTGCGCGTTTACAAGAACAACAAACCCCCGCACTGGACGGGATCTGTGGCGGGATTTCTTGCCCGGCCCAAGAGCTATCCCATGCTGCGGGAAACGGAAAAGGAGATCTTCGAATGAGCATTTCATTTCTGATGAAAATGAGGGACCTGATCCAGAGAGAATCGCGACTTCCTTTTTTTCGTCAGATCGATCTCTACAGGATCGAAAGCGGCATCCTGATCGGCGTGACCGGCGTTTTGGGGATGGGATTCGTGATTGAACCGAAAGACCTCCTGCTTCAGGGGGATGAAGCGATCGCAGACTACGAGAACCGGACGCGGAAGTTCCTTAACGCGCTGCCGGAAGGCGCGGCCCTGCATTTCATCGCCCGGGCCCAGGAAGGTGATGAGCCGCTTCTGCGGGGTTACCGGGACTCGCTTTCACGCGAGGACCCTCTTTCCCGGACTCTTGCCGAGTCCAAGGTCCGGTTCTGGCGGCAGCATCCGTTCTTTAAAAAAGAGCTTTTTTTATTTGTCTCGATCTCTCCCCGTCAAAGAAAAAAGAGGGGTTCCTTGCTTCCCGATATCTCGCTTGCGTTCGGAAAGAAAGCGCATCGTGCCTCCGAAGCCGAATTTGAAAAAACGAAAGAAGCGCTCTATGCCGTATCCGGAGAGGTCTCGGAAGGCCTGAAATCTCTCGGGTTTGATCTCCGACCCATGCTTGACACTGAAACCGCGGGGTATCTTTACGAATTGCTTAATCCTTCTTATGCCGCAGAGCACGTATCGCACGAAAACCTCCTGAAGGCGTGGCCCTACGGCGGGGAGCGCGCAAGCCTCCGGTCTCGCCTTCTTTTGAATCTTCCTCTCTCAGAGTACGGCGATT
>CAIJDY010000086.1 GCA_903819565.1 Candidatus Omnitrophota bacterium | reverse complement strand
CACTTTATCTTCCGGCTTGCCGGCCGGGGGTTTTCAGTATCCTGCTTCATCCCTTGTTATGCCGGGTGCCAGCATCGAATCCATATTTATCTGCGACAATTTCACCTGTACGGCCAGGGCCTCCTCCCTGCTATGAAACATGCTGAATAATAAAGGCCCGGAGCCGGCCGGATCGTTCTCGCGACCGTGAGAGGCGACGTCCATGACATCGGGAAGAACCTCGTCGACATTATCTTGACGAATAACGGATACAAAGTGCTGAACCTCGGCATCAAGCAGCCGGTCGAGGCGATCATGAAAGCGGCTTTGGAGCATCACGCCGACGCGATCGGACTTTCGGGGCTTTTGGTGAAATCCACGCAGATCATGAAGGAAGATCTCGAGGAAATGAACCGGCGCGGTATCAAGATCCCCGTAATCTGCGGCGGCGCGGCGCTGACGGAACGTTACGTCGAAAGAGATCTCGCCGGGGCTTATCACGGAAAGGTTTACTACGGACGTGACGCCTTTTCCGCCCTGAAGATCATGGAAGAGATCAAAAAAGGTCCCGGAGAGCAGCCGAAGCCTCGTGAACCTGTTCCCGCGGCCCCCGTGAGGGAGCCGAAGCCGGAGGTCCGGCAGTCGGCCCCTGCCCCCGCGCCGGTAATCCCGACCGTGCCCTCATTCCATGTCCATCGTGACAATCCGGTCCCGAAGGTTCCTTTTTACGGGAGCCGGATCCTGAAACAAGCGCGGCTGCAGGAGATTTTTCCGTGGATCAACAAGATCCCGCTTTACCGTCTTCACTGGCAATTCAAGCAGGGGGACAGGACGCCGCGTGAGTTCGAGCTTTATCTCAAGGAGAACGTGGATCCGGTCCTCGAGAAGTTCGAGGCACGTTGTGTGAGAGAAAAGATCCTCGAGCCGAAAGCCGTTTATGGGTTTTTTCCGTGCTATTCCGAAGGGAACGATGTGGTGGTCCTGGACGAAACGGCCCGGGTGGAAAAGGTCCGGTTCCATTTTCCGCGGCAGAAAAGGGAACCGTATCAGTGCATCGCCGATTTTTTCCGGCCCCGAGGGTCGCGAGAACTGGATGTTCTCGGTGTTCATCTGGTGACGATGGGGAGCCGCGCCAGTGAGATCGAGCGGAAACTTTTTGCGGCGGGGAAGTATACGGAATATCTCTATCTTCACGGCCTCTCCGTGGAAATGGCGGAGGCCTTCGCCGAATACCTGCACGCCCAAATCCGCCGCGAAATGGGTATTCACCTTCAGGACAAGCGTTATAAGGAAGAGATCTTCCGGCAGGGCTACCAGGGATCGCGTTACAGTTTCGGTTATCCGGCCTGCCCGAACCTGGAAGATCAGAAGAAACTTTTTGAGCTGGTTCCCGCAAGCAAGATCGGGGTCACCCTGAGCGAAACGCTGCAGATGGTTCCCGAACAATCTACCTCTGCGATCATTCTTCACCACCCGCAGGCCAAATATTTCGGCGTTTAAACGACGCGGGGAAACTCACCGGACAAAAAAATACCCCCTGAACACTTTTGAGGTGCGCAGGGGGTAGAGAATTACTTCTTCGAGGATTTGGACTGGCCCAGTTTTTCCGCGAGCGCACGGTATTCCTGCCAGATCGCTTCCGGCATATGGGATCCGAACTGCCCGAAATATTTCTCGATATCCTGGAGTTCCGCGGTCCATTCCGACGGATCGATCGCGAATAATTTCTTGACCTTATCCTGCGGGATGTTCAGGCCCGAAAGGTCGAGGTCTTTGAGCTCCGGAACCAGACCCAGGGGGGTCTCCTTGGCGCCGGTCTTGCCGCCGATACGGTCGATTATCCACTTGATGACGCGGATATTTTCGCCGAAACCCGGCCAGATGAACTTGCCGTCCTCGTCCGTGCGGAACCAATTAATGGAATAGATCTTCGGCGGCTGTTTGAGTTTCTTTCCGATGTTCAGCCAGTGCCCGAAGTAATCGCCCATGTTGTAGCCGCAGAAGGGAAGCATGGCCATCGGGTCGCGGCGCAGGACGCCGACCTGATGCGCGGCCGCGGCGGTGGTCTCGGAGCCCGTGCGGGTGCCGAGGAAAACACCGTGCTGCCAGTTGAAGGCTTCCATCACAAGCGGGACGAGGCTGCTGCGACGGCCGCCGAGAAGAATGGCGGAGATTGGAACGCCCGCCGGGTTATCGAATTCATTGGAAAGCGACGGGCAGTTGTAAATGGAGACCGTGAACCGGGAATTTGGGTGAGCGGCTTTGGTGTCCATGGACGGGTTCCAGGGATTTCCCTGCCAGTCCTCGATATTTTTCGGGATCGCGCCGTCCAGGCCGTTCCACCACGGCTCGTTTGCGTCGAGATCCAGCGCGGTGTTCGTGTAAAGCGTGGGGAAGAACTTGTCGTTCTTGAGCGTTTTGATCATCTGGGGGTTCGTCTTGAGCGATGTTCCCGGAGCCACGCCGAAGAAACCGGCTTCCGGATTGATCGCATAGAGGCGCCCGTCGGGACCGATATTCAGCCACGCGATGTCGTCGCCGATCGTCCAGATCTTGTAACCCGGCAGCGCGGATTGCATAAGCGCGAGATTGGTCTTCCCGCACGCGGACGGCAAAGCGGCCGCGATGTAGGTGATCTTGCCCTTGGGATCTTCGATGCCCATGATGAGCATGTGCTCGGCAAGCCAGCCTTCTTTCAGGCCGAGGTAAGAGGCGATACGGAGCGCGAAACATTTTTTCCCGAGAAGGGCGTTGCCGCCGTAGCCCGAACCGAAGCTCCACACGAGATGTTCCTGCGGGAAGTGCATGATGAAGCGGCGGTCGGGGTTCAGGTCGCCGATCGAATGGAGGCCGCGCACAAAATCATCGGAGCTTCCGATGCGGTCCAGCGCTTCCTTGCCCATGCGGGTCATGAGGCGCATGCTGACGGCAACGTACGAGTTATCCGTGATCTGGACGCAGGCTTTGGCGTAAGGGGATTTCGGATGCCCCATCATGTAGGGAAGCACGTACATCGTGCGGCCTTTCATGCAGCCGCTGAAAAGTTTGGTCATCTTTTCTTTGGCTTCGCGAGGGTCCATCCAGTTATTGTTCGGGCCCGCGGTCTCTTTGTCGGGATGACAAATGAAGGTCAGGTGCTCGGTACGGGCAACGTCCGTGGGGTGACTGCGATGAAAATAGGCGTTCGGCCAGTGTTTGTCGTTCAGTTTCTGAAAGACAGGTAGGCCGTTGATCTTTTCTTCTTTAATACCGATCTCGACGAGCCTGCGGGCTTCCTCTTCCGAGCCGTTGCACCAATAGATCCGGTCCGGCGTTGTCAGCTTAGCTTGTTCGTCGACCCATTTTTCTAGCGGCGTTGCCATAGTGTTGGACTCCTCCATGCAAAAGGAATTTAATTTGGTTGAAGTCTACTGATGCGGCGCTATTTTGCAAGTGATTTCATGGGGAGAAGATGCTTTGCGAGCGTTCATGATTGGCGGCTTGCAATAAGCAGGACCGCGGGTTAAAATCCTTCACTGAATATTTTAAAACCCCGTGCCACCGTTGCCGGAAAAATAAAGGGAGGTTTCCTATGAACAATCCGATTTCAGGACTTATTTTTTTCGCGCTTCTCATTGTGGGATTCGTGATCGGGGCGCCGATCTTCATGGCGAATCAGGGACTCGGCGGTCTTTTGGGGATGGTCTGGTTCTTTGCCTCCATGGTGATCGCTACCGGCGTTCAAATGGCCGCCCAATGGGAAAAAGGCGTGGTGTTCCAACTCGGTAAGTTCAGCCGGATCTCGGGCCCCGGTCTTTTTTTTATCATTCCGGTGATCGAAGAGGTCCGCAAGCTCGATATGCGCGTCCTGACCATGGACATTCCCTCCCAGCAAGTGATCACCAAAGACAAT
>CAIJDY010000085.1 GCA_903819565.1 Candidatus Omnitrophota bacterium | reverse complement strand
GTCAACAATGTGGCGAATGTGATCAATCATGACAAGACCAACAAGGACAAGCTGAAGATCGTGTTCCTTGAGAATTACCAGGTTTCCCTGGCCGAGAAGATCTTTCCGGCGAGCGACCTTTCCGAGCAGATCTCGACAGCCGGGACCGAAGCCTCCGGCACGGGGTGCATGAAGTTCATGATGAACGGCGCCCTGACGGTGGGGACCCATGACGGGGCCAACATCGAGATCGCTGAAGCCGTCGGTCCCGAGAATATTTTCATGTTCGGCCTCAAAGCGCCCGAAGCTCTGGCGCTGAAGTGTCACGGGTACGATCCGAACGCGTTCATCCAGAAGTCCCCGCGTCTGAAGGTGATCTTTCAGATGATTCGGAACAATTTCTTCTCGCCTATGGAGCCGGGCATCTTTGACCCGCTCGTGTACAACCTGACGGTGGCCGACCCTTTCCTCGTGTGTGCAGATTTCGACGCTTACTGCGCGATCCAGGAGCAGATCTCGGAGGAATACCAGGAACAGGACAAATGGGTCGAGAAAGCCATCATCAACGTGGCAAAATCAGGGAAGTTCTCCAGTGACAGGACTATTTCGGAATACTGCAAGGACATTTGGGGCGTTCCCGTCGCAAAGTTAAAATAACCCGCAAAGATCCCTTTTCTCCCACGGAAAAAGAAGTTTCCAACGGCGCGTCCCCCTCACGGCCTTTTCGCGAAATGCTAAGTTTTTTTCCACAGGGAAAGGAAGCCCCACTCGCGGGGCCTTTCCACGCGAAGCTTGATGCCCACCACGCTGAAAAATAGCTCCACGCTCGAGATCGGTTGGGTTTTTGGGCGGACCTCATAGAAGTGGCGGGAGAGGACAAAGTGGGAAACATACCGCAGCGCCGCCGAGATCACGAATAGCGTCAGGATGCGGGAGCCGTTCAGGGGCGGCAGCCGTTCGGCAAGATATCCTCCCAGCGAGGCGCCGAGGAAGGTCGCGGCCCCGATGATAAAGCTGAAATAGCCCAGGCAGCGGATGCGTTTTCCGGGACTGACGGCGTCGTAAATGAAATTCACCGAACAAAGATTGAACCCGCCCCACACGAAACCGGCGAAGATCTCGATACAGAAAAGGTAGAGAAGGTTTGCGGAAAAGAGCCACAGGAGCGGGATCATTGGGATGAAAAGGCTTGTGATCTTCAGGACCTTGACGTTCCCGACACGGTCCGCGTGTCGGCCCCAGATGGGAAAGGAGAAAAGCCCCGCGACGACCGCGCCCATATGCACGAACATGTACACCAAATAATTAAACTTGAGGTCCTGAAGCATGTAGACGCTGAAGTAGGGAGCGGCCAGGGTCGTGGCGAAGGTGATGCTTCCGACGTAGAAGACGAATTTCACAAAATTACTGCGCCGGAACCGGCGCAGGAACATGAAAAACGTGAATTCGTCAGCGGGGTTTTTTTGGTGCGGGGTGTCCTCCATGCCGGTCATCAGGCGCGCAGAAATATAACGGCTGACCGCGATGGCGAGGAACAGGAGCAGGAACCCGAGGCCGGGCACGGACCATTTTTTAAAGAAAAAAAGCAGGACGCCGGCGGAAATTGTGGCAGCCACTCCTGCAAAGCCTACGATGTGGGAGCGCCAGCCGAAGTATTTTCCGCGCTCCTCAGGGGGCAGATAATCGCTCACCAGGCTGCCCCAGACGGTTCCGATCAAGTTTGCGAGGATGCGGAAGACCGTGATAAGGAGGATGAGCGCGAGAATGCGCGAAGGGAAAACCATCACGGAAAAACCCGCGACCGGCAGCAGGAAAACAGCCTGGAGGGCCGAGGCCCGTACCAGAAAACGCAGACGGCTTCCGAAGCGGTCCACGATCTTGACGGCCAGGAACTGGGACAGCGAACCGAGAAGGTGGGGGATCGCGACAAGAAAGCCGATATCCAGTGGCGTCGCACCAAGGAATAGGCCGAAGGGGATCAGGTATTCATCGATGATCGCGACCATGATGCTCGCGGCGATGCCCTCTTTCCAGGAGGCATCCAGGCTTTTCAGAAAGGGGTTCTGGGGCAGAAGATCGCGGGGCTTGAGCATGGGAGGTATCGTGACCCGTTTTTCCCTATTTTGTATTAAGTTTTTTAGATTGAATCAAGGTATAATACAGTATCGTAATTCTTGGGAAAAAAATGAGCCCTCAACACGCGAAAAGAAAAGAAAAACGAGCCCGCCGGGTTTCTCCCAGCCGTTCCCCATTATCGTCAGCGGCCTCGGAAAACGCCGATCGAAAGCTTTCGCGACAGACCCTCCACGAACGGCAGCTGGCCCAAGATCTCAAGGAAAATGCCGCGAAGTACCGCGCCATGGTGGAGTCTTTCGACGGCATGGTTTACATCTGTTCGAAGGACTACAAGGTGGAGTTTGCCAATAAACAGTTAAAAAAGAGAGCGGGGTGTGATCCCGTCGGCAAGTCCTGCTATCGTGTGCTTCATGCCCGGAATTCTGTTTGTCCCTGGTGTCAGAACAAGCAAGTTTTTCAGGGAAAAACCCTCCGGTGGGACTTGCAAAGTCCTAAGGACGGACGCTGGTACCATGTGATCAATACGCCGCTGCGCCACGCGGACGGCAGCCTGTCGAAACTGGCGACGATCACGGATATTACGGACAGGAAAAAGGCGGAAACCACTCTCCTGACGGAAAAAGAGAAGTTTAAGGCTATATTCAACCAAACATACCAGCTGATCGGACTGATGAGTAAAGACGGGATTCTTTTGGAAGCTAACCGGACCGCTTTGGATTATGCGGGGGTCAAGGCCGGGGCTGTGCTGAAAAAGCCTTTCTGGAAGACGCCGTGGTGGAGACACTCCAAAGAAGTGAGGGCCCGTTTGCGGAAAGCGATCCGGAGCGCGGCCCGCGGAAAATTCGTCCGCTATGAAACCAGTCATTCGGCGAAAGATGGGAGCATCCGGTTCGTTGATTTTTCTATCCGGCCCGTGCGAGACGAACGGGGCAAGGTCGCTTTTTTGATCCCGGAAGGGTGGGACATCACGGAGCGGAAGTTGGTTGAAAGGTCGTTGCTTGAAAGCGAAGGCATGTTCCGGACGCTTACGGAGCGTTCGCCCAATATGATCTTCATCAATCAGGGAGGACGGGTCGTTTACGCGAATCCCAAGTGTGAAGAGGTCATGGGGTACACGATAAAAGAATTCTACGCCCCGCGGTTTGATTTCCTGACGCTGATGCATCCCGACGATGTTCCCAAAGTCCGTCGTAATTTTCTCGCGCACCAGAGAGGTGAGGAAATCCCTCCTTACGAGTACAGAATGATCACCCAAGGTGGTGGGGTGATCCAAGTCATATTGACAACCAAAATTATCCAGTACCGTGAAAAACCAGCCATCCTGGGAATGGTGACCGACATCTCCGGGCGCAAGCGGGCAGAAGAAGCGCTGCGGAAGAGCGAGGAAAAATACAAACAGCTTATCGAGACGACCGGGACGGGCTACGTGATCCTCGACGACCGGGGCAGGGTGGTTGATGCCAATTCGGAATACGTGAGACTGACCGGGCACCGGCGGCTGGCCGAAATTCTTGGTCGCAGCGTGTTGGAATGGACCGCTTCGTACGATTACGACCGCAACGCGCGCGAAGTGAGAAAATGTTTCAAGCAAGGCTACATCCGTAACCTTGAGGTCGATTACCTTACGCCGGCCGGCCAAGTGAATCCCATTGAGGGCAATGCCACCGTGTACCGGGATGCCGGCAGGATCCGGATCCTGGCGATGTGCCGGGACATTACCGACCGCAAGAAGGCGGAGGCCTTGCTCACTCAACGTGAGGCGCATCTTTCGGCCCTTATTGAGAATCAACCCGGGATGGTGTGGCTCAAGGACGCGGAAAGCCGGTTTCTTGCCGTCAATCAAAAATTTGCCGACGCCGCCGGGGTTAAAAAACCTAAAAACGTGATTGGCAAAACGGACTTTGCTCTTTGGCCGGAGGATCTTGCCAAGAAGTATCGGACCGATGACAAGAGAACGATGAAGACCCGGAAGGCGATGATGGAGGAGGAACCCATTGTGGACCGCGGCGTCCGGAAATGGTTCGAAACGTTCAAAACGCCGGTTGTGAACGATGCGGGGGGTGTCATCGGAACGGCGGGGTATGCTCAGGATATCACGGAGCGTAAGAGAACGGATGCGGCGTTAAGGGAGAGTGAGGAAAAATTCCGCGCCATGTTCGAAACCTCTCCGAGCGGCATGGCCCTCTGTGAGATGGATGGAAGGCTTGTTCAGGTTAATCAAGCCTACCTGGACATCATCGGGTATACCCATAAAGAAGCGTTAAAACTTACGTACTGGGATCTGACGCCAAAGGAGTATGCCGCGGGGGAAGCCAAACAGCTCCGCTTGATGAAAAAAACGGGGCGGTACGGTCCTTACGAGAAAGAATATATCCACAAGACGGGCAGGCGTGTTCCTGTGTTGCTCAACGGAGCCGTTGTTACGGGGGCGGACGGTAAAAACCGTATCTGGTCGGTTGTGTTTGATATCACCGAGCGCAAGCAGGTGGAAGAGGCCTTGCGGGAGACCCAGCTATTCCTTCAGGAGACCCAGACGATCGCCCGTTTGGCCGGATGGAAAGCGAATCCCCTTACGGATTATCTTGAGTGGACCGACGGGGTGTTTGAGATTATCGGGCTTCCCAAGGGCCGGCAGCCCGGACTGGCGGAGGGGCTGAAGTTCTATCTGCCCGAGTACATTCCCAAGCTGAGAGACAGCATTTCTCGTTGCCTAGCCATCGGCGAGAGGTTTTCTTTGCAGTGCCAAGGGATCACGGGCACGGGCAAGAAGATCTGGACCGAGGTGCGGGGACTCGCGCCGGTAGTTGACGGAGAACGCGTCTTCGTGATGGGTACGTTTCAGGACATTACCGAGCGCAAACAGGCGGAGGAGGCTATACGGGAAAGCCAGCGGGAATTGCGGGAGATTATTGACACGGTCCCGCACTTGATCTGCGCCAAAGATGTCACGGGACGTTTTTTGATGGCGAACCGGGCAATGGCGGAACTTTACGGAATGCGTCCCGAGGAACTTGTGGGGAAAAGACAAAAAGATTTCCATCCCGTAAAAAAAGAAGCGGAAAGTATCCTTGCAGAAGACAGGGAAGTGATCCGGACCGGGAAGCCCAAGGCATTTTCGCCCCGGGTCTTTACGGATGTCGCGAAACGCGAACATTTTTTGCAGACGTTCAAGATCCCGTTCAAGCTTGCGGGGAGCGAAGAACCGTCGGCGTTGGTGGTCGCGGTAGATGTCACAGAACAAAAAAAGGTCGAAGACTTCCGGAATGAGATCGTACGGACCCTTTCGCATGAACTCCGTACCCCCTTGTCCATCGAAAAGGGCGGGATCAGCCTTCTCCTGGACGGCTCGGCGGGGGGGATCACGGACGAACAGAAGCTGCTCCTTGAGACGGTGATGAGGAACATTGATCGGTTGTCACGGATGATCGACAAGCTGCTGGATGTTTCGCGGATCGAAAGCGGCAAGTGGAAAATGGTGTTCAAGGACGTGGACCTGAGGGAGGTTGTTCGGGAAACGGTTATGGAGTTCGAGCACATGGAGCGGAAAGCGGAAGTCGCGTTAACGGCCGTTTACGGGGATGAAGAGGCGAAGGCTCGCGCGGACAAGGACGGGATCGCGCAGGTTCTTACGAATTTGATCGGGAACGCGCTCAAGTTCACCCCGCAAGGGAATGTCGAGGTTTCCGTGAGGGTCCTGCGGGAGGAGATCGAATGCAGTGTCCGGGATACGGGGGTCGGGATCACTCCGGAGAACATGGCCAAGATGTTCGAAAAGTTCCAGCAGTTCTCGTGGCCGGCGGGTGCCGGGAAGGAAGGGGTCGGTTTGGGCCTTGCGATTGCGAAGGGGATCATTGAAATGCATCGGGGACGGATCTGGGCGAGAAGTGTGCCGGGCGAAGGAACCACGGTCACATTTGTTCTGCCGCGATCTTACGGAAAAGGGGCTGAAAAATGACTGAGGGAAAAAAGAAGATATTATTTATCGAGGATGAACCGGACCAGCGTTTGATCCTGGCCATGCGGCTTAAAAAGGATGGTTTTACGGTGCTTGAGGCTGAAAACGGTCTCAAGGGACTGGAAAAGGCCGTGAAAGAAAAGCCGGACCTCATCCTTTTGGATATCATCATGCCGGGCATCGATGGTCTGGAGGTCACCCGGCGCCTGCGGAAGAACCCTGTCACCAAGGGGATCCCGATCGTGACGGCTACGGCCGCGGGACTCGATGACGTGGAGCATAAATGCTTTGCCGCCGGCGCGGACGAATGCGTCCGTAAACCTTATGATTCTGCGGAACTTCTCGCGAAGATCAGGCGCCTGCTCGAAAAATAATCCTGCAACTTGCGTCATCCTTAAAGGAGGAGCTTTCCCACATGAAGTCCCTGAACAGCAGGCAGATCATCGAAGCGCTGGCGAAGATCAGCGACGCGGTCACTTCGGACCTGTATCTGGAGGAGATCCTTAAGTTGATCGTGACGGTGACCGCCGAGGTCATGAACTCCAAGATCTGCTCGCTGATGCTGCTCGATAAAAATACGAACGAGCTCGCCGTCAAGGCGACCCAGTCCGTCAGCGAATTTTACAATAAAAAACCCAACGCGAAACTCGGGGAAGGCATCGCCGGAAAGGCGGCCCAAAGCGGGAAGCCGATCACCGTGCTGGACGTGCGAAAAGACAAGCGGTACCTCAATCAGGCGATCGCCCAAAAAGAGAGGTTGTGTTCCTTGCTGAGCGTGCCGCTGATCTTTAAAGGGAACGTCATCGGGGTGTTGAACTGTTACACTGCCAGGCCCCATCGCTTCGGCAAAAGCGAGATCAGCGTCATCAAATCGATCGCGAACCAGGCGGCGATCGTTATCGAGAATTTCAGGCTGGTCGTGGAATCGCAGGTGATCCAGGAAGAACTGGAAGCGAGGAAAGTGATCGAGCGCGCTAAAGGGATCCTGATGAAACGGGAATGTTTGAGCGAGCAGGGGGCTTATAAGCTGATCCAGAAGTACAGCATGGACAAGCGCAAGAGTATGCGGGAGGTGTCGGAGGCCATTTTGTTGAGCGCGGAAATGCAGAAATTCTCATCCGGCAAAGAATGAAATTCGAGTTGGCAATCAATATTTCCGTGCTATAATCCGACCACAGAACACAAAGTGAGTGTTCGGCGGGAAGAGAGCGAAGCGGCTTTCTTCGATTTTTCGATAAGGATAACGACGTCCTTCTTGGCGGGGGTTTTCTGCCGGGAAGGATTTTTTTTTGGCCAAAAGGGTCTGGCGCCGTGAACCAGGGGCGGAGACAGGAGATTCCCGGAACATCAAACGAAGGGGTGAAAACAATGGCGAAAACAGGGGAAAGCGCAGCGGAAAAAGAGATCAACGTATTCATGAAAAAGGTGATCGCCCGGAATCCCGGGGAAAAAGAATTCCACCAGGCGGTTCGGGAAGTGGTGGAATCGGTGACGCCTTTTATCGAGAAACATCCCAAGTACAAGAATTCGAAGATCCTGGAGAGAATGGTCGAGCCGGAGCGGGTGCTTCTCTTCCGCGTCCCCTGGCTTGATGACAAGAATGAGATCCAGGTCAATCGCGGATTCCGCATCGAAATGAACAGCGCGATCGGTCCTTACAAGGGAGGCCTTCGTTTCCACCCCAGCGTGAACCTCGGCATTCTGAAGTTCCTGGCGTTCGAGCAGGTGTTCAAGAACAGCCTGACCACGCTTCCCATGGGCGGCGGCAAGGGCGGTTCGGATTTCGACCCGAAGGGAAAATCAGACAATGAAGTGATGAAGTTCTGTCAAAGTTTCATGACGGAGCTGTCCCGGCACATCGGACCGGACACGGACGTTCCGGCCGGGGACATCGGGGTCGGCGGCCGCGAGATCGGATTTATGTTCGGCCAGTACAAGCGGCTGCGCAACGAATTTACGGGCGTTCTGACCGGCAAAGGCCAGAATTGGGGCGGCAGCCTGATCCGTCCCGAGGCGACCGGCTATGGATGCGTCTATTTCGTCCAGGAAATGCTCAAGACGAGAAAACAATCGTTCAAGGACAAGGTCTGTACGGTTTCCGGGTCCGGGAACGTGGCGCAGTACACGGTCGAAAAGCTGAACGAATTCGGCGCCAAGGTCGTAACGCTGTCGGATTCCGACGGGACGATCTATGACAAGAAGGGCATCGATGACAAGAAGCTGAAGTTCGTGATGGAGCTCAAGAACGAAAAGCGCGGCCGTATCAAGGAATACGCGGACGCCTTCGGCTGCGAATACCTCGCGGGGCAGCGGCCCTGGAAGGTGGCGTGCGACGCCGCGTTCCCGAGCGCCACGCAGAACGAGATCAATGAAGCGGACGCGAAGGCCCTCGTGAAGGGGGGCTGCATCGCGGTCGGGGAAGGCGCCAACATGCCGACCACGCCGGAAGGCATCGCGGTCTTCCAAAAGGCGAAAATCCTCTACGCCCCCGGCAAAGCGGCGAACGCGGGCGGGGTGGCGACGTCGGGCCTTGAAATGAGCCAGAACAGCATGCGATTGCGCTGGTTCCGGAAAGAGGTTGATGAGCGCCTGCACGGGATCATGATCTCGATCCACGAGAGCAGCGTTAAGTACGGCACCGAGGACGACAATTATATTGATTACGTCAAAGGGGCCAACATCGCGGGGTTCGTCAAAGTGGCGGATGCCATGATCGATCAGGGACTCGTTTAAGATCGGGACCTCCTGAAAAAAGGGACG
>CAIJDY010000084.1 GCA_903819565.1 Candidatus Omnitrophota bacterium | reverse complement strand
GGGCTTTTTCGCCGCGGCACACCTGTTCAACGCCTTCGCCGGATTCCTCGCCATTCTTTTCACGGGGCTCCTTGCCAGAGAACTCGGAAATTGGAAAACCGGCATGCTGGCCCTGGTCCTGATCTTTCTCTCGCCGCGTTTCCTGGGAAATTGCATGAACGATCCGAAGGATATCCCCCTCGCCGCCGTGCATGTTTTCTTTTTTTATTTTATGATCCGCTGGATCAAAACGCTCCCGCGGCCGCCCCTCCGGCTGTCTGCGGCCTTGGCCCTCGGCATCGCCGCCGGTATTTGGGTGCGGGCCGGAGCACTGATCCTGATCCCCTATTTATTTTTCTTTTCTTCGGCCTACGTTTTTTACAAACAATGGGCCGGAAAGGTCCCCGCGGACTGGACGGGCCTTGCGTGGCGCGCGTCTCTCATCGCGGCGCTGGGTTATGCCGGCGGATCGCTCCTTTGGCCCTATGCCCAGCAGAATCCCCTGATCAATCCCTTTAAAACGCTGTTTATTTTTTCCAATTACACTCTCTGGGACAACCCGATCCTCTTTGAAGGGAACATTCTCAAGGCGAGCGCACTGCCCTGGCACTACCTTCCCAAATGGATCCTGATCAGCAGCCCTTTGTTTTTTCTTTCGGGCCTGTGCTTTCTTGTGTTTTTTTTGCGCAGGCTTGTCCGGACCCATGATGTTTTCTTCCTGTCCATGACGGCCGTCGGCGCCTTGTCCCCTTTGCTGGCCATCATCCTCCACAGATCGATCGTTTATGACAGTTGGCGGCATGTCCTCTTCATTTATCCTCTTTGGATCGTCTTGATCTCGTTAACCTTCCAGGCAGCTTGGGCAATGGCCGTCCGCTCCCGCAGCCAGGTCCTTTTCGGGATCTTTTTTTTAGTCCAGGCCGCTGAACCGGCTTTTTGGATGATCCAGAACCACCCGAACGAGTATGTTTATTTTAATCCTCTGGTCGGCGGGCTGTCGGGGGCTTTCAAGCAATACGAGACCGATTATTGGGGTAACTCCTTGAGGAAAGGCGCGGAATGGCTCGCGAAATATCACGCCCGGGTCGCTCCTGGTCGGCCGCTCCTGGTCCGCAGCTCCGGCTGCGTCATGACTTCGTATCCCATACTCCACAATCAATTCGGCGCGGCCTACCACCCGTTCTCCTATCCGGAGGATTTTTTAACGAACAGTCCGCTCTATTACATCATCTACGCGCCCCTCTACCTACCGCAGATCGCTTTCCGCGAGCCCTGGGACTACGCGCTGGAGCTTCCCCGCGGATGGCCGCCCTCAGAGGTCGAACGGCACTGGCCTCCACTCGGGACCCTTTATGAAGTCAAAGCCGACGGAGTCGCGCTTTGCGCTGTGGTGAAGAATCCGCTAAAAAAATAAAGCCCCATGTTCCGTAAGGAACACAGGGCTCACCTTAAATAACGGATCGTGGGTCAGGATCTTTTTTCCGCGGGGAAAAATTATGTCTGCTGCCCCTGACTTTTCGCCAACGCCTGGCTCAAACGCTTCAAACTTTCGATACGCGCTTTCCGCTCTTCCGGAGTTCCGGAACCTACGATCTTCGCGAGCGTCACAATAGCAACCGCCTTATCATTGGCTGAAACCGGAGTCTCTGCGACACTGGCCGCGGGTGGCATGGCCTTTTCTACCGATGGGGTCGTCTCCTTCTTTTCAGAGACCTTCTCTTGGGCGACCTTTTTCGTCATCGCTGGGGTCGTTGTTTCCACTTCTTTATACGTCTTTTCAGACTTCTTCTGGAAAACAACGGGAGCGGTGGCGGGAATGCTTGCCGTTTGGGTCACATCGGAAGTTTGCTGTGTTCCCTGGGTATCCTTCTTGGCCTTGGGTTTCCTGCCCCAATCATAAGCCGAAAATGTGAAAACGCAAACAACGCAAAGAAATAACCCCGTCACTTTTTTCATAGAGAAGCACTCCCCTAGGCTGAAAACGGTTACTTTCTTTAAATGAGTATTTAAATACGCCACAAACTGGGGTATATTACCAAATAAACTATGCTAAAACAAGCTCTCAATCTTATCCGTTCCGGCGGCATTTTCCCCTGGACGGTGACGCTTCTCTTCTACGGATTCGTTTTCGCCGTGATCGCCAACGCGGAACTTCCGGCCCTTCCCGACCAGGCCTTCGCGCTCCGGCAGCGTCTTTGGGAGAACAATAAACAGGACTTCCGCGACCCGAACGAAGCCTTTTCGATCTTCGCGCCCTACGCCCCCCCCCAAGGGAGCGTGAGCTTCATCACGGACGTTCCTTATAATCTTTACTCGATGGATATCGCGAAAACTTTTTCGGCCCAAAGCTATTTTGTGCCCCTGATCCTGAACCCCTTCCCGCAGGAAAATCACGCCTTTGTTTATTGCTCCTCCGAAGCCATCGCAACCACCCGTTTGCGGGAGTCAGGTTATCAACTGCGGGCGAGCCTTGGAGCCGGCAAAGGGCTCGCCGAGAAGACTTTATGAATCTTTTGGCCGCCGTTTTTTCCCCGTGCTTCCTCGGAATGCTGACGCTGCACGTTGTCCTTCACGGGATACCCCTGAGGAACCGGATCTTTTTCTATAGTGCCATGGCCTTCCCCGTGGGAGCCGGCGTCTGCTCCCTGATCTTATTCTTCGCTTATCTGATCTGTCCCTCGCAAGGGAAATTCCTGTCGCTCGCCGCGAGCCTGCTCCTCACCACCGCCCTTTTGGGATACGTGATCTCACGAAACGCGCGAGATCCCCTGTCTTCCGCTGAGGCTCTCCCACCTCTCGCCCATTTTCAAAAGATCGACCTTCAAAATAAACGCCTGCTTGCGGAAATTCTCCTTTCCCTTGCAGGACTTTTTCTCTTCCTCGGCGCTCTTTTCGCTGTAATCCAGTTTTTTTCCCTTTCAACGCCTTTGAATGTTTGGGGAGGCTGGGACGCGCGTTTTTTTTGGTCCCTGAAAGCAAAATTCTTTTTCCGCTCACCTGCGGATTGGCAGGGCATGTTCTCCCCAAAACTCTTTTGGTCCCATCCCGATTACCCGCTGCTTCTTCCCGGTATCCAGGCGTGGGGCTGGCACTGGCTGGGCCGGGAATCATTGATTTGGGGCCCCGTCGTTTCCCTGGGGTTCTACGTATCCTGCGCGTTCCTTCTGGTCTGGTATCTCCGGGCGTACGTTTCCTCCGCCACCGGCTGGTTTGCCGGCACTTTTTTTCTTGTCCTGGGACCTTATTTATTCTGGTCCCTCCAGCAGTACGCGGACGTTCCTCTCGGCTTTTTTATCGCCGCCTCCGTTTTAACGCTCACGGCCGCGGTCCGCTCCGGACAAGTCCGGCTCTTCTGCGTTTCGGGCTTGCTGGGAGGGCTGGCAGCGTGGACCAAAAATGAAGGGCTTTTCTTCCTCGCGGAAGCCGCTGTTTTTCTTGGAATCTACTGTGCGTTCAGGGGCCGCAGGAAAGCGCGCGACTGGAAACCCCTCGCCTGGTTCGCGGGAGGGGTCGTTCTTCCGCTGCTCGCCATTGTCATCCTGAAAGTTTTCCTCGGAACGACCGGAGAGTACCTGGGCCCCAAGCGGGCCCTTCATGATTACTTCCGGCTTCTTTTCGGAGGCTGGGACCGGACATCCCTGATCTTCCAGGCTTTCTTCGTTCATATGACATCGTTCACTTCGTGGAAAGGAACGTGGATCATTTTTGCCGCGGGGGCGCTCCTCCGAAGTCTCAAAAAAATAACCGGAGCGGATCGCTGCGCGTGGATCGTTTTTGGCGCGGTCCTTTTTATCAATCTGGGGTACTTTTTAACCCTTCACCTGACTCCCTACGACCTCAAATTCCAGATCCAGACCGCCTTCGCCCGGCTCCTGCTCCATTCGGGCATCCTGGCGGTCGCGTTCGGCTTTGAAGCCCTGACCCTGATCCTCCCCAAAAGCAAAGGGCAGACGACCTCCTGAGAGATCGCCTGCCCCTTCACCATAAAACCTGAAACTTTTTTAACGACCTTGAGCCAGCGTCTGCCGCCGCGTTTGGTTCTCGGCGAAAGCCTTTTCTCCCAAAGTCTCCCGCGCGAGCGCGTCCTTGTTCTTTCCGTTGTAATAGTCGTAGTCCATGATCGCGAGGATCCGGATCATGGTCAGGATATCGAGATTCATCACCGCGGGATCGCTCGCCAGCGTCTCGTCGATGCGGGACGCGTAGGTCTCGGGCGTGTTGAGGACCGCGACATTATCGCGGCTCTTGTAGATCGCGATCACGGCGTTGATCGCCTGTTTTTTCTCGTCCAGGTTCATGCGGCTCCACAGCGTCATGTTCCGGCTCAGCTGGTTCATCATGTCCGGAAACTGAAGGCCGACCCCCGGCTTTTCTTCCGCGGGCTTTTTCTTTGCCTGAATATTCATAAAACCCAGAAACAGCACGACCGCCACAATTCCGAATACGACCAACCCGACATTTTTTTTCATTCTTTTCCCTTTCTTTGAGAGATTTCTTCCGTTTTTTCCGCTATTTGAATTTTTCCAAAACCGCGACGGCGGCCAATGTCTGGGCGTCCGTTCCGGGAGCCGCGCCGGGCGCGTTCTCCACCACCCGGTCCGGCACCAGACCGATCCCGTCAAGGACTCGCCCCTCGGGGGTCAGGTAACGCGCCGTGGTTAATTTCATACCGCTGACGTCGTCCAGCGGGATCACCGACTGCACGGAACACTTCCCGTAGGTCTTCACGCCGACGATCGTGGCCCGCTGATAATCCTGAAGCGCTCCCGAAAAGATCTCGGAGGCGCTCGCCGTCTTCGCGTTCACAAGGACCGCGAGCGGCATATCAAAATAACCTTTGTCCTTTGAAGAAAAATACTCTTTCCGCTGTTCCGCGATCTTGCTTTGCACCGTGAGGATCTTCTTGCCCTTCGGCAAAAACTGTTCCGCCATGGCGACCGCCTGCGTCATGAGTCCCCCGTCGTTGTCCCGGAGATCGATGATCAGGGCGTTCATCCCTTTTTTCTTCAGGTCTTTCAGGACCTTTTCCGCCTGGGACGTCGTGTTGTCCTGCCAGGCGACAAGACGGATATACCCGAGCGACTTTCCGATCATGCGGGCGTCCTGAATGGCCTGGATCTCGATCTTCTGCCTTTGGATCTTGATATCGAAGATCTCGCCCGCGGGACCGCGCATGACCTTCAAAACGACCGGCGTGTTCTCGTCCCCGCGGAGCATCGCGGCGACCTGCGCGATCGTTTGCTTCTCGATCGTCACGTCGTTGATCTTCAGAATGATGTCTTCGGCGAGCAGGCCCGCTTTTTCCGCCGGTTTCCCCGGCTCGACCGCCCGGATCGCGACTTTCGTTCCCACCATCTTCAGGATCGCCCCGATCCCCGCGTATTCCCCCTTCATGGCGATCTGGATGAGCTGGTAGCGCTCCGGCTCAATGAATTCCGAATACTTATCCAAAGATCCGAGCATGCCCTTCACCGCCTGATAAAGCACCGCGCGGGGCTGGAGATTCCCCGGATAAGCCTCATAAATAGCCCCAAAAGCCTTGGAGAAAAGTTTCAGTTCCTCGATCAGACCGGCGCCTTCCTCCTGGGCATGCAGGAAAGAGAAGGGAAGAACGGCCAGACACAAAAGAGCTATAAGGGCAAAACGGTGAACTCTTCTTCCCAGCATTTAATGGCTCCTGTCTCGTCGAAAACAGCCTTTACACGTAACCCACGGGGTGAATGGTCCAGCCGTGCTACCGCCTGAACCGAGAAATTCCTGGAGTTGACCGTGAGCAGGCCGGACTGAATGACTCCATCCAAACTTGGCGTCTCATTATCATACAAATACCCATTGGAAGCAAGCACTTGAGGCACACCGCCCACATCCGTGAACGCCTGATCGTCCTCCGTTCCCTCGCGACGGTCCCGGCCCCTCCGGAAGGAGAGGATCTTGTCGCAGATCACGGGGTCGAAGCCCGCGACGATAAGGACGGGCCGTGAAGCGGTATTCACATTGACGAGACCAGAGCTCTCCAGGGTCACATATGGCAGAATCTTTTCATAGATCGCGGGGGTCATCCCTTTGATATAGAGCAATTCGGGCAGGGCCTTCAGCGCCTGGTTCCGGGGAGCATACGGCGGATTCAGGCCCTTGTAATAACGGCTTTCCGCTCCGGACATGGAGGCGTCGTCATCTTCGTCTCTCCAATCGATCAGCGCTTCCGCCATCGCTTGAGCCTCGTCTTTGGGAAGCCCTCCGCACTCCTTAAAAAGCCGCTGGAGAACATCGCGAGACTTTACGAGATTTAAATTTATTTTCCGTTCCTCATCGACAAGACCGTAACGGATCTCCGGTTCCTGTCCCTTGTCCCAGGAAGTTCCCGTGGCATAAGACACCGTGAATTCCCCGCCGCCCACCCTGATCTTCCGGAATTCCTGCTCATTCCTACTCCATCGCTGATTGAGCGCTTCGCATTGGGTAATGCCCTTTTTGTAATCGAGAAGAACGCTGACGCCCTTCTGAACCGCCGCTTCCCCGATAAGCCGCAATTTCTGGCGCGACTCCAAACGGGAAATCACGCCAATCTTCTGACGGACCATGTACCCGACCGAGAGGCTGAAGATACTGCTCACCACAAGAACGAAGAAAACGAGGATTAGAATGCTGCCTTTGGAGGACCCGGGGGAATCATGTCGGTTCATCTGCTCTCCCTGATCAGAACGAAAGTTCTTTGAGTGCGGCTTCCCTGGAGGTCAGGCCAAAACGCGTGAGCCATTGTTCGAATTCCCGAGACGACACTTTGCTCTCACGACGAACGCGGGCGCGCTCTTTCAGAAGATGCGGCAGGTGCCAGAAAGTCGACAAATAAACTTTGACGGCCACCCAGGCCAGGCTGAGGAAGGATGATTTTTTCAGGAATTGCGCCGCCGGTCCCTGCCGGTGAAAGATCCCGTAAAAATGATAAAAATAACGCGTCAGCGTGTACCAAGGTGCCTGGAGCAGGTGCCGCATCGGGAAACATTTGATTAGGACCCAAAGCCGGTTCCGCTCGACAAGGTAAGCCTTGAAGGACGACAAAAGACCGAAGGACGCGGACAATTTGTGGTAGGCGACCGCCGTGGGAATATAATGGCATTGATAGCCCAGCAGCCTTCCCCGGAGACCGACATCAATGTCATCGGCGTAGGCGAAAAATAACCCGTCAAAAAGACCAATCTTTTCCATCATGTCCCGCCGGTAGAGACCGGCGCAACCGCTGGGACAAAAGACCTCGGTGACCGAATCGTACTGGCCCTCATCTTTCTCCAAACGACCGCGCGTCCGTCCCAGCGCGTCCCGGGTGATCGTTTGCCCCGTGTTCTCGATCAGGCCTTTTTTCCCATAATAGTAAATCTTGGAAGCGCACATCCCGACAGAAGGCTCCTGGATCCCTTTGACCATTTCCGCGAGCCAGGAAGGCTCCATCGTCGCGTCGCTGTTGACCAGGGCGATAAACTCGCCTTTCGAGGCACGGATCCCCACATTGCACCCTTCGGCGAACCCCACGTTGGTCTTACTGGCCACGATCACCAGAGACGCGCCGTAGCGCTCCCGGATCATTTCCAGGGAGCCGTCCGTGGAACCGTTATCGACCAGGACGATCTCAAAAGGCCGGTAAGTCTGCTGTAGCAGGGAATCCAGACATTCGAAAATGACATCCTTGCCGTTCCAGTTGAGCACGACGATCGAGACAAGACCGGGATTCATAAGAGGACATCCCTGGACTGATCGGAAGCCGAGGCAGTCCCCGTTTGCCGAGAAGGCGGCAGGCCGATCTTTTTTTCGATCTCGTCGTTTTGCTGAAGAAGCCGGTCGATTTTACTCTCAAGAGCCCTGTTCTGCTGTGCGAGCTGATCGATCCTTGCCGAAAGCTCATCGACCAGCCGTCTCATGTATTTGTCCAATCCCTCCGGCTGGTAAAGACCTCCGTCGTTCTCGATCTTCCGGTCTTTGGCCATGTTCCAGGCCACGCCAACTTTCTGGACCGCCTGATCCTCGCTGGGGACATCTGCCGCGACCGCGACCCCCGCGAAAAACAAGCACGCTCCTGACAACCCGATAAAAAAAATGTCCCGCCAATTTTTCACGTGACGCCTCCACTTCCCGATGGGTATGTTATCGGCTTCCACTGCTCATTGTTTAATAAACGGCCGTTCCTCCCGCCTCAGACAGGTAACTTTTTCCGGTCAAGCTCAAAAACCTGAACCACCGTCCCTCCCGCGAAGACCCCTTTTTCCACGAGAGGTTTAAAAAAAGACAGTCCCTGTCCTTTCAGATAATAAAGCCTGAAAAGAACCGAACGGATCAACTGGGCGTCCGCCAGGACCGCATAGAACGTGCCGGCATCCTCAAAAAAGAGAACGGCGGCGTCCGGAATGCCGTCCTCGTATTTCTTTTCAACGAGCTTTCCGTCATCGACATAGAAAAGACCGCTGGGTTTCAGGAGCCTCCCCTCCGGCGAAACGCCCAGCAACGCTTCTTTAACGGCCAGGTTCACCCGGACCCCGTTCTTGAAGGTTAATTGGTCACCGTCGCGAGCGGTCAAGGGAGAAACGGGCGTATACTTCAGCAAAGTCCCCGAAACGCTCAAAAGCTCACGCACATAACTGCCGCCGACATCTTTCCCCAGAACGCCGAAGATCCCTCCGGAATGCCGCCGCTTTTTTTCTCCGAGCGCTTTGGCTTTCCTGAAATCCCAGCGGGACATGACGCTGACAGCCAGGTTCTGTTCGACCAGGTCATTGTAGAGCAGGACATAAGCCGGAGGCATCGTTCCCCGGCCGTGGGTCTTATCGAGCAACGCGTTCTTTTGCTCCGGCGTCATGGATGCCGGCAGCGCGACAAACGCTTCGCCTCGTCCGGTCCGCACCATCTTCAAGAGCAGGTCAACCGCGTCCGCGACTTCCATGCCTTGTTTCAAAAGAAGGTCCAGCGCGTCGTTGCCGCCGAGGTCCAGCATGCGAAGGATCCCCGCCGCTTCGCGTTCATCGTCCGTCATCAGAACCCGCGACATCCAGTAAGTTTCACGAAAATGCTGGGTTCCCCCGTCGGCGATCACCGCCCGGTGAGCCACGCCGGTCACGAAATATCCCGGCGGCCACCAGCTGTTGACGATGGCGTCCTCCGAGGTCTTCGCGCGCAATTCCAGCAAGGCATCGTTCCAGACATCATCCATGATCGGGTGGATGTCGCCGGCGACCACGTGGGCGGACAGAAAGATCATGGGAAGGAAAGCGGTCAGAATCAGGGCAAGGCCCGCGCGCCTGCGGGACGCCTCACTCCCCAGAAACGGCAGCAAGCCCTTCAAACGCCCGAAGATTCCGGAAGCGTCCAGAAGCCTCACCACGCCGAACCCGGCAAAGATCGCGAGCGGCAGCACGAACAGCACCGAGAATCTCTCCGTTTTCAACGACATCAGGAAAATGGGGACGCTGAAGAGCGCCAGAAAGATGAACCGGAAACGCGCATAGGCATCGCCCTGTTTGAAGGCGTGCCGTCCTTCCAAAACCAGCCCGCTCAGGGCGAGACCGAACGTGAAGTAATTCCCCGTGAGAAAGATCAGCTTTTTGAGCCCGATCCCGTTCGCTTCTCCCACGGTCAGAAAAACGTTCGGCCAGATGTCCCATTCGGCCAGGGCGAATTTGTTCAGAACGTCCCATCCCATCCCCATGGAGTTCAGGAATCCCGCGGGCGTCAGAAAAATAGCCAGAAAAACGCACGCCGCCGCGATGTAAATCCCCAGAAAACGCGCGCCTTCCGCCACCATCGCGGAAGCCTTCCAGCGCCGGATCCCCCACAAGCAGAGAACGCTTCCCCCCAGGCACCCGGGCACGAGGACCAGCATAAAGGGCCAGCCCGTCCAAAAAAGCGCGTAAAGCCCCGTAAAAAAAGCCGCCAGAACCGCGCCAGCCACTCCCTTTTCTTTCCCCCGCATGCCCCCAAAAACACAGGCAAGGATCGTGACCGGAAAAACGTAATTATAAGGATCGGTGTCAAACCAGCCGAGAGCGCTTCGCTGGATAAAGATCGGCGACAGAGCAATGATCATCATCCCGGTCGCGCTTGCGGCCAAAGGAAGACCGAGGATCCATCCGAATCCTCCGTACACCAAAAGAATGACCAGGGTCAGAAAAAGCGGCACGTAAGCCACCGCCTCCATCAGGGTGATCTCCGGATCGAACGTACGGAGTACCTTGTAGCACCAAAGTCCGATATAGGGATGCAGCGAATAGGTCTCCCAATGGCCGTGTGGAGCCCTCATGAGGGGATTGAGGTATTGTCCGGCCCTTTTAACGTCCGCAATGCGGCCAGTCTCCAATAGTCGCTCGGTCTGATAATAGTAGTGGTAGGGATCGGCTTCCAGGAGATAGCGCTGACGCCCGTGCCGTTTGCTTTCAATACTTCCCTCCGCGCTCCGGACCGCCTGGTCGTATTGCTCCCGGTTGTCGTGCTTCAAACGCTCCGTCTGAAGGATCGCCAGCCTTTCTCTTTCCTGGGACGGAATCTTGGGGTCGGCCTTTTCAATGGCGCTTTGGATCTGGGATTCCATGCTCCTCTCCACATAATCGCGGGCGATGGCGGCCGACGAGCGGAACGACAGAAAAGGACCGCCGTGGATCGCGTAGGTCCGGAAATAGAGAGCCAGGAACCCGATGATGAAAAGCGCGGAAAAAAATTTCAAACGAGGGAAAAAAGAACTCTTCGCCTGCATATGATCTCAAACCGTTTCCGTTAAAAACCTTTGAGTTCCCAATGAATTAGAGCATAATAGACTAGAATTGATCGATTATGAACCCAAAAATTCTACTCATCATTCCAGCGCTCAACGAAGCCGGTTCCATCGGCCGGTTACTCGAAGAGATCAAGACGACATTCCCCCAAGCCGACCGAGTCGTCATCAACGACGGTTCGAGCGACCTTACGGCTGAAGAGGCCCTCAAGACGGGGACCTGTGTCGCCAACCTCCCTTTCAATCTCGGCATCGGCGGGGCCGTCCAGACCGGCTATCAGATCGCCCACGAGCAGGGTTACGACATCGCGGTCCAGGTCGACGGCGACGGGCAGCACGATCCAAAGCTCATCCTCTCCCTGATCACGCCGATCCTGGAAGACAAACTAGACCTGTGCATCGGAAGCCGCTTCCTCGATCACGACGCGTCCTCATTCCGCTCCACCGCGGCACGACGCTTCGGCATCCGTTTTTTTTGTCATCTTCTGAAACTGCTGACGGGTCTTTATTTGACCGACCCGACATCGGGGTTTCGCGCTACCGGGAAAAAACTGAACGGGATCTTTGCCGCGTATTACCCCGTGGATTTCCCCGAACCTGAGGCCATCAAGATCGCCAAGCGCCGCGGGATGCGTATCGGAGAAGTCCCCGTCCAAATGCGGGAGAGGCGGAGCGGGCGCTCATCGATCCGTCCCCTCGCGACGTTGTATTACATGATCAAGGTCACCTTCGCCATTCTCATCGATCTGCTGAAGAAAAAATCCTAGGAGGCGCACCATGCAGCCAAAAACATTCGCGATCATCTTGACGGGAACGATCCTGCTTTTTGTCCTCAACCTCATCCGGCGTGAAAAAATGTCCTTCAAATACGCCGTCACATGGCTCGTCTCCAGCTTGCTGGCCCTCCTCTTCAGCATCAAGGAGGTCTGGCTTCAGGCGATTTCGAAGGGGGTGGGATTCACGTTGCCGAGCAATTTTGTTTTCTTCCTGCTATTGATCTTCGTGCTCCTCTTCAGTCTCCTCCTCACGCTTTACATCAATGAGCAGAATAATCGGACGGAAAATCTGGCGCAAACGATCGCGAAACTGGATTTCCGGCTGAAGAAGCTCGAAAAAGACGGCGAAATCAAATCCTAAAGCGGGGCTTAAGTCCTCAAAAAAAAGTGTCCCGCCGGTCCTCGGCCGGCTTTTTGGCCTGCGGGTTCGCTTTCCACTGAGAGAGATCCGAAAGGAAATCCGTCTTTTCGGACGCCGGCTGCGGGCTGTTCGCGGCCCCCTCGGCCGGAGCGGCGGCCGGGGCTTCCTCCGGCGGCGGGTTCTCCGCTTTCATGCGATCCGAAAGATTCTCTCCGCGGATCGCCGTTTCCATGTAAGTCGCCAGGTCTTCGCGCCCCATGCCCCGCAACTGCGACACGATTTTTAGGGCCAGCGGTGCTTTCCCCATCTGCACGTACGCCAGCCCGAGACCATAATGGGCTTCGGCGAATTCGGGATAGCTTTCAATCGCCTTCTTGAAATGTTCGGCAGCCGTCTCGGCGTCTTCATTCGCCGTGAGGCTGAACCACCCAAGGCCGAAGTGAGCCTTCGTATAATTGGGATCAGCCTCCAGGGTCTTTTTGAAATTGGCCGCCGCTAGTTGAGGGCGGTTCGCCGGACCCGCGTAGGTCGAAGCTAAGTTAAAATACGCATCGGCATATTTGGGATCAATGCGGACCGCCTGTTCAAAAGAACCGATCGCGCTTGCCGCTTGGTCTTGCTTCAGGTAGATCAGGCCAAGAAGATTGTAGGCTGGCGCCTGGTTCGGGTCCTTTTCAAGGAGCCTTTGCAGTGCGTCGATCGCCTGGTTAAACTGATTCGCCTGGAAATACTGCATCGCCTGCTGATAATCTTCCTGCTGCGTCGAGGCAAAACACGCCGTTGCGAACAGCAGGCCCGAAAGGAGCAGAAACGCGGCGACTCTCACGTCAGGCGCTCTTGGGGGGTTGGAGATCGGTGACGTTTTCCGTCGTGATCAGGATCCGGGAAATATCCATCGTGCATTTGATGATGTCGGACCCCTTGGATTTCGGTCCCATGGAATACCTCTGGACCTGGAACAAGTAATCGGACTGTTCCAGCAAATTGATAAAGGAGAGAACGTTGGTCAGCTTGCCTTCGCAATCAAGGCTCGTTTTATAGATCCGGTAGATAGGTTTTTCCTCGACGTCGCCCGGGCGGATCCCCGTGATCGTGATCGTCTGTTGCCCCGCGATGGTTTCGATCTTTTTCAAAAGAGCGGCCACGATCACCTCCTGCGTCATGTCCCCGCTGTCCAGGTAAGTGCTGTATTGGTTGTACTCTTCAATGATGCGGTCGCGGAAAGAGATAATACGCTTGCTTCGCCGGATATTCTCCCGCTGGGCCTTATTCTCGGCCTTCAGGTACTGCTCCTGAGACAGGAACGGGCCGATCATCAGCCGGTCCATCAGGGCAAGGCACACGCTGATCACCGCGACAAAGAACAGGGTCTTCGTCGGCCCTTTGAGCCCGGAAAAAAAGGTATCAAAATTGAATTCGCTGAGCTTCATCTAAAACCCCTGCGCGAGCGTGCATTCGATCACGAAATCGGCCACGTCCTGTTTTCCTTCTTTTCGCGACTGCGTTTCCTTGGTCTCCACCGAGCTGAAATAGTTGGAATCCCTCAACTGCGTCACGAAGGCGAACACGCGCGACATGGACGCCGCGGTCCCTCCCAACGACACTTTCCCGTCGCTGTCATAGTTCACCTGGGAAAGGTACAAGTCGTCACCGACGAACCCGTTCACAACGTTCAGGACGAGCAGTTCCTTCCCCCGGCTGTCGAGAAGTTTTTTGACGACGCGGTTCTTGGTCGAGATCGCCTCCAGCCGTTTCGCTTCCTCTTCGTATTTTCCCCCGGCGGTCTGCAAGGACTGATTCCCCAGTTTTTTGAAATAAATATTACTCCCCATGATCAGGCAGATCAAAAGAAAGACCGCCATGATCAGGACCCCGAGGGTCATCACGTCCCGGCCGCCCTCCTGTACCTGCTTTTTGATCTTGACCTCGCGGAGAAGAAGGTTGATCTTGGCGCGGTCCGAATTCGCCAATACGGAAAAAAGCTCGAAGAACGAAACTTCCGGCATTTGATCCACCGTGTTCAGCGCGGGTCCTGCCAGCTGGAAGAATTCCCGGTAATTAAAGCGGCTCACCCCGATCTCTTTCGCGTTCGCGCCCCCCGAGACCTTCATGTCCTCCTCCAGAGAAGCGAGGCCTTCCGCAAGACCGGTCACCAGAATTTTCTGGATCGGTTTCCCGACGCCCTGGTCCTGATAGGCGTTGATGGAGACGTTCAATTCCGCGACAAAATCGCTCTTCGCCTGCTGGGGGCTAGCCTTGAGCGCCGTGGCCCCGATGGGGATCCCCCGGACGAAAACGATCTGGTTCCCGTCGATCACGGTCAATTCGGAATATTCCTCTCCCACGTGCAAGCCGCCCGTGGCTCCCCCGACGACGGCCCCTTTCAACGCCTCCCGGTAGGTCTCGGCCATGCACTCGGAGGCCACAACGACCTTATCCAGGCTCAGGCCGGCCATTTCAAAAATAATGGGGTACCGTTCCGCGATCTTGCGGTTCACGATGAAAAGAAGAACGCTCGTGTAGTGCTGCGCGAAAGATTCCAGGTACAGAAAATCGATCACGATCTCTTCGCGCATGTAGGGCGTGAAACGGCCCGCCTGAAGATCGATGATCTTCGCGATCTCTTCCTTTTCCGTCGAAGGGATATCCACGTTCTTGAAGATGAACTGCTTCGGGGAGATAAGACACAGGGCCTGGACCGGAGAGATCTTTTGTTCGCTGCAATAATGAGCGAGGATCTGCGCGATCTCGGCATCGTTTTTCTTCTCGATGCTCTCGACGGCGACCCCTTCGATCGTGAACTTCCCTTGGGAGCCCCGGCCGTATCCGATCTTAAGATATTCGGTGCCGAAGGACACTACGAGGGTCACCGGAGCGGCCGAAAACTTCGAGAATAGTTTCAGCCCTTTGAAACTGCCCAACCCTTTTTCCAAGAGATTCATGAATTCTTTTTGTCCTTTGCCTCGGAGCAGGCCTCCCCCGCGGGGGTGTCAATGATTCGCGTGACTTTGTGGTTGCCGGCCTCTTCGGGCTCAATTGTAACCTTAACGGTCCCGGGAAAACAATTTTTATTCCATTTCGCCTTCCACCGGTACCCCTTGGCCCTCGCGTCATAAAGGTAATATTCCAATCCGAAAGTGCGGATCTTCTCCAGAACGGGAAAGGCGGGCCGGGCGGGGATCTTGGGGGAAAGGACATCTTCAAAACTGAACTTTTGCAGGGCCACAACGCCGCTCTGCGCGTTGAATCCGTAACGCAGGTAGACCGGACGATCACGGAATCTTTGTTCCTTCGGGTCTTCGCCTCCATGCGCCACGGTCGCAAAACTGAGGCTTGTCGGATCTCCCTGAAAATCCCATTTGGGATCCGCAAACTCGTTCCGCAGTTCATTGGTGAGTTTATCGAGGAACAGACTGATCCTCCACTCGGACCGTCCTTTGGCCGCCCGGCTCCACAAACGCAACCCTTGGGCGAACGTCGTATAGACCGCCAATCCCAGGGACGCCGTGATCGTCAGCGCCACGATCATTTCGACCATACTAAACCCGCGGTGCGTCTTTTGTATTCTTTGCATCGGGCACTCTCAGGTAGAAAACACGGGGAAGCGAATGACGGACCCCCTGGTTCTCCCAGAATATTTTTAAATACGCTTCCATTAAAGTTGCGTCCGCGTTGATCGAGCGGATGACCAGATCGTAAAGGTAGGTGCGGTTTTTACCGAGGAGGACCCCGTGCTGCTGGGTCGGCTTCAAAGTTTTCGGTTTTTCAGCCGCGATCCTTTTGTACTCCCAGATCTTTTCTTGGAGAAGGCTCTCGGCTTGGTCCCAATTCTCGATCAGGCTCAGCGCGGATACGGAACCTAGAAGGGTCCTCTGGACAGCGATCAGACCGACCACTAGGATCACGATGCTCAGGATAACCTCGACGAGCGTAAATCCCTTCGTCGCGGGACGCCGGAACCCTCCCGGAGAAGCAGCTTTTTGGGGCAGCGGCCTGGCCATCATGCCTACTTGGTCGGTTGCTCGGGAGCCCAGTTCACGATGTCGTCTTTGGTCACGTCAGGCTTCGCGTCCTTCCCCAACGAATACAGGTCGTAATCGTGCTGGCGGTGCACTCCGGGAGATTGATACTGGTAAGGGCGCCCCCAGGGGTCGATGGGCTGTTTTTCCAGGTAGGGCCCGTTCCAGTTTTCCGGGATCGGGGCGGTCGTGGGCTTTTGAAGCAACGCGTTCAGCCCCTGCGAGGTTGCCGGAAAAAATCCGTTGTCGAGCTCATAAAGTTTGAGCGCCGTCGGAATATTCACTTCGATGTCCGCTTTCGCCGCCGCCTGGCGCGCCTGGTCCGACCGTCCGGTCAAACGCGGCACCACCATCGCCGAGAGCGTTGCCATAATGATCACCACCAGAATGATCTCAATGAGCGAAAAACCTTTTTGCCGGAAATCCCCGAGTATTTTTTTCATAGTATCCTCACAGGTTAATAGACGATCGCATCAATGCTGAAAACGGGGAGTAATATCGCCATCGCGATAAACCCCAATAACAAGCCCACGCCCAGGATCGTGATCGGCTCGATCAGCTGGGTGATCACGCGCGTGCACTCTTCGACCTCCTGCTCATACCAATCCGCAATGTCGTTGAAAGACTGCTCCAGACGCCCCGTTTCTTCCCCGATCAGGATCAGATGGATCGCAAATAACGGAAAAGAGCCGGAGACTTTCAGGGCCCCACTGAGCGTGTCTCCCTGCTCGACACGCAGCACCGCCTGAGCCAGATCTTCCTTCATGGCATCATTCGAGACGATGGGGATCGCGATGCGGAGCGCTTTCAGGAGCGGAAATCCTCCCCTGAGGAGCATTTCCATAGAACGCGCCAGCATGGCGAATTGGGCCATAAAGACCATCTTTCCGATCAGGGGAAGACCCATTTTCCAGCGGTCGAAGCGAACTTTTGGTTTCCCCGATTGAAAGTGCTTCCGGAGAAGCGCCAGAAAAGCCCAGAGAAGGATCCCTAGCGGAAGACCAAACTTCTGGAGCCCGGTACTGACCATGAGGAGGATCTTGGTCGGCAGAGGAAGATTCTGTCCGAAATCGGCAAAGAGCTTCGAGAACTGGGGCACGACATAGGTCAAAAGAAATACCAGCGCCAAAGCTCCCAACCCCACGACGAAAAGCGGGTAGACCAGGGAGTTCCGTACCTTCTGAAGCACGCGGGCCCGGCGCTCCTGGCAATCGGCCAATCGCGTCAGAGCGTCCTCCAAATGTCCCGTATTCTCCCCTAACTCGACCATCGCGATCGCAAAGGGATTAAAAACCTTGTGCTCTCCCATGGCCTCCGCGAGAGATTTCCCCTTCCGAACTTCGTTCTTGACCGTCTCCGCGATCACGCGGAGCTTCCGCTGCTCCGTCTGTTCGGCGGTGACCGTAAGAGCGGCGAGCAACGGAATGCCGGACTTGACCATGCGTCCGAGCTGCTGGTAAAAAACCGTCAGGGAACGATCGCTGACCTTTCCCGGCAGGGACGCCGGGTTCCCCCAACCTTTTTCTTTTTCGTCGGAGGCCGTTTCGGCCAGCTCCACGGGAATCAGGCCCATTTCATTGATCTTGTCGAGGGCCTCATCGCGCGTTTCGGCCGCGAGGATCCCCTTGATCAATTCCGTCCCTTTTTTTGCTTCGTATTTAAACTGCGTCATCGGGGGCCTGATGGGTTTGACAGAATTTTTCAAGACGCGAGCGGTCGCTGCTGTCGATGGCAAGGAAGAGCGTCGCAACGGACAACAGTCTGTCGGCTTTCACAAGCGGTATTTTGATCTCTTGGGAACGCATGACCCGAAGGACCTTGACCACGCATTCGACTGGGTTCTCCTGATCAGGAAGATGGACAAGAAAATCGAGGATTTCGCCCCCTTCCAAAGTCTCCCCCACCGTCACTTGGGCGGAGCCTGTCACCTCCGGAGGTAATTTCTGGTCGTAGATCTTGAAGAGAATGCCGCCGGCGCTTACATTCTCGGTGTAACCCTCAAAATCGACCACCGCAAGCTTGTCTTTGAGTTTTTGGACCTTCGGCTGATTCCCTTTGTAGTGGACGATCCGGTAAAAGATCGGAAGATGGCACAGGATCCGCTTGTATTTCCGCAGATTCACAAAATCCCGTTCCGAAGTGTCTCCCATCGGAAGCGGTGTCTCTGAAAGAGTTGCGATCGACCCCGGATTGTCGGGCGGAAAAACGTCCCGCACAGCGGGAACGCTCTCCGGCTGCGATGCGGGAACTTTCGCGACGGGTTCTTCCCTAGGGACTTCCGCCGCAAGCAGCGTTTCGTGCTCGGTCGCTTCCAGGATCTCTTCCGGGGTCGTGACTCCCGAAATCACTTTGTTCCAGCCGTCCTGGCGGAGCGTCACCATCCCCTGCTTGATCGCCTCGGCTTTGAGGGCCTCGGAGGTCGCGCGCGTCGCGATCAATTTGCGGATGGGTTCGTTGACGATCAGGAACTCATGGATCGCGAGCCTTCCCCGGTAACCCGTCCCGTTGCATTTCTCACACCCTTTCCCCTGGAAGATCCTGATCACTTTTTGGGAAATCCCGCTTTCCCTTTCGATCAGGGCCTCGAGCTCCGGCGCAACATGAATATTCTCCTCCTTGCAATGAGGGCAGATCAAACGGACCAACCGCTGACCGATGAACGCGATAACGCTGGAGGCTATCAGATAGGGTTCCACCCCGATATCCAGAAGACGCGTCACGCCGCTCGCCGCGTCGTTCGTGTGCAGGGTCGAAAGGATCAAGTGTCCCGTCAGGGCGGACTGGATGGCGATCTCGGCCGTCTCGAGATCCCGAACCTCCCCCACCATCATCACATCGGGGTCCTGACGCAACATGCTCCGAAGCCCGTTCGAAAAAGTAAGGCCGATCTCGGGGTTCACGTGGATCTGGTTGATCCCCTCCAACTCGTATTCCACGGGGTCTTCGATGGTGATGATCTTGCGTTCGGGCGAATTCAGACGGTTCAGGGCCGCGTAAAGCGTCGTGCTTTTGCCGCTCCCCGTAGGTCCCGTCGCGAAAAGAAGCCCGTTGGGCCTGTCCAGAAGCGATTCGAAGATCTTCCGGTTCTTTTCCTCGAAACCCAGCTGCTCCAGTTGAAAAACGTTCTTGCCGGGCAGGATCCGGATGACCACGCTCTCGCCATGAGCCGTGGGAATGAACGACACACGAAGATCCAGGGTCTCTTCCTGCGTCTTCACCCTCATCTTGCCGTCCTGAGGAAGCCTTTTTTCCGCCACGTTCAGATTCGTCATGATCTTGATGCGGGAAAGTATGGGAGAAAAAAAATCTTTCATTTCCCGCGGCACCGGGGCTTCCTGCAGGACTCCGTCGATCCTGTACCTCAGGCGGATGCCGGAAGACAACGGCTCCAAATGAATATCACTCGCCCGTTTCTGGTAAGCGTCCAGGATGATCTGGTTGACCACCCGCGCAACGGACGGCCCGGCCGCAAGCTCTTCAAGATTTTCCACTTCCTGCGATCTTCCGGCCGCGGCAGGCCTTTCGCTCGCCGGGGTTTCCGAAAGGATCTTGTCCACCGTATCCGCGGCCAGACCGTAATATTTTTTAAGCATCTCTTCGATGTCTTTTTCCAGGGCAAAACAGATCTCGATCTCGGAGCCGAGCGCAAACCTGATTTCGTCCAGCACGTGTATGTCCAGGATACGGGAGGTCGCGATCAAAAGTTTCCCCCCTTTTTGCCGGATCGGGAAGAACTTGTAATAAGCCGCAAACTTGACGGGAACCTGCTGAAAAACCGCGGGATCGGGTGGAGCCGCCTTCAGGTTCACAACGGGCCTGCCCAGGGCCTTGGAAAAGATTTCAAGGATGGCTTCTTCCTGAAGGATCCCGGCATCCTGCACGACCTGCACGAACGATCGTCCGGTGGTCTCGGCCTCCTTAAAAGCCTTTTCAAGCGCTTCCTGCGACACCGCACCGGAGCTCATGAGGATCTTATAAGATATTTTGTCTGAGGCTATTTTCATTGATTGCATCAGGTCTTCTTTTTCGGGGCTCTTCCGATAAGATAAAAATCCGACGCGGGCAATTTATCGTAAACGCCGCTGAGAATCGCTTCGCAGTCGTCAACGCCGTCGCCCACGGACACGAACGCCCCTTTTTTTCCGGTGAATGCTTCGCCGACAGTGAAGGGCTGGGTCATGAAATTGATCAGTTTTTCGGCGCGTTTGTATTCGATCTGGTCCTCTTTCGGCAATTCTTCGACGCCGACGACCTGGACGATACGCTTCAGTGAGGCGTGTTTGGAAAAATGGGCCATGAGCTTCTGGCTGATGTTGTACGGCCTCTGCCCCACAATGCGCGGGTCCAAGTTGGAGCAGCTGCTTCTCAAGGGATCGATGGCGGGATAATAACCGCGCTGGGCAAGATCACGTGAAAGCGCCAGGGCGCCGTCAAGACAGCTAAAAATGGCCACGACGGCGGGGTCCGTCATATCGTCCGCAGGCACGTAAACGGCCTGCAGGGACGTGATGGACCCGTAACCCGGGATCGACCGGATCCGTTCCTGGACCGCGTTGACCTCGGACTGCAGCGTGGGCTGGTATCCCGACTCTCCGGGAACGCGCCCAAGCAGCGTCGAGATCTCCTGTCCTCCCTGGATAAAACGGAAAACATTGTCCATGAAAAGCAGCACGTCTTTATTCTGCTCCGCGAGATCCTCGGCGAGCGTGATCCCCGTATTCACGCATTCGTAACGGGCGCCGGGAGGCTCGTTCATCTGCCCGAACACCAGCTTGACCTTATGGACCAGCTTGTTGTCTCTCAACTCGTTAAAAAGATCGTTTCCCTCACGGATACGCTCCCCGATCCCCGTAAAAATACAGACCCCGTCATGCTTCTTGACGATGTTGTTGATGAGTTCCAGAATGACGACGCTTTTTCCGCAACCGGCGCCGCCCAGAATCCCCATCTTACTTCCCTTGCAAAGAGGGAAAAGGATATCGAGATACTTGATGCCCGTCTCCAGAAATTCGGGCTTCGTGTTGAACTTCCCTTTTAAATTGTACTGCTCCGCCCGCGGCGGGCGCCGGATCACTTTATATTCGGTACCGGTAAAGTCGGCCATGTTATCCACGGGATCCCCGAACACGTTGATGATCCTTCCGTAAAGTTCGTCCCCCGTGCGGATCGAAACCGGCTTTCGGGTGTTGAGCACTCTGGAATTGAGCTGTAAATTCAGGGTTTCGGAGAGGGAGATGCAGCGGACGTCAAATTTACTCAAATGTTCGGCTACTTCCATAACGACTTTTCGCCGGTCGAATGACGATCCGACCAAAACGTCATAAAGCGCGGGAAGATCGCTCACCTGCTCGAACCGCACGTCCACAACGGGCCCACGAACCGAGATGACTTTTCCGTAAACGCCGTTCGTCGACACTCCGGCGGGCGAACCTTGTTTCACTTCCGGTGTCCCGCTTTCCATCAACGTTTCCCTCCTTTCGTAAAGCTAGTCTGGGTAAAGACTTCCCGCATCGATTTATTCAATTCGTCCCGGCCGGCCTTCCGGAAACTGGTTAAAAGACCCTTTCGTTCCGCCCCCAGAGATTCCATGGCCGATTCCAACTGCTGGGACTGCACCGCGGCCTCCACGAGCAAAATATCGCTCGCGAGTTCATAGAGACGGGAATGGATCCAAATATCCGCGAGCGCCTTCATGATGTGGTCGGGAGTTGACTCCAAAATCGTCTCATACTTGGCTTCCGAGACCTGCGCCTCCTCTTTTTCTGGCGGGGGTGGTGCAGCCTCCTCATCTCCTCCCTTGGTTCTCACAAGCTCTGACGCCGGCAAAAGGGTCAAAATGCGCGGTTTGATAATGCTGAAGGTCTTGGCCCAAAGATGGATGAGGATCACTTTTCCTACTTGCCCGCTCATCACAAGATCGACGATGCACTCCCGGAGCGCGAGCGTCAGGGCATAGCGATCGGGATACTGATCCGCACGAAAAACGCGATCGATGTTCGGAATCCCCAGTAACTTCATTTTCTCGGCACACCGTCTCCCCAGCACGATAACCCTGGCCCCCGGATTCTTCTGGACCTGGTCAAGCGTGATGCTGGAAACCCGGCTATTCCCCTGGGCCATAAAAGCCTGGTCAGACGCGATCGAAACGATCGCCACCTTGGGATTGTTGTTCTTTAAAAGAGGGCAGTCGGTCTCAATGTCCTGCACGTTCCTGAAAAAAACCAAGAAAGCCTCGAAAAATTTCCGGAAATTCGCCTTTCGCTGCGAAAAAGTAAAAAACCGGTTCGTGGCGACGTCCTTGATGACGTTGATGATCTCCAGAAGCGCATCCACATCGTCCATATCCCCTTTTAACCGCGTGACTTTTCCGCCCATCGGGTCCCTGTCCTTTTCTACTTAGGAGCGTAATTTTTCTTTGGACTTATCCGCCGCTTCTTTGATCGCATTGGCAAAGCTCCCGTCCATCATCAGCGTTCCAACCTGAAACACAACTCCGGCGATAAGTTTATCATCCACTTCTTCCTTGAACTCCGCGGCCCCTTTCAAATTTAGCTTTGATGTCAGGAGAGCGCACAGCGTGTCCTTTTCTTCCTTACTGAGGGGCATGGCCACGCGAATGAACGGGCTGCTCCCCTGGGCATCCACGGCGGCGAGGTTGGATTTAGCGGCCTGGTCGATAAATTTTTTAACGAACTGCCGGTGGAAAAGAACCCGGGTGCTTTCATCGAGGGCGTTCGACAGGAGTTCCACCGTCAGATCGATGATCTTGATGCTCACCTCGATCCGGAGTTCCTGAATGTACGCCTCCCGGGAAGCGTGCGCCTTCGCGAGAATTTCTTCAGCTTCCGCACGAGCCTTTTTGAGGGTCTCTTCTTCCTTTTTGTGAGCCTCATCCATCGCCTGGGCGGCGGCCTTGTCAACGACCGTGGCAGCCTCGTCCCGCTTTGCCTGAAGCTCCCTTTCGCCGATCTCGATCTTCTCGGAAAGATCTTTTTGCTTCCTGAGGAGGTCCTCGTAAACGGCGGCGACCCTCCGGAGGTTCACTTCGGTATTTTCGGTTGTGATCTTTTTAAAAAAATAGACAAGCGCAATAAAAACAAGCACCGCCAAAACAAGAAATCCAAAAAAGATCGACATCATGATCGTTTCCCCCGTATGACTCTTAGGTTCTCGGTACGAAAATCTGAAACACCACCAGCAGTGCGATGATGGAAGCCGCTTCGGCAAAGACAAGCATCAGGATGACCCCTAAATAGATCTTCGGAGCCGCGGAAGGGTTCCTCCCCAAAGCTTTGATCGTCGCCGCGCCCACGACCGCGATCACGATCGACGGTCCGATCACCGCAATGAACATCACGATAATGATCGCCATATTCTGCATGTCAGACCACCCTTCCTGTCGCTCTGTTATCTAAAGGATCCTACGAAAAACGGTGTCGCTAGTGCTGTTTCCAATTTTAATTTATGGGTCAACAGCCCTGACTCTCGTCCAATTATCAAAAAGTCAGGTCAGTCCCAACAACCCTTCAAAAATGAAAAGTTTGGACAGTACTGTATCGCTAACCCATAAAATCAATCTTGAAGCGTTACTAGATATCCCAGGTCTCTTTGTAACCCTTATATTTCGGATCGACCTGGGCAATAATACGGCATTTATTCTCCCGGAAGCTGACGATCCCAACCATAATCGGAATGCTGTCATGACCCGCGATCCGGATCTCCCCTTTCGGGATGGCCGCGACCAGAGGGTGGTGGAACGCCAATAACTCGAATTCCCCGTCCTCTCCGTCCAAATAGACCGATTCGACCATGTCGTCGAACGCCATCCCTTTTAAACTCAAGACCTGCAGATTGAACCTGAAATTCATAATAGACCTCTACCCCACTTCCACGGCAGCTTCGGCCTCTTCCTTCATCATTTTTTTCTTAATAATTTCCCCATAGCCCAACAACAGCCGGGACATGCGCTTCTTCAGCTCGTCCGTCAGGTCCTTTTTTTCTCGAATAAGCGCAAAAATACCCGGGTCGTTCTGTTTCGCGTAGTCCTCATAACCTATCAAAAATTCTTTCATATGTTTCGCTTCGAAATCCTTGAACAGTTTTTCATTATTCGCGTAAAAGATCATGATCTGGATCTCGATCGGCACCGGTTTATTGGCGGGTTGGGTCAAAAGCGCCTGAAGGACCTTCCCCGACCGGAGGGCCTCCCGCGTCTCTTCGGACTGACCTGAGGCCTGCAGCTTGCTCGCACGCAACAATTCCTTAAACTGGATAAATTCCATGCGCAGGGAGCTGGACACTTTTTTCGTCGCTTTCCACTGCACCTTGCTCCCGACGCGGGACACGGAAAGACCGACGTCCACCGCGGGCCGGAACCCCTCGTTGAAAAGCGAGGCGTTCAAGAACAGCTGCCCGTCCGTCATGGAAACCAGGTTCGTGGGCACGTAAGACGTCAGGTCCCCCTCCTGAAGCTCGACGACGGGAATAAAGGTCATGGAACCTCCGCCGTGTTTTTCATCCAATTGCGCCGCCCGTTCGATCATCCGGGAGTGAAGGAAGAAAATATCCCCAGGGTAAGAGTCGCGGCCCGGGGGCACGCCCATCAGAAGGGACAGCTCGCGGTACGCCCAGGCATGCTTGGTGAAATCATCGAAGAAAATGAAAACGTCCCTGCCGCGGTCCCTGAAATATTCCGCGATCGAACATGCCGCGTACGGGGCCAGATACTGCTGTCCCGGAGAACTGGAAGCGGGAGCGCACATGATGGTCGTGTATTCGAAACAATCATGTTCTTTCAGCAACGAAACCACCTTTCCCATCGAGGAGGCGGTCTTTCCAATGGCACAGTAAATGCAAAGAACGTTCTTGCCCTTCTGATTGATAATGATGTCCGTGCCAACGGTCGTTTTCCCCGTCATTTTGTCCCCCAGAATAAGGGACCTCTGTCCTTTCCCAAGCGGAAGCATCGCGTCGATCAATTTGACGCCGGTCTCAAACGACCTGCTGAGCTGGTTACGGTCCATAATGGCCGGCGCGGTATTAAAGTAGGGGATGAACCCTTCATACTTGACCGATCCGAGACCGTCCATGGACTCTCCGAGCGGATTCAGGATCCTTCCAATCGTCCCCGGACCTACGGGCATATTAAAGGGCTCGAGGGTCGCGACCGCCTGACCTCCCGGGACAAGGGGTTCGCGCTCTTTGATCATAAGAACTTGCGCCACATTCAGATCGCAGCCCATGATGATCCCCTGGGTCCCATAACCGAAATTGACGAGTTGTCCCAGAAAACAATTCTGAAGCTCGGTCACCTGGCAGATGCAACCGCTGACCGCTTTAATGATCCCTTTTTCCTTGTAGCGCAACTCTTCCATAATTGGTTCTTATTCCTTTGCTTTCTCGGACTCTTCCTTTTCTTTTTCCTTTTCAGCGTCCGTGGAAGGCGGCGGTTCCGGTTGCAGTTCGCCCGAGCCCCTTTTCACCCACTTGTTCTCCTGAAGCTTCTTGAGCCATGCCATGTAGAACACACCGCTCAAGACACCCAAAAACAGAATGATCCCGAAAATGATCCACCAGGTGATGGGCTTGTTGGGCGAAAATCCCATCGCGACCAACACGAGGTTCTTGATCTCGGCCAGTTTTTTAATAAGGATCCTGAGTTTTTCCAGCGGATCTTCCTTTTTCTCCGGGATCTCAAGAAACAGCTGCTGCAGGTCACGGATCTTTGCCTTGACCACTTCCAGCTTCTGGGTGTTCATCACAAAAGCTCGGATGCGATCCTCCAGGGACAACGAAGAGGCCACCTCCTCCTGAAGCTTCCTGATCTCCTCGATCAAACCCACGGCAATTTTCCCCTGCTCCTCGGCGTACTTTTCATAGGGGGTCGGTTTGAGCAGGCGCACCAATCGTTCGGTCTGCTGCTGGAAGCTGTTCAAAGTTTCGTCGGGGATCGCCCAGATGTCCCGGACCACGATCGTGTATTTTTTGAGCTCGTGCGCCGTGAACTGGTCCTGCTTTTCGAGCAGGTACACCTTCTGCTCCTGATCAAAAAGAACATTAAAATCCTGCTTGTCGAGAACGTCATCCGGAGTGATGTCTTTGGGCAAGAGGGAGCGGACCGTAATGGTCTTCGGGTCTTTAGAGGGGTTCTCCGCTTCAATGAGAAAACGCGCCTCGCGCACTCCCTTTTTCTTTTCTTCTTCCAGGCGACGCATCGCGTCAAGAGACAGGGCGTTCTCCGTGATTTCATTAAACTGAAGAGCATGGGCCCGGTAAAGCTCGACGTGCTGTTTGACCCCCATCGGCTGATTTTGCTCGGCAACGATCCGGTCAAGATTTTCGAGAGCCTTGTCATAGAGGAGCTTCCCGGTCTCGTAGTACTGGGTCCCCATAAGCCCGCTGATCTGCCGGTCCAGGTTTTTCCGGGTCTCTTCGATCTTTTCCGTATCGAGCAACCACACATCCCGCACGCGGACCTCAAGGGTCATCGTTTGCTGGGGTTTCAGCAGGACTTCTTTGGCGAGAAAGTAAGTCTTCTTTTGGGCGTCGAACTTGACCTCCATACCCGCCTTTTCAACGATGTCTTCCTCGGAAACGACCTCGGGGGGCAGATAATGAGTGACCGTGGTTTTGAGGTTCCTGTCAGGGGAAGGATTGACGGCAAGGACTTTGATCTTGATCTCGCCGGAAGCAGCATGAACCGGTCCGGAAAACGACAGAAAAAGGCCCCCCAAAACAACAGAAAAGCCCAACGTCGCAAGAACGTTCCGTCGCTTTCTCATTATTGAGCCTCTTTTATGAAACACAGGTCAGGAGGACCGTGTTCCCATTGATTTCACCGGCGCTCTTTTGCGCCGGCGCTCATCGCACCCGACTTGATAACCGGCTGCACTGCCCTTACCTCGAATTTCATTATGTAAGGAAAGAGTTGACCGGTACTAGAATTAACGGTCATTGAGATGCAACCTTAAGAACGGTCGTTCTTATTTCTGATTTTCTTCCCCGAATTCCAGCCAGGACTTTACGATCGCCACGGGTTCGTCTTTTTCCTGCTTGGTCTTTTCCCGGACGCTGGCATCCACGGCTTCCTTGACAGCCAGGAGGTACGCCTTGACCTCTTCAAGCTTGCTCTGGATGTACGCGAGGTTCTCGCCCTGCGCGTCGCTTACCTTTTGTATCCCTTCGCCGATAAAACCGAGCGCCTTGGCCTGATCATTCGCCAACGTGATGAGCCTGTTGACCAGTTCCTGGGCTTTCTTATTCGTGTCAGAACTGTCGGTCGCGATCGATGTGGCAAGTTCCTGGACCTTTTCAAGAAGCCCTTCGGTTTCCGCCATTTTTTCAACAACGGTCTTCCCCGTCTTCAAGCCGATAGTGTCCTGAAGGCTCTTTACTGTATTCAAAATGGTTACCGTCGTGGAATCGATATCTTCGATGGTACTTCCCTTATTGCTGAGGAACTTCACGCCCGCCCAGTTCACACCGGCCGTGGTGAGATCAGTGACCCCTACCCAGTTGATCCCCGCCGTCGTCAGGTCTTGGAGCCCCAGCCAGTTCACACCCGCCTTGGTCATGGCGTTGAGATCGGTCCAATTCACGCCCGCCTTGGAGAGACTTTCAACGCCGCCCCAGTTCACGCCGGCACGGGTCATCGTGTTCAGGTCTGTCCAATTCACCAGCGCGCTGCTCAAGGCCGCGATCCCGCCCCAGTTGATGCCTGCCCGGGTCTGCCCCTGAAGGTCCTGCCAGTTGATCCCGCCAGTCATTGCGGTAAGGTCGTCCCAATTCACGCCGCTATGGGACATAGCGCTCAGATCCAGCCAGTTGACCCCTGCCGCGTTCAGCCGCTCCATGTCGGTCCAATTGATGCCCGCGGTGGACAGGGAGCCGATATCCACCCAGTTGACCCCGGCCCGGGTCATCCTGTCGATATCGGACCAGTTCACGCCCGCCCGCGACATCACCTGAAGATCGCCCCAGTTGACCCCTGCGATCGATGAAACATGCATGTCGGACCAATTCACACCGGCCCTGGAGAGCACATCGACGTCCGTCCAGTTCACGCCCGCTTTCGAAAGGGCGGAAAGGTCGGTCCAGTTCACGCCCGCCTTTGTCAGCGCGTCGAGGCCTCCCCAGTTCACGCCCATCTGCGTGATCGCGTTCAGATCTTGCCAATTCACGTTCGTCCGGGACATATCTCCCAGATTCTCCCAATTCACGCCCGCTTTCGTCAAGGACCTGAAATCCGCCCAATTCACGCCGATCCGCGAAAGAACGTTCATGTCGGACCAGTTCACGGCGGCCCGCGTCATCGTGCTCATATCGCCCCAGTTGATCCCCGCACGCGTCAAAACATTAAGGTCCGTCCAGTTGATCCCGATGCCCGTCAGCGTACGGACATCTTCCCAGTTCACGCCCGCCTTCGACAAATTATCGATGCTGCTCCAGTTCACACCCTTGTTCGTCATGACATTCATGTCCGCCCAATTCATACCGGCCTTCGACATCGCATCCAGGTCCGCCCAGTTCACGCCGGCTTTCGACATCACATCCAGGTCCGCCCAGTTCACGCCGGCCCTCGAAAGGACCCTGAAGTCGGACCAATTCACGCCGGCGCGGGAGAACACGTTCATATCCGACCAGTTGACCCCGGCCCGCGAGAAAACGTTCATGTCCGACCAGTTCACGCCGGCGTTTGTCAACACGCCGATATCACTCCAATTGACGCCGGCTTTCGTCATCGTCACAAAATCGGTCCAGTTCACGCCGGCCTTAGTGACCGCGTTGAACCCCTCCCAATTGACGTTCGCCTTCGACAGCACCTCGATGTTATACCAGTTCACGCCCTCCTGGGTCATCGCGTTCATGTCATCCCAGTTGATGTTCGCCTTTGTCAGCACGGTCAGATCCGACCAGTTCACGCCCGCCTTCGAGAGAACATTAACGTCAGCCCAATTAACGCCCGCCTTCGACAGGACATCGATCCCACTCCAATTAACGCCGGCCCTTGAAAAAACGGTCATGTCCGACCAGTTCACGCCGGCTTTCGACATCACATCCATACCGCTCCAGTTCACGCCCGCCTTCGAAAGAACGGTCATGTCCTACCAGTACACGCCGGCCTTGGAGAGAATGTCGAAATCCGCCCAATTCACGCCCGCCCGCGACATTACGT
>CAIJDY010000083.1 GCA_903819565.1 Candidatus Omnitrophota bacterium | reverse complement strand
TGAAAAAAATTGCCGACGAGGACGGCGGTCTGGGGCCCCCACTTCAGGTTGATCGTGGGGATCCCGCGGCGCAGGCGGGCGGAATCGATAATATCATCATGGATGAGCGTGGCGGCGTGAAAGATCTCGCAGGCCGTCCCCAGATGGCGCAGGCTGGTCTCATGTTTTTCGGAGACCTCGCGGATGCCGCCCGAGGATGAAGCCAATCCGCCGCCCAAAAAAACCAGGGCCGGACGGAGGAATTTCCCGTTCTTGGAAAAAAAATAGCGGACGATATCCCGAATCTGGAGGTTGGGGGTCAGAAGCGTCTGCTCAATCAACCCGGGAAGCTGCTTCAGGTTGTCACGGATCGGCGCGTAAATATCGTCCAATGTCAGTAATGTGCTCATAAAGGAGGAGTATTATAACAAAACCTGGAGGGCTGTCATAAGCCTTTCATCCCAGGGCCCCGGCAAGCCCGATGAACTGATCCAGCGAAAGCTCCTCGCCGCGGACCTGCAGCGAAAAGCCGAGTTTCCCGAACACAGTCTCCAGATCCTGGCGGCTGAACTTCGATTTCAGCTGATTCGCGAGAAGCGTCAATAGTGTTTTTCGCCGCTGGCTGAATGCGACGCGGATGATCTCCAAAAGCCCCGTCTCGTCCCGAACACGGTCCTGGCCCGGGTACGGCCGGAACAGAAAAGAAATGACCCGCGACATGACTTTTGGGTGGGGCAAAAAGCAGGACGGCGAAACATCAAAAAGGAACCGCGCCTCCCCGTAAAGACGGCTGGTCACGCTCAGGCGGCTGTCTCCTCTTCTCCCGCCTCGGCCGAAAGGCGCTGGGCGACCTCTTTCTGGAGCATCAACACCGCCCGCGAAAAAACCTTCGCGTGTTCGATCAAATGGAAAAGGATCGGCGTGCTGATGTAATAAGGCAGGTTCCCGATGACTTTCGCTTTCCTCTCCCCCGCCCAGCCCGTCACCAGTTCCGTGGGATCGCTTTGAAGGATGTCTCCGTGGACCAGTTTGAAATGCGCGCCGTATTCCGGCGTAAGTTCCAGGGTCAGCACCTCCACGAAACGCGCGTCCTTCTCGACCGCCAGGACCGAAAACCCGCGTTTCAGGATCTCCCGCGTAACAGCGCCAAGACCGGGACCGATCTCGAAAACAACGTCTTCGGGCTGAAGTTCCAGGGCGTCCACGGTCTTGCGTATGATATTCGGGTCCATGAGAAGATGCTGGCCGAGGTGGCCGCGGATCCGAAGCTTGTATTTTTTTAGGAATTCAATCTGCGTGAGCATTGCGAGAAAGCACAAGGTCGCAGGCCACCTGGAGAGCGGCGAGCGTCGAGGAAGGATTGGCCTTGCCGAGGTACGCGATATCAAAAGCCGTTCCGTGGTCCGGCGAAGTACGGACGAACGGGAGCCCGAGGGTCATATTCACACCTTCGTGAAAAGCGATCATCTTGAAAGGCCCGAGCGCCTGGTCATGGTACATGCTGATCAGGGCGTCGTATTTTCCGGTATAGGCTGCGTGAAAAAGCTGGTCGGCGGAAAAAGGCCCCGTGACATTGACCCCTTTTAGTTTGGCCGAACGAACCGCCGGGGCGATCTTTTTTTCTTCCTCAATACCGGCTTCTTTTCCGTGCGGGTTCAGTGCGCAGACCGCGATCCGCGGTTTTTTCATGCCGAAACCGTCTTTCAGTACCGCGTCGGTCATCAGGATCTTTTCCAAAATGCCTTTCCCGGTCAAAAGGGAACTCACCTTTTTCAAAGGCACGTGCATGGTCGCAAGCGTCACGCGAAGTTTCGGGCTTGAGAACATCATCGCAAAGCTCTTCGTGTGGGACTTCTGGGCGAAAAATTCCGTATGCCCGATGAATTTTTTATCCACTAGCCGTATCGCCGCTTTGCTCACCGGCGCCGTCACGATCGCGTCCACGATCCCGCGCTTCGCCAGTGCCGCGGCTTTTTCGAGGACCACCAGGGACATCACGCCGTTCTCGCGGCTGATCTTCCCGATCTGGAATTTGCCGCCGTGAGGAAGTTCTTTGGAAATATCCAGAAAGTAGGTGACCCCGCCTTTCAGCGAGGCCCGCTTGGGGTCGCCGATCTCCCGGAAATACACCGAGAGGCCGCACCGTTTGCGCATCCGCTCAAAAGGCTCCCGCGCTCCGATCACCAGAAAGGAGCAGGCACGGTCCGGCTTTACTTTTTTCAGGGCTTTGGCGATGACCTCGGGACCGATCCCCCCCGGGTCGCCCATCGTGATGGCAATGACGGAGATATTTTTATTTTTCATCGTATGGAGATATAGGCGGTGCGTTTGAGCTCCTGCATCCACTCACGGAACCGCGCGTTGGTCTTCTGCTGAAAAAGATAGCCCATGATCTGGTCTTTCGTTTCGTCCAGCGTTCTCGTTTTCGCGGGCTCTTTATCTTCGATGCGGAAAATATGATAGCCGATCGGCGTTTCCACGATCCCGGTCAACTGCCCCACCGGCGTCTTGAACAGCACTTCATCCACGGACTCGATCATGCCTCCGCGATCGATCCACTCCCCGAGACCGCCCTGTTTGGAACGGCCGTCCTCCGAAGAACCCTGGACCATCCGTTCAAAATCCTGCCCCTCGGAAATTTTTTGCTGAAGTTCTGCGATCTTTTTCTTGGCCTTCTCGTCCGGAATTCCTTTCGTGCGGGCCTCGTCACTTTTCTTGATGGTAAGGGAACGTACTTTCACGCGCTCTTTGACGACGAACTTGTCGGGGTTTTCCTTATAAAAATTCTCTACTTCCAGGGGAGACACCACCACCTTGGAGCGGATCTCGCGGTCGTGAAGCTGCCGGACCATGGATTGCTTGCGCAGTTTCTCGCGCAGGTCCTTCATCGTCATGCCCTCTTTCTCGAGCATGAGCTCCAGCTCTTCGGGCTTTCCCATCTGCTGCTTGAATTTCTGGACTTCCTTCTCGAGGTCCTCGTCCGTCACCACGATCTCCTGTTTGACGGCTTCCTGATAAACGATCTTGTCCTCGATCAGCTGGTTCAAAAGCTTTTGGCGCGCGTCCTGGACCATCTTGACAAGCTCTTCGCCGCTGTACTGCTGGCTGTATTCGTCGTAGAGCGGCCGGAGGAAGGAGTCGAGCTCGGCCTGGGTAATGACCTCGTCGTTGACCACCGCGACCACGCGGTCAAGAAGCTCTTCCTGGGCCCCGTAAACGGCCGGAAGGCACAGCAACATCATTAAAAGGAGTCCGAAGGCTTTTTTCATAGAAGGGTCATTATAAGCTCTAATGGCCGAAATGTCATTGAATGGTATGGCCACGCCCCCTGCCGCAGTGAAGGTGGGCCAATCCAACCCCGGGGATTGGAAATGGGTCTGGCTACCGTCCTAGACATACCGCATCCCTGATGCTACAATTTGGATGGTAGTGTTAGTGTATTTTGTTTAAGGATAAACGATGATGAAAAAAAACGATGAGAGGGATGCGTCTTTTAAAAAAGGGCTTGTGTCAATAAATGCCCGGTCCCTGTATTTCTGGGGCTTCGTTTTTCTTCTTTGCTTTTTCCTCTGTCCTCATACGGCACACGCCAACAACCTGGCGGTTTCCTCCGTAAGTCTCGTGGAGCGCAATACGACCGCCCAGACCATCAACGTCAAATTTACGGTTTCCTGGGACAACGCGTGGAAAGACGAGATCAATAACGACGCCGTCTGGATCTTTGTCAAATATTCCACGGACGGCGGAACGACCTGGGAACACGCCACGATCACGTCCGCCTCGTACACTCCGACCGGCGCGAGCATTAGCATCCCCGCTGACCAAAAAGGCGCTTTCATCCAGCCTGCAAATTACGGCACCGGCACGCAAACTTACACGGACGTAGAACTTCTCTGGGCTTACGGCCTCGACGGTGTTACGGACGCGGAAGTGATCAGCGCCGCAAACTCGAAAGTGAAAGTTTTCGGGATCGAAATGGTCTATATCCCAGCGGGCGGGTTTTACGCGGGAGACACTTCTTCGACGGCCGATTTTGAACAGGGAAGTTCGGATACAAAATCCTGGTTCATTCCGAATGAGAATGCGATCCATGTGACGGATATCGCGTCAGGGGGGTACTACTACACCACCAACGGGAGTACCGGCGAGAGCCCCACCGGAGATGACTTTTGGATCCCCCAGGACTATCCCAAGGGGTACAAAGCTTTTTACATGATGAAATACGAGATCTCGGAAGGTCAATGGGTCGCCTTTTTCAATACGCTGACCGGCACGCAAAAAACAACGCGTGATATCACGAGCGCTACGGGAAAAAACAGCGATGTCACGGTCAGCCGTAATACCATTGCGTGGACTTCGGGAGACGCCACGACGAACCGTTCCGCTCGCGCTTGCAACTATCTTTCATGGCTGGATCTGTGCGCCTACGCAGCATGGGCGGGCCTTCGGCCCATGACAGAACTCGAGTTCGAAAAAGCCGCCCGCGGGCCGCTGGAATCGGTCTCCGGCGAATACGCATGGGGAACCACGAGCATTACGGCGTGCTCGACGATCAGCGGGACAGAGAACGGCACGGAATACTGCTCGACCGCGAGCTCCAATTGCACTTATAACAATCGAACCTTTACAGGCGGCGACGCATCGTCAGGTGCCACCCGCGTCGGGATCTATGCCACTGGTTCAACCGCCACCGCGCGCGCAAGCGCCGGAGCGGGATTTTACGGAAATCTCGATCTAAGCGGAAACGTGGAGGAAAGAGTCGTGACGGTGGGAAATCCTACGGGGAGAGCGTTCGTGGGGTCGCATGGCGATGGCGTCCTTTCGACGAATGGAAACGCGACGAATCCCGATTGGCCAGGGTTTTCCGCCGGAGAGGTTCTGGGTTCTACGGGCAGCGGAAATCGCGGAGGGGGCTGGCCTGATACAACGGTCGGTCGCCTAAGTGTTTCGGACCGCAACGATGCCGCGAAACCGGACGCGACCCGGACCAATTCTTACGGTGGCCGGTGCGTCAGGACGGCCCCCTGATTTTTTTGAGTCCCACTGTTTTCTTCCTTAAAATCGACCTTTTTTTATTTACGAGACCTCTTCCCCAAGTCAACATTCCCCTCCCCTCGTGGGAGGGGTTAGATACCGTTAACGGTTCCTTCCCCACTTGTGGGGGAAGGTGAGGATGGGAGGGAATAAAATCACGAACTTCACCCTCCCCCAGCCTCCCCCGTCGAGGGGGAGGAGAGACTTTTTTTACCAGCTTCCTCCACGGCTTTCTTGAGCATCCGGCAATACAGATCGAACCCGACGGCGTGAATGAACCCGCTCTGCTCGTGCCCCAAAAGATTTCCCGCCCCGCGGATATCGAGGTCCTCCATCGCAATCTTGAAACCGGAGCCGAGCTGTGTGAATTTTTCGATGGCCTGAAGCCGTTTCTGTGCGTCCTGCGTCATGACCCAGTTCTCCGGCACGAGAAAATACGCGTAAGCTTGCCTCGGCTCCCTGAAGCGCCCGACCCGCCCGCGCAACTGGTAAAGGTCCGCGAGACCGAAACAGTCGGCCCGGTCCACGATCAGCGTGTTCACATTCGGAATATCGATACCGGATTCGATGATGTTGGTCGAGACCAGGCAGTCGATCTCCCCTTTCAGGAACCGCTTCAGGACCGCTTCAAGCATTTCCACGTTCATCTTTCCGTGCATCACCCCGAGCCGCACCCCCGGCAGAAGTTTCCGCAGCCGGTCATGGACCCGTTCGATGGATTGCACGCGGTTGTGCACAAAGAACACCTGGCCGCGGCGCGCCATTTCCCGCTCGACCGCCTGCTTCACGATCGCTTCGTGATATTCCATCACCGCGGTCTCTACCGGAAGGCGGTTCTCCGGCGGCGTGTCGATCACCGACATGTCGCGGACCCCGAGAAGCGCCATGTGAAGCGTCCTTGGGATCGGCGTCGCCGTCAGCGTCAGCACGTCCACCTGTGTGCGAAGCTGTTTCAGCCGTTCCTTGTGCCGCACGCCGAACCGCTGCTCCTCGTCAATGACCACCAGACCCAGCTCCTTGAACCGGATGTCCCTCGAAAGGAGCCGGTGCGTCCCGATGACCACGTCCGTGGAACCTTCCTGCAGGGACCGGACGATCGCTTTCTGTTCTTTGGCTGTCTGGAACCTTGAAAGAAGCTCGACGGTCACGGGAAAACTTTTTGCGCGATCTTTGAGCAACACATAATGCTGCTCGGCCAGGATGGTCGTCGGCACGAGGAATGCGACCTGTTTGCCGCCCATCACAGCCTTGAACGCGGCGCGCATCGCAACCTCTGTTTTGCCATAGCCCACGTCCCCGCAGAGCAGCCGGTCCATCGGCTGGTCGGACTCCATGTCCTTTTTGACGTCCGCGATGGCCACCGTCTGTCCCGGCGTTTCTTCGAACGGGAATTCCTCCTCGAACTGCGCCTGCCACGGCGTGTCCTTCGGGAACGCGAGCCCTTTCTGGATACTGCGTTTCGCCTGGATCTCCAGCAGATCCTTGGCGACCGTGTGGAGCGCCGTGCGGGTCCTCTGCTTGATCCGTTCCCATTCTTTGGTATTGAGCCGGGTTAATTTCGGAGCAAGACCCGAACCGCCGACGTAGCGCTCGAGCGGTTCCTGCATGGAGAGATAAAGGATCTCTTTATGGGCGTATTCGATGGCGAAGCAGCGCGTTTTTTGGCCCTGCATCGAAAGGACTTTGGTTCCGAGAAAACGGCCGATCCCGTATTGAAGGTGAACGACGAAATCCCCGCGCTCCAGGTCCCGCAGGCCCGTGACCGGTTCGAAGGCTTCGTATCGTTCTTCGAGACGGCGCGTTTTTTTGAGGAGGGACCCGGAAAGCGGGATCAGAAAAACTTCCTCGAACGAGGTCTGGCTGCTGCCGTCGGCGATGGAAAAATCCCGGATCTGGAAGATCGTGTCGCCGCGGAACTCCAGGCGCACGGGCATGCGGTAAGTGACCGGATAGATATCGACCGTTCCCCCGCGCACGGCAAATTCTCCGGGAACGACGACCTGGTCCTTTTTATGGTAGTGGATCTCCCGGAGGAGCTCTTCGAGTCCGGCGATCGCGATCGTGGTCCCGGTCTTCAATCGATGAACGTTCACCCCGTTAGATCTCCTAAGGAAAGAGATGCGATCATTCTCCCCGAAAGTCGCTGAAGCCAGCTCGGATCACGGATCTAACGGGGTTCATGGGAAAAATTGTAGCATAATCCTGTGAACGGGACGACGTTCGTAAATCAGCGGCTGTCTTAAGGCTTGGAAACCTTGACGTTTTTAGGGTCAGCCTGCGGTTCTGTGGATGCCACCGGTTTCGCGACAAGCTCCGGCTCTTCGGCAGCGCCCGGGACAAGATAGGGGATTAATTGGCAATTGGGAGTGCCGTCTTTAACCATCACCCCGCGGTATCCAAGACCTTTCCAGGGTGATTCGGGATCCCAAAGGACCGGTACGTTTTCCGGAACGGAACCGGGAGCCGGGAAAGGATACATCAAGCTCTTGGCGGAATGAAAAACCACCGAATCGATCGTGGTATGATTTTCCTGGTGGATATGTCCGTAGAAAACCGTGACGTCTTTAAAAGGCTTGAGAAGTTCGAGGGCCTTCGCACCGTCCTTCGTCCCCCAGCCCCACTTGGGATAGAGATCAAACAAAGGGCGATGCGTAAAAATAATGATCTTGGCGTCAGGATCGACCTTTTGAAGATCGTCGCGCAACCACTTTAACTGGACTTTTCCAAGGCCGGCAGGGTCCGAGACATTATCCAGGACAATGAAGTGAACCCCTTTATTTTCAAAGCTGTAATAGGTGCCTCCGAACGCTTCTTTGTAAGATTCGCCGCCGTCGGTCCCGATGTCATTTTCTCCCGGAAGGAACTGGACGTTTTTTTGGTGAAGTTTATCGAGGAAGCCGCGGAATTCTGCCATACGCCTTTTACGTTCTTGGAGGTCGTCCGTGGCATGGGTCAAGTCCCCGGTAAAGACAATAAAATCCGGCGCGGGCCGCAACTCATTGATTGCCGCAACGACCTTTTCCAGAATCCGGGCATGATCCGGATTTACCAGGGAATCTTGGAATCCCCAATGGATGTCGGATAATTGGATAAACGTGAATTGTTCCGGATCCTTTTCGCCTTCGGCGGCGTGTCCCAAAGCAAGATTCCACCCCAAAGTAATCACAACCACGCCGATAAGGAAGATCCGGATATAGTTCATAGTCTCTCCACTGGTCATTTTCATAACACCCTCGCTGATGATTTTTAACTACTTATTACAATTTATTTTTTCACGAAAAGGCCTGCGATACGCTTGACCGCAGTCTCGATGTCTTTTTCCGAAGTCGCGTAACTCATACGGATATGGCGGGAGCTTCCGAAAGGCTCGCAGGGAATAACCGCGACATGGACTTCGTCGAGAAGTTTTTTCGCCACTTCAAACGCGGGAAGGCCTGTGCCCTGGATATCCACGAAAAGATAGAAGGCGCCGCTCGGCTTGAAAGGTTTAAAAGCTGGTACGGATTTAAGAAGCGAGATAAAAAGGTCGCGTCTTTTCTGGAAGACCTCGCACATTTTGAGGGCATCCGCGTCCCCTTGGTCCAGCGCCACAACTCCTCCCGGTTGCGTAAAGGAAACCGGGTTCGAAGTCGAATGGCTTTGGATGCTCTCCACGGCCTTGGCGAGGGCCTTGTCCCGGAAGGCCGCATAACCCAGCCGCCAGCCGGTCATGGCGTAGGCCTTGCTGTGGCCGTTCACGATCACCGTACGCTTCGCGATCTCCGGATCGAGCGAGGCAATGGAATAGTGTTTCAAACCGTCAAAGACCAGCTTTTCATAGATCTCGTCGCTCAGGACCATCAGCCCGGGATGCTTCTTCAAAACGGCACAAAGGGCCAGAAGTTCTTCCTTGGAGTAAACGGCGCCGGTCGGATTCGACGGAGAATTGAGAATAAAGATCTTGGAGCGCGGGGTGATCGCTTTTCCCAGGATCGCGGGGGAGATCTTGAAATCCGTTTTTTCCGTGGAAGGCAGGAGCACGCTCGTGCCGCCCAGCACGGTCACCATTTCGGGATAGCTCAGCCAAAAAGGAGACGGGATAAGCACTTCATCGCCCGGATTGAGCAGCGCGAAGAGCACGTTGAAGATCACGTGTTTGGCGCCGCAGCCGACGACGATCTGTTCCGGGGTAAAATCAAGGCCCTGGTCCCGTTTGAGCTTGCGGCAGATCGCCTGACGGAGCTCCACGGTCCCGGGGACGGGGGTGTATTTCGTGAAACCTTTTTGAAGGGCGCTGATCGAGGCTTCCTTGATGAAAACGGGCGTGTCAAAATCCGGCTCGCCGGCGCTCAGGGAGATCACGTCGATCCCCTGGGCCTTCATGGCCTTGGCCTTGGCCGCAATCTCTAAAGTGACGGAAGGTTTTACCGCAAGGACTCTTTGGTTCAGCTCCATGAGAGCAGCCCCCTTTTATTGCTCGTCGCCTTTAAGGAATTTCCGGAGTTTGCCCAGGAATCCGCCCTTCTTTTCCGCGTCTTTTTTCTCGACGGGTTTCGCGGCCGGGGCTTCTTTCTTTTCCTCGACCTCTTTCGGGCTCGGTTTCTCGGCGGTTTTTTCCTTCTCCGAAGGAACCTTTTCTTTTTTCTTCTTGGCTTTCTTTTTCGGAAGCTCGAACACGGCGGTCCACTCGAGGAGCGCTTTTTGAGCGCCGTCTCCGGGACGGATCCCGAGACGCAGGACCCGCGTGTAACCGCCCTTGCGATCCTTGAAGAGAGGCGCGATCTGGGTCACAAGCAGCCGCGCGATATCCGCGTCCGCGAGCTTCGAAATGAGTAGGCGGCGGGCATGGAGCCCTTCGCGTTTTGCGATGGTGACCATTTTCTCCGCGAACGAGCTGGCCTCTTTGGCCTTTGCGTACGTGGTTTCGATCCGCTTTTTAAGCACCAGCGCCCGGACAAGGTTCCGGAGTTTAGCGGTACGATGAGCGGTGACGACCCCTAAGGTTCTTCTTCGGCGACGATGACGCATGATAGCTCCCTATTCTGACGCTGCGGAGGTCGCAGCCGGCGTGGAGCCTTTGTTCTGCATACGATCTTCAATGTTCATCCCGAGATGGAGGCTCATCGAGGTCAAAATGGCATTGATCTCGTTAAGCGACTTTTTCCCGAAATTTTTGTACTTGAGCATC
>CAIJDY010000082.1 GCA_903819565.1 Candidatus Omnitrophota bacterium | reverse complement strand
CGGACCGAGGGCGACCTGGAACAGGCACTGAAGAAAGCGGGGGATCGTCCGGGTGAACTGGCGTTCGTCGAAGTGCATCTCGATAAAATGGATTGTTCGGAGACGCTCCGGAAACTCGGCAAAGCACTTAACCGGGTCAACGCGGGCGGATAAACCGTACCATTTATAAATTGTGGAGTTATAGCAGAATGAAAATACGCGAGTTATTGTTAGTGGTCGGAACGGCTTTCTTTTTAAGTTCGTGCGCGACGGTTCCTCCCAGCACGGTGATCATTCCTAGCGTGACAACTTCTTCTGCCGCCACGGGCGTGAAGACGGCGACGCCGGTCGTTCCACAGGTTTCTCCCGCGGTCCTTCATCCGGATGTGACGCATGTCGTCGGCCCGGGGGAGACGCTCGGAATGATCGGCCAAATGTACGATGTGCCCGCCGTCGCGATCGCTTCCGCCAATCATTTGAAAGTGAGTGCCGCATTGTCGCCCGGTCGGTCCCTGGTCATTCCCAAGGCAGCGGCTTTCCGGTCGGTCATTACGCTCTTTCCGAGCAGGAAATGGAAATACATTATTATCCATCACAGCGCCACAGAGGAAGGGGACTCTCTTGCCTTCGACCAGTATCACCTGAGGCGGGGATTTTCCGGCGGGGTGGGTTATGACTTCGTGATCGACAACGGGACGCTGAGTAAAGTGGACGGAGAGATCGAAACGGCGCCGCGGTGGCTCAAACAGCAGGACGGCAGGCATTGTAAGGCGTCCCACATGAACAAGAAGGCGATCGGGATATGCCTCGTCGGCAATTTTAACGAGGGGAAGGTGACGGAAGCACAGATGGCGTCGCTTGTTTACCTGGTCGGGACGCTCCGTACTTATTACAGGATTCCCGCCAAAAAGATCATGGGGCACGGGCAAGTCCCGGGCGCTGACACGGACTGTCCGGGTAAAAAATTCCCGTGGCAGGAATTCAAGAACCGTCTGGGAGCATTCAAATAAAATGATCCCATTGGAAGTCCGATGAAAAAAAAGAAGAAAGTCGTTCCTCGCGGCGCGGCGCTGCTGCGGAACCCGATACTCAATAAGGGAACGGCCTTCACGCAGGCGGAGCGGGAGGAGCTCGGCCTTCTGGGCCTGCTCCCGACGCGCGTGAATGACATGGCGAACCAGGTCCGCCGCGTGATGGAGAACATCCGCCGCAAGGGGACGGCCCTTGAAAAATATGTTTATCTGACCGCGCTCCAGGAGCGCAACACGACGCTTTTCTACCGCGTGCTCGTGGATCACCTTGATGAAGTGATGCCGATCGTGTACACGCCGACCGTGGGGCAGGCGTGCCAGGAATACGGGCACATTTTCCGGAGCAGTACCCAGGGGCTCTTTATTGCCTCGCAGTACAAGGGACGGATGGGGAAAGTCCTGAAGAACTGGCCTCATAAGGATGTGCGTGTCATCGTGGTGACGGACGGAGAAAGGATCCTCGGGCTCGGGGACCTCGGCGTGGACGGCATGGGGATCTCCGTCGGCAAGCTCATGCTTTACACGGCGTGCGCCGGGATTCCCCCGGAGCATTGCCTGCCGGTCACGCTGGATGTCGGGACCAACAATGAAGAGCTTTTGAACGATCCGCTTTACATCGGGATGCAGCACCGCCGCCTGCGCGGGAGCGATTATGACGATCTGATCGAGGAATTCGTGACCGCGACGCGCGATGTGTTTCCGGACGCCCTGATCCAGTTTGAGGATTTCGCCACGGAAAACGCTTTCCGTCTTCTCGCGAAATACCGCGGCCGCATTTGTACGTTCAACGACGATATCCAGGGGACCGCGAGCGTGGCGCTGGCGGGACTTTATTCGGCGCTGAGGATCCAAAAAGCACGCCTCCGGGACCAGAGGATCCTTTTTGTGGGCGCGGGAGAGGCGGGGCTCGGAACGGGAAGCCTGGTGGTGGGAGCGATGATGAAAGAAGGGCTTACGGAAAAAGAGGCCCGCGGCCGGTGCCTGTTCGTCGATTCCAAAGGACTGGTGGTGGCGGGCCGTACGGACCTGGACGAACGCAAGCGGGCCTTCGCGGCGGAAGGGCCCGGCGCGCCGGACTGCCTGAGCGCGGTGGAACTTGTGAAGCCGACCGCGATCCTCGGGGCGTCCGGTCGGCAGGGGACTTTTACGAAAGAAGTGCTGGAGGCCATGGCGCGGATCAACGAGCGGCCGGTCGTTTTCGCCATGTCGAACCCCACGAGCCATTCCGAGTGCACGGCGGAGCAGGCGTATGTTTTTACCCGGGGCCGCGCTATTTTCGCGAGCGGCAGCCCGTTCCCTCCGGTGGAGCATCAGGGAAAGCTTCTTGTGCCGGGGCAGAGCAATAACGCCTATATTTTTCCCGGCGTCGGACTCGGGGTGATGGCGTGCCGCATCCGGCGCGTGACGGACGAAATGTTCTTTGCCGCGGCGAAGACGCTGGCCGGCATGGTGGAAGAAGGATCTCTCGCGAAGGGGAGCCTTTATCCGCCGCTTAAGGACATTCGCAAGGTTTCTTTGGCTATCGCGGAGGCGGTCGCGGAGGTCGCTTACGAGCAGAAGCTCGCGACGGGTCCAAGACCCAGGAACTTGCGCGGGCATCTCGCGGGGCAAATGTACGATCCGGTGTATGAAGCATACGCGTAGGTGTTGAACGCTGAAAGAGAGCCTCAAGGCTCGGGACCGATCATGAAGATAAAGCAGCGCAGCTTTTTTTCCGGGCTTCCCGCCGCCAGAGACCGGGAGGCGTTTCGGGTCCTGCAAAAGGAAAAAGGCTTCAGGATCGAACGTATCGTTTCGCGGGGGCAGGCGACGCCGGCCGGTCGGTGGCTTTGTTCCAAAGCGGCGGAATGGGTGATTGTTCTGCGCGGCCGCGCGCGTCTCCTCTTCAAAGGGACCGGGAAAAAACTCACCCTGAAAGCGGGCGACTATGTGTTCATTCCGGGCGGGACCTGTCACCGCGTGGACTGGACCGTTCCAGGACGCAGGACGGTGTGGCTGGCCGTTCATGGCGCCTTCTGAGCGCGTGCGATGTCCCATCGATCCTCCAAAGATGTGAAGGCCTCATGGACCTGACCGACATTCATAAGATCATCCGCTCAAAGCGCAGGACGGTGGGCCTGCAGGTGACGCCCGACGCCCGCCTGATCGTCCGGGCCCCGCAAAAGATCTCCGACGAGAGCCTCCGCGAGGTGGTCCGGCAGAAACGTTCATGGATCCTGCGCAAACAGGAGTTCGCCCGGAAAAACTATTTTCCCGCAGCTCCCAAGACCTTCACCACGGGAGAACAATTCCCGTATCTCGGGGAAGTATACGAACTTTCTCTGGTCCCGGGCGCCTACGGGCCGCTTACGTTCGATGGAAAAAGATTTTTTCTGTGCGAAGGGTGCGTGCCTTTGGCGAAGTGGCTTTTCCGGGATTGGTACCGGGAGCGGGCCGCGGAGGTCCTGAGCGACCGCGTCCGGCATTATGCCGCGTTGACCGGGGCCCGTTATTCGAAGATCGGGATCTCGAACGCGACGGGCCGCTGGGGATCCTGCAGCGGCAGGGGAGTTTTAAATTTCAGCTGGCGTTTGGTGATGGCGCCTCAGGCCGTGGTGGATTATGTCGTGGTCCATGAAGTCGTCCATCTCGAGCAGCTGAACCATTCAAAAAAGTTCTGGCAAAAAGTGAAGGCCCTCGCGCCGGATTTTCTCCAGGCCAAGCGATGGCTGGAACGGAACCGCCTGTCGTTACACGAAGGCGCGTCGTGATGAAATAAAACCACACGCCGCCCGGTCTGCGATCACTGCTGTTCCATGGTATGGGGATCGAATTTCAGGGCGCGGAGCTGAGGCGCGATCCACGCGAGCAGGGTCACGATCCCGAGCGTGATCACGCCGCCCACCGCGACGCAGGGAATGGTCCCGATCCACGCCGCGACCAGCCCGCTCTCGAAAGCGCCGAGTTCGTTGGAGGCGCAGATAAAAACCCAGTTCGCGGCGGCGATGCGGCCGCGTAAAGCATCAGGGGAAAGCAGCCTCACCATCGACCGCCGGATCACCATGCTGATCCCGTCAAAGACGCCGCTAAAAAACAGCAGGGCCATCGAAAACCAGAAATTCTTTGAGAACGCAAAAAAGATGATGCAGACCCCGAAGCCGACGACCGCGCCGAGCAAATTCCGTCCGGCCCGGGCGATCGGCGGGTGACGCGTCGCGGTCAGGGTGATGATCAGGGCGCCGACCGAGGGGGCGGCGTTCAGGAGCCCCAGTCCTTTCGCGCCGACGTGCAGGATATCGTTCGCGTAGATCGGGAGCAGGATCATGGCCCCTCCGAAAAAAACAGCAAACAGGTCCAGGACCATGGCCGCCCAAAGCGGCTGGTGCGTGAATACAAAATGCCAGCCGGAGGCGATGCTTTTTAAAACGGGTTCCTGCCGCTCAGGTCTGATCTGGGGCCGCGGGTGAATGAGAAGCGTCCAAAGGCACGAGAGCGCGAAACTTCCGGCGATGAGGAGGTAGGAACCCGCGGCGTCCCAGGCATCGAAAACAAAACCGATCGCGGCCGGTCCGGCGATCGAGCAGGTGATCCACATACTGCTGATCCACGAGGCCCCGTTGACGGTCAGCTCTTTCGGAATGATCTGGGCTTCAAACGCCGTGCCCGCCGGGTCCGCGAATCCCCGGGCGATCCCCGCCAAAAAGATCACCGCATAAAGTCCCATCACCGGGGTCGCGTGGCTGTGCCATGACAGGACGGCCAGCGCGATGGCGCAAAGGCACGACGCGGCGCGGGTGATCATGAGGATCTTATGCTTGTTAAAGTGGTCGGCCGCGTAGCCTCCGAACAGGACGAGGGAAATGGCCGGGATCGCTTCCACAAGCCCCAGCCATCCGAGCGCGAGCGCGTTGTGCGTGATCTGATAGATCTGGAAGCCGATCACGACCGCCAGGGCGCGGCTCGCCAGGGTAAAGAAAGCGACCGAACCGATAAAGAACCGGATATCGGGGATTTTTAAAGCTGCCGCAAAGTGACCGGACCGTTTGGGATTATCCATAAACGAAGCAAGACTAGCTCTTTTTCCGGGATATGCCAAGTGTCTCGTCGCGGCAAGAGAGGGTTTGCGTGAACCTAGGGCCTGTGTGTATCATAAAGACATTAACGGAGGCCCCTTGCGGAGACTACAGCTGTGTTTCACCGTTCTTCTCGTTATTGCTTTGTGCGCGCCGCCTTCTCTGCAGGCAAGGCCAGTCCCCGACGAGGAAGAGGTTTATTTTTCCCCGCACGGTGGCTGTACCGCGGCCGTTGTCGACAATCTGGTCTGGGCCGAAAAATATGTGCTTGTGCAGGCGTACTCGTTCACGTCCCAACCTATCGCCGACGCGCTGATTGCCGCGCACAAGCGGGGCGTGGAGGTCAAAGTCCTTTTGGACAAAAGCCAGCTGCACGGAAAAGGGAGCAAGCTCGACTCGCTGGTCGAGGGCGGCGTTCCGGTCCTGATCGATAAGAAACATGCGATCGCGCACAACAAAGTCATGATCATCGACGGCGTGACCGTGCTGACGGGGTCTTTTAATTTCACCAACGCTGCGGAAGACAAGAACGCCGAGAACCTTCTGGTCCTTCACGACAAGTCCTTGGCAAAAAAGTACCGGGACAATTGGAACAAACACAGCGTCCATTCCGAGGCGTATTCGCCGCATAAACCGGGTGGCGCTCCGTTCGCGTCGAACGGATCAAAGGATACAAGGTGAATAAATGATTCTTCCCAAGATCAAACCGGAGGATGCCGCGCTGTATTACGAGATCCACGGTGAGGGGACGTCTCTTTTACTTATCCCGGGACTCGGGTCCGATGG
>CAIJDY010000081.1 GCA_903819565.1 Candidatus Omnitrophota bacterium | reverse complement strand
TTCGGCGGCAAATATGGCCGATGGACCCTCATGGAATGAAGGATGATGAAGAAGGGCGCATCTTTGTTCTGCTCCATCCATTTGAAGGCTTCCGGGAGGTAGTTGAAGTCAGGTTCCCCCGATTCCCTCCGCATGCTGCTGTTGTTCCCATAATGGCGACACAGGTCGAATCCCTGATCGAAGCCATAGGCCGGGCTGTTGAAGCGGCCGGAAAAAAATCCTGCCGTCCTGTACCCCGCTTTCTTTAGCGCCTCCGGCAGGGTCGTTTCGGCTTCGCTCAGCATCGGATCGATATAGTCGAAATCGGTTCGCCGCTTGCCCGCGTCGAACATCCCGATGCTCCGCGGATACTTGCCGGTCAGGAAAGAGGCGAATGACGGGAGCGTCCAGTTCGTTTGCGAATAAGCGGACTCAAAAAAGATGCCTTGGCGGGCCAAGGAGTCAAAATTAGGCGTGGTGGGCCGTTTGTAGCCGTAAGCGGAAAAATGATCGGCTCGGCAAGTGTCCATCACGACCATGAGTATGTTAGGCTTGTCGCTCCGCGCCCGAGATGCGCCATCCGCGCCTTGTCCGGTGTTTTTCTCCTGCGACGGCCGGACCGGGACGGCGTCCCCGGCGAATAGGATGTCGGACTGAAAAATACTCTGGCTTAACGCGATCGAGAATAAAAACGCCATTCTTCTCATAGACCCTGCGCCTCCGCTTTCCCGAAAAGCAGGATAAGGCCCCTGTAGTTGCTCCTATCGGCGATGAGCCGGAAATGTCTTTTCCCCAGAGCCTGGAACATCTGCCCCGAGGACAATCCCAAGGCAGGATCCATTCCTTCGGAAAAAACCAGCACGCCGTCTTTCTTGAGCGCTTTATGGATGCCCGCGAAAAAACTGTCTAAAAATGACTCTCTGGCCTCCGGGGTGTCATCCAGATACAGCAGGATATCCCTGTAAACACGCGACATGACCGCCATGTCCAGCGTGTCGGGAGGGATCTTTATATCGGTCGGGCTGCCCAGGACAGGCTCGATATTTCCGATGCCTCCCTTTTTTACGCAATACCTGATCACTTTAAGCGCGTTATCATCTATATCTTCGGCATAGACTTTGCCTTTGGGCCCGACTCGATCAGCGAGGCGGAAGGTGAGATACCCGATCCCGCTGCCGATATCCGCGATGACCTGCCCTTCCTTGACGTCGAAGACGGACAGGAGCTTGGAAACGCCTCCGGCTCCATCCGATCCAAACTTGTCCGAAAGGTCATGGGCGACCTGGCGCAGAACGGGGAGCATGGGATTCCTGTTCTTCACCCGGAAGAGGATGTCTCCCGTGAATGTCTCGTCGTAAAGCCGGAGCATGCCGTCGCATCTCGGGCAGACGAGTCGCTCGACCGTCCTGTTCCCGCTCCGGTATTCCTCGCGCGTCATCGGGCCGCCGAAACTGGGGCATTTCGAGCCCGGCGGCAAAAACCTCCGGGCGCTTCCCGATTCGCGCAGCCTTTTGCAGAGGACCGCAGGAAGAAAATAAAGGGCGTCGGCGAGCTCGGACCTGTTCTCATAAAAGACATACCAATAGGTGTTCTTCAGCTCGATGGGATAGCGCGACAACGTCCGCTCCTCGCCAGCGGAGTCTCCCTGCTCGTGATGGCAGAAAGCGATGAGGAAGTCATTGAACAGATCATTGGGGATGTTCTTCCTGCTGGAAAGGCATGTCTCCAGCGCCGCCTTCAGCGTTGCGCGCCCCGGATGCCGGAGATAGGCGAGCACTGCCTGCGATGACTCGACCTTGTGGCGCACAGGGCCATTGCCTGCCAAAGACTGCTCGAGCCGGGCGCCCCGCGCGTCGGGCTTCGGATCCGGGCCGGTATCCTTGACTTCCGGGTAAGAGCCCGAAGCGGCGAGGAAAATGACCGCCGCCAGCGGACAGACAGCTTTCCACGATTTTTTCATGCAACCTCTCGAGGCCTGCGAAATCGAGCTCCTGCGGCACAGATTCTACAAAAATACTTTATGAGCGCTTTACAGAGGCCGCCCTGGCCTCAGAAAGGGAAGAGTTTCGTGGTCCTGCTTCCCACCAGCTCAACCCGCTCCGCCACAACGAAATCTTATCCTGACTGACG
>CAIJDY010000080.1 GCA_903819565.1 Candidatus Omnitrophota bacterium | reverse complement strand
TATGGGAATGCCACGTTTACGCAGCCTCCGGCCAAGGTGGTGGTCAAGACCAGTACGGGAGCTGTTTATTCCGAGATCTATTGCAGCCCTACCGGCCAGGTCACCAAGACGACGTTTTACCAAATGAGTGCGTCGTACGTACTGAATCTTCCGGCCCCGGCGGGTGCGATTGTTTATCCTTCCACGCTCAAGTATTTTGATGCTAAAGGGGTGCTGATCAAAGAAATTGTCATGGACGCGGGCGGGCATATCGTCAGCCTGACGCTTTACGGGTATACCGTGCTGACACAGCAGCCGGCCCGGGTGACGGTGGTGAACGCCAAAGGGAAATATTCAGATATTTTTTACAACACCGCGGGGCAGGTTACGGATACGACATATTACCAAGGCAACGGCCTGCCGCCGGTCTAGGCCCCGGCAGGTTTCGTGCCGCGTTTTTTGAAGGCCATGCGGTGTGACGTTAATGTATTTATGAGTATGTGAGAAACTAAACAAGAAGAGGGAATAAAAATGAAAATGACATTGGAGATGAAGGTTCTATGTGCTTTTATGATGGTCAGTTTGGCATTATTCCAGATTATCCCTTCAGGCGTTGCGGCGATCGCTCCCGTTGTTGCGGACCAGACAAGCCCCGGAAGTACGAGCGCTCCCGCAAAGGCGGCGACTGTTGCGGCGACGCAGCCGGCGGCCCCGACACAAGCTGCGCCTGCTACCTCAACTGATTTTTTGAGTAAAACCACTACCCTAGGAACGGCCCAGGCCGTAGCGCCTGTTTCCACGCAGGCCGTGAGCAATACGAGTACGGCGCAGACGGCGACGGCGCAGGCCACTGCTGCGGTCGTAACGCCGGCAGCTCAATCCCAGACCGTAGCCTCTGTTTCCACGGCCACCGTAAGCAGCACGACGACGGTCCAACCGGCGGCCTCGGTAACGGCCTCAGCAGCCGCGTCTGTTTCAGCCCTGACGACGACCGGCCAGACTTCGGTGCAGCTGCCGTCGCTGACGCAACCAGCACAGACTGCAGCTCAAGCCGCGGTGGTTTCCGCTCAAGCCCAATTGACAACCGCGAATGCCGCGGTGACGGCGGCTGAAAACAGCCGACCCTATTCTGCAACAGCAATGAGGGCCGCTCTGGCCCAACAGAAGGCGGCTACGGCGGCGGTGACTGCCGCTCAGGCTCAAGTGACTGCCGCGAGCAGCATGAATTTACCGGTCCTCATGGCGCCGGCAGATGCGGTCATGATCTCGAATTATCCTTCAACGGTGAGGCAATACGACAGCCTAAATACCCTGATCTGTGAGACCAAGCTGGGTGCGGGGGGGACGCTTATCAGCTCTAAGTATTACGGCGTTGTTTCCGCGACCCGGATCCCCGTCAAAGTGACGGTGCTGGTGACGACAACCGCCGGCGAGTCGGTGTATTCCGAGCTCTCTTACAACGCGGCCGGCCAGATCACCGGGACGGCTTATTATTCCTCCGGGCTGGTTACCAAGAAGACGTCTTACGCGTACGACGCTAACGGACAGTTCTACGAAATGCTTGAGTCTCAGTACAACGCTGCCGGGCAAACCGTCCAGGTCATCGATCGCTTTTACAACGCTGCCGGACCCGTCAACACGGTCTATTCCCAACCCAACAGCAGCGGCGTCCTGGCGGTAGTCAAGACGACGTATTACCAATACGACAAGGTGACGTATTACCCAAACAGCAGTTGGGTCAGCGTGCCGTTCGTTCCGGACCAGTCGTTCAACGGAGTGCTGCTCAAGCATTATGACGCCAACGGGCAGTTATTCCGGGAATTTGTCATGACCGGGGACGGGAAGATTGTCAGCATGACGCTCTACGGGAATGCAACGGCAACGCAGCTTCCGGCCAAGGTGGCGGTGATATCAACTATTGTGGGGCGGCTTGATAATGAGATTTATTACGACGCATCCGGGCAGGTCATCAAGACGACGTATTATTCATTTGTGTATGGTGCTATACCGTTTCCTCTCGAAGCGGGCTATTGGGGATACGCGTCAACTTCTCCGAACACGCGCATGGAATATGACGCTAACGGGACGCTGTTCGCGGAAATTGTCATGAGCGGCGGCACTGTTTATTATCAGGACCCGAGCCGGAATATGGTGAGCGTGACGCTCTATGGGAATGCCACGTTTACGCAGCCTCCGGCCAAGGTGGTGGTCAAGACCAGTACGGGCGCCATTTATTCCGAGATCTATTGCAGCCCTACCGGCCAGGTCACCAAGACGACCTTTTATCCGGTATATCCCTCTAAATCGATCAACGTACCGATGGCCCCTAATCCCGTGTCCCCTCCAATGATTTATCCAAACACACGCGTGGAATATGACGCCCAAGGGAATCTGTCCAGGGAATTTGTCTTTGACGCGAGCGGGAATGCCGTGAGCATGTCGATTTACGGGAACTCGGCAGCTACGGTGACGAATCTTCCGGCTATAGCGCAGGTCAAGACCAGTACGGGAGCCCTTTATTGCGTGATCTATTACAACACGTCCGGTCAGATCTGGCAGACAACTTACTTTCAGTATAACTGGAGCAGCTTGCCGCAGCTTCTAGTTGCTCCAGCGAGTGGTGCTTGGACTTTTAGTAGTCCGCTTTCACCTTCTCCTCGTTCTAGATCTGGAATGCTGAAATATTACACCGCGAACGGGCAGCCGCTCTACGACTTTCAGGTGTCTGCGGGCAGTATCATCAGCATGACGGTTTACGGCACATCTTCGTTGACACAAATTCCCTATTCAGGGATGGCTATTGACAATAAGGGAAGAATCTCGGCGACGCTCGTCTATGATGCAACGAACGGGAAATTTGTTGCAGTCCCAGTACTATAACCGTCGAAGGTTCGTTGGGAGACCGGCGCGGCTCCGGAAAAAATTAGAAAGGGGGTGCGAGAAAGGTGACCAGACAAAACGGTTACAGAACTGTTGCCGTTATTACTGCGGTTAGTCTGGTTTTTTTACAGGCCGTACCAGCCGGAGTTGCGGCAGCCGCCCCGGTTGTTGCTGATCAGGCCAGCAGTGCAAGTGTGAGTGCTCCCGCAAAGGCGGCGACTGCTGCGGCGACGCAGCCGACGGCCCCGACACAAGCTGCGCCTGCCACCTCAACTGATTTTTTGAGTAAAACCACTACCCTAGGAACGGCCCAGGCCGTAGCGCCTGCTTCCGCGCAGACCGTGAGCAGTACGAGTACGACGCAGACGGCGACGGCGCAGGCCACTGCTGCGGTCGTAACGCCGGCAGCTCAAACCCAGACGGTTGCCGCAACGGCTCAGACCGTAGCGTCTGTTTCCACGCAAGTCGCAAGTGCCACGACTTCGGCACAATCCCAGACGACTCCGGGAACGGTAGCAACGACTCCCTCCGCGTCCACGCTAGCCCTGACCAGCCAGCAAGCGGTGCAGCTGCCGTCGCTGGCGCAAGTGGCCGCAGTGACAGCCGCTCAATCTCAAACGCAGGCCGTTAGCAATATGAATTCCTCAGTACTCTCGGCTCCGGCGGACGCGGTCTCTTATCCCGCTACGCTACGGCTGTACGATAGAAATCACAGGGTGATTTGTGACATCCAGATGGATCCGAATGGGAAGATTCACAGCGCAATGTTCTATCCAAGCAATGCGGACACGACCCAAATCCCCGCTCAAGTGTCGGTGTATGGGCCCGGTGGACCTGTAAAGTGTTATTCCGATATCTATTACAACACGGCTGGTCAGATTACCGGTATAACGTATCAATCTGTGCAGGGGCGGGGCTACATGACAACTTCTTACTCGTATAACACTGCCGGGCAGCTCATCCAGCAGGCTGATTTTGACATTAATAGGCTGCCCATTCGGTTGTTTGTTCTCCAGTACAACGCTGCTGGACTGACCATGACCAAGAGGATGTATGGCAGCGCCTTGCAGATCACGGAGACGACGTATTACCAGTATGACTGGAACACCATCCCAGTGCTACCGGCTCCTGCGGGCGTGATCGTTTATCCGTCTACGCTCACATATTTTGATACTAACGGGGTGGCGATCAAGAAATTTGTCATGGATGCGAGCGGGAAAATCGTCACCATGACGCTTTACGGAAATTCGACGGTGACCCAGATTCCGGCCAAAGTAACATTCAACGATGCGGGCACGTTTTTCGAGATCAATTACAACACCGCGGGTCAGGTTATGGATTATAAGAAGACTGTTTACTCTTACGACAGTTATAGAGCGATCTCCAAGACGACTGAGTTTCAGTACAACGCTAAAGGGCAGCTCATTCAGGTGATTGATCAGCAGGCCAACTCGTATGGACTGATCCAGACGACGTATTTACAATACAATGATAGCGGTGTTCTGTTGAGCAGCAAGACGACGTATTACCAGTACAACTGGAGCACCTTACCGGTGTTACCGGCTCCGGCGTACGCGATTGTTTCCCCATCCACGCTCAAGTATTTTGACGCCAGCGGTGTGCTGATCAAGGAGTTTGTCACGGACGCGAGCGGGAAGATCGTCAGTATGACGCTTTATGGGAGCGCTACGGTGACGCAACTGCCGGCCCGGGTGACGGTGGTGAACGCCACGGGAAAATACTCAGATATTTTTTACAACGCTGCGGGGCAAGTTACGGGGACGACGTATTACCAGGGCAACGGTCAACCGCCGGTCTAGACCCCGGCAGGTTTTGCGGCGTTTGTTTTGACGGCGTGGAATGAGGCGGTAAAGCCTTCTTCAGCGAATAAGATTATCCTCTCTTAGGTCTTACATTCCTTCGTGGTAAAATGTGATCCATGAAACGGAAACTCTTCTTTCAATTCATGCTTTGGGGGATGTGCGCGCTGGGAGTTTCCGGGTGCGCCACGCTTTTCGGCTGGGACATTCACGCGCCGGCGGTCCTTTCGCAAGGGTATTATGAGCGGGTGCAGCCGGCATCCGATCGCGTTGCTGTCTACCTGGATCCATCCCTTTTTCAACTGACCTCCAAGAACAAGGGCGGGCGATTCGCGGACCCGCAGACCTATCACATCGGCGAAGCCTACGTGCCGCTTGTGATTGAAGGTTTTCAGCAGGGTTTCAACGAGTTCCTCCTGATCGAGGACGAGCCCACGCAGGCGCTTCTTACTCAATATGCGATCCCGTATCTGGTCTATATTCGGCCCAAAGCTTTTAATAACGATGTGTCGCTGAAGGGACAGGTTCTCTCCTTTGAGACCGAGGCCCTCATTTTTGACAAAGACCTCCGCCTTCTGGACCGCGTTCGCACCTCCGGCAAGAGCGACTCCAAAAAAGTATTCTCGCAAAAAGGCGGGCCCGAGGTGAATCTGAACGCGGCGCTTGAGAATAATATTGAAAGTATGGTCCTCTATATTCAGGACGCGGTCCGGACCGGACGCTGGCAGGAGAAGAAGCCATGAAGAAAATACTCGTCTGGTTTTTGACGGCGTTTTTTTGCGCGGGTTCCGTCATCGCCGGGGAAAATGAAGTGGTTCCGGTAAGCAGGGCCAAAGTCTTCGTGCGCGAACACCCCCAGACGGGGAAACCGTTCGTGAGCCTTCGCAATGAGGGGAACACTCAGGACCTTTTCAGGGGATTCAAAAAGCGGGAAGTACGGCCCGATTACAGGATGCTGGATGCGAAGACAAAGTCCGGAGCCGTTCCTTATGACGGACCCGCAAGCGACCGCACCAAGGTTTATGTTTTTGCCGCGACCATGATGACGCTCGGCGTCGCGGGCGGGATCGTTTCCGCGGCGGCGATACCGGCAACGGCCGCGACGACCGGGGCGAGCGGCGGCGCGGGGCTCTTTGGGGCCGGGGCCGTTGCCGTGGCGGGCGGGACCGTGGGAACGGTGGCGGTGAAATCGCGCCTGAAGCCGGGCGAGGAGAATTCCATCCATGAAGGGACCGCGACCGCGGTGACGAAAGATCCAGGACAGCTTAGACTTCGTGATGTGCTGCGCGAGATCGATGCCGAAAAGACCCCGGTCATTTAAAATGCGGCCGCTGCCGTGGGTTATTTCTACCGAAAGGATCTAGGCACGGAGCTATGTTTTATTTATGATAGGCGCTATGTTTCCCGTGAACATTGAAGGCATTCAGTCCGCCGCCCAGAAGTTTCTCGCGAACCCATCCAAAGATCTTTTGATCCTGACGCTGGCCGGCTGGTCGACGGGGATCAGTCTTTATCTTACCGTGGGATTGCTGGGCCTCTGCGGGCATTTCGGGTGGATCCATCTTCCCGGGGAGGTGAACGTTTTTTCTAACCCGCTTGTTTTCTCCGTCGCGTTCATCGTGTTTTCGATCGAGTTCATCGCCGACAAAATTCCTTATGTTGATTCGATCTGGGATTCGGTCCATACCATTATCCGTCCGCTGGGCGGGATCGCCATCGGTTACATGGCAGGCTCCGAACACGGCCCCGTGCTTCAGGCCATGTACGCGATGTTCGCCGGGACGCTGACGCTCAACGCCCACACGGCCAAGGCCGCGGGACGGCTCGCGATCAACACCTCGCCCGAGCCTTTCTCCAATATCGCGGCGAGCACGGCGGAGCAGGGACTTGTGATCTTCATGTACTGGTTTTTCGTGAGGCACCCGGTGATCACGTGCCTTCTGATCGCGGGATTGCTGGTCCTGGGCTTTCTGCTGATCCGTCTTCTGTGGCGTTTCGTCAAAGCGCTTTTCGGCGGCGGAAAAAAACAGCCGAATTAGACGTGGCCTTCCTCTTTCAGGCAGGTTAAAATCAAATCACTATGCTGATCGATTCGCATGTTCATTTGCAGGACATCCAATCAGAAAAGGTCCGGGCGTCGCTTTTGAGCCGCGCCCGCGGGCTCATGGTAGGGAAGTTCGTGTGCAACGCCACGCGGCCCGAGGACTGGCCCCTGGTGCGGGACATCGCGCGCGGGGATGATCGCGTCGTTCCTTTTTACGGGGTCCATCCGTGGTTCGCGGACAAGGTCGCGACAGGATGGGACGCGGAGCTCGAGCGTTTCCTGAGCGTTCCGGGCGCGGGGATCGGCGAGATCGGGCTGGACCGGATCAAGAGCGAGATCAATTTCGCAAGACAGACCGAGATCTTTCACCGTCAGATCGAGATCGCGGGCCGCCTAGCGCGTCCGTTCGCGATCCATTGCGCGCGGGCCGGAAGCGACATTTTGGGCATCTTGAAAAGGGACCTGGCCCCCCGGCAGCGTTTCATGGTCCATTCCTATCAGGGCTCGCCGGAAATGCTCCGGAGCTTTCTGGACCTCGGGGCTTTCATCTCTTTTTCGTGGAAGATCCTGTCCCGCGGGACCGAGGAGACCATGGACCTTGTCCGGCAGATCCCGCTGGATCGGCTGCTGCTTGAAACGGATTTTCCTTATACCCAGCCGGGCAAGCTCAGCCCGGAGGCGAATGTTGAGGACTATTTCGAATGCCTTGTGAGAATTTACGCCCTCGCGGCGCAGACGAAAGGCATCGCCGAAGAAAAATTACAGGACGCGGTGTGGAAGAATGGAACGGTTTTTTTGTCTGGAACTGCTGCTCGGTAAAGCGAAACTCGAGCGGCTCCAAAGATCTTTCGTGGTCGTGATCGGCATCGGCGCCGTCGGGAGTTACGCGGTCGAGGCGCTGGCGCGCAGCGGCGTCGGGCACCTGCGGCTCGTGGATTTCGACGCGATCAAAAGGACCAACTTCAACCGGCATATCCTGGCGACGGAGCCCAATCTCGGCAAACTCAAGGTCGAGGCCGCCAAAGAACGGATCGCCCTGATCAACTCGCGCTGCAAAGTCGAGGCGCTGACCGGATTTGCCGCCGCGGAAACGATCGGGGACCTTCTCGCGGGCGGGCCGGACCTTGTGATCGATGCCGTCGATTCCCTGAACCCCAAGGCGCAGATCCTCGAAGCCTGTTACGTGAACAAAGTCCCGGTCATCGCGTCAATGGGCGCGGCGCTCCGGACGGACATCGCTTCCATTAAAGCCGGAGACCTTTTTAAGACGAGCGGTTGCCCGCTCGCCCGCGAACTGCGATCCAAGCTCCGGCGGAAGGGGATCGAGAAAGGCATCTTTTGCGTTTATTCCCCGGCGCCTGTGTCGCAGGGGTCGTTCCGGCCGCCGCTCCCGAACACCGAAGAGGACTACGACCGCGGCCGGAAGCGCCGCAAGATGGGGAGCATGCCTACCGTGACGGGGGCTTTCGGGCTGACGCTCGCCCACCACGCCATCCGGTATCTCACCGGCGATCCGCTGCTGCCCTAGATTTTTCGGAAATTATCCAACATCAAAGGCGCGCCTGTGATATACTTCGCGGCACGAACAATTCGTTTCATGAATTATAGGAGGGCGGATGAGGGGCGCGGGCGTCGATTTCTTCGCGGACAGGATGATGGAGCTGTATCCCCAGTGGGTGAAGGGGATGGCGCGCTTCGAGAGCAGCTATCTGATCAAAGGCGTCATCACGCTGCCGCAGGTGTGGGCCCTTCACTACCTTTCGCGGCACAAGGAATGCCCGATGAGCGAACTGGCGGGGTCGATGAAGCTCGGGCTTTCCTCCGTGACGGGGATGGTGGACCGGCTGGTCAAGCAGGGCCTCGCGGAGCGCCGGCGGACCGAGGACGACCGCCGCGTCGTGTTCGTGGACATTTCCGCGTCGGGCCGGAAGGTCCTGAAGCAGATTCTGGCGCAGCGGCGGAAATTCATGGTCCGGCTTTTTGAAAGCCTGACGGCGCGGGAACGCGCGAGTTACCTGCATATTCTCGAAAAATTAGTACGCGGACTTTTTAATAACGGAAATTGATCGAATTACGGAGGATTTCTTATGAGCGCAGCAGAAAATCAGCCGGCAAAATCGCCGGTTTCGCATCTTCACGTCGTAAATCTTGTCGTGGCGCTGCTGGCCGGGATCATTTCGATCGCCGGCGGGATCTATTCGTTGAAAACCAATCTGTTTTCAGGGCCGGGCTACGGAAGTGTTCAAGGGATCGTCCGGGACGAAAAGATCGCGAAGCCCCTCTACCTCACACAGGTGGAGATCGCGGGGACCGACGGTGCGGTCGTGAACACGGTGACGACGGACGCGGACGGGCATTATCTCGTGGAGACGCTGAAAACGGGGAATTACGAAGTGAAATTCACGGCGCCGCGCCATGCCGTCCAGACCAAGACCGTGAAGATCGAGCGGGACCTGAAGTCCTCGATCAATGTCGACCTCGTTCCCGAACCGGAACCGGTCAATACGATCCCGGCGGCAAGCGAGGTGGTTGCCCCCGTGAATCCCGCACCGGTTTATCCGGTCACCGCCGCCGGTTCGCAGGTCACTCCGACGGCCCAGGTCCCGGCCCCCGTTTATCCATCGTCTTACGTTCAAACGGCGGAACCCGTGCCGCCGATGCCGGGAACGGGAGGATACCGCCACCATCCGCGGCGGTATCCGGGCGGCGCCTACGGAACAAGTGACGCGGGCACGACGCAATCCGGCACGTCGTCAAATCAGAACAGCGCGCTGCTGCAGGCGGGAACGCAGCTTGTCCAGGGCCTGTTCTCGTCGAAAACGGAAAGCGATACCTCCTCTAAAACTTCCTGACCGGTTCACGCGGCCGGGACGGTCCCCGTTCTGACAAATGTAAGTGCCCCGGAACATGGTATCCACCCGCCGGAGAAGTTGTTGTTTTTCTCACCGAAGCTTTTCCGAAGAATTTTAAAGATAAGTGAGAGGGGT
>CAIJDY010000079.1 GCA_903819565.1 Candidatus Omnitrophota bacterium | reverse complement strand
TTGGTAGAGCGGCGGTCTCCAAAACCGCATGTTGCAGGTTCGAGTCCTGCCAGGCCTGCGTTTGACGGGGTGAAAAAAGACCATGGCGAATAAAGTAATCAATTATTTACAAGAGACACAGCAGGAACTGAAAAAAGTTACTTGGCCCACCTGGAACGAAGTGTGGCAAGCGACCGTGGTGGTCATTATCACGACTTTTCTCGCAACGGCCTTTATCGCGGCGGTCGATTTCTTTGTCTCGAGCTTGCTGCGTATGGTGGTGACATAAGGTTATGGCGGACGCAAAGTGGTACGTGGTTCATACGCAGACCGGAGTTGAGTCAAAGGCGCGGGCGAGTTTGATCAGCCACGCCGAAACCGCGGGTCTGTCGCATCTGATCCACGAAGTGTTGATCCCGATGGAAAAGGTCAGCGAGGTCAAAGGCGGCAAAAAGAGGATCAGCGAGAGAAAGTTTTTCCCGGGTTACATTTTGGTCAAGCTGGAATTGACCGACGAGAGCTGGTATTTGGTGCGGAATACCCCGGGCGTTTCGGGGTTCATCGGTTCGGGGAAAAACCCCATCCCGCTCACCGAAAAAGAAGTTAACGCGATCATCCGCGAACAGGATGAGAAGCAAACCAAGCCTAAACCGAAAGTGGAATTTACGGAAGGCGAAAGCGTCCGCGTCAAAGAGGGCGCGTTCGCGAATTTTAACGGCACGATCGAACAGATCAACCCGGACCGCGGCAAGATGCGCGTGATGGTGACGATCTTCGGCCGGCCAACACCCGTCGAGCTTGAGTACTGGCAAGCGGAGAAGATCTAACATGGCAAAAGAAATTATCACGAAAATCAAGCTGCAGATCCCCGGCGGGCAGGCCAATCCGGCGCCGCCGATCGGTCCCGCGCTCGGTCAACACGGCGTGAACATCATGGAGTTCTGCAAGCAGTTCAACGAACGCACGAAAGACCGCCCGGGAACGATCCTGCCGGTCGTGTTGACGGTCTACAAAGACAAGTCCTTCACCTTTATTTTAAAATCGCCGCCCGTCGCGGCCGCGATCAAGAAGATCGTCGGGCTTGCCAAAGCCTCCGGAGAACCGGGCCGTGTGATCATCGGGAAAATTACACGGGAGCAAGTGATCGAAGTCGCCAAAGCAAAAATGGTCGACCTGAATACCACGAAGCTTGAAAGCGCGTGCCGCATCGTCGAAGGCGCGGCGCGCAGTATGGGTATTGAAGTCGTCAAATAGTTTAGGATCCAGGGGACATTATCATGAGCAGCAAGCGGTATCAAAAAAGAGCGAGTTTGGTCGAAGAAGGGAAGCTTTATTCCCTGGTCGAGGCTTTGAAGATTCTCAAGAAGGTTGAAATGGGGAAAGCGGACGAAACCGTGTCCCTGAATTTTCAGTTAGGCGTGCGCGCCGAACAGGGCGATGAGAACGTCCGCGGGACCGTGAGCCTGCCGCACGGCAGCGGGAAATCGGTCAAGGTCCTTTGTTTCGCGAAAGGCGAAAGCGCCCGCGAAGCGGAGACGGCCGGAGCGGATTTCGTCGGCGCCGAAGAGCTGGTTGAAAAAGTGAAGAACGGTTTTCTTGATTTTGACGTGGTGGTCGCTCATCCGGACATGATGCGCGAAGTCAGCAAGCTCGGAAGAGTGCTCGGGCCAAAAGGGCTCATGCCGACACCCAAGACGGGGACTGTGACGCCTCAGGTGGCCAAGGCCGTCAAGGAAGTCAAAGGTGGCCGTATCGAATTCAAAAGCGACAAAACCGCCGGATTGCACGCGGTTTGCGGAAAACTTTCTTTTACGGAAGCGGCGCTGCTCGAGAACGCCCGCACCGTCATCAAGGCCGTGAGGGACTCGAAGCCCGGAACGAGCAAGGGCGAATACCTGCGGTCGGTCAATATCGCAACCACTCATGGCCCCGGCCTGAAGCTGAACACGGGAGCGCTGTAAAACTATGCCTTCTATCGAAAAAGAACTGATGTTTCAGGAGATCGTCAAGGAGTTCGAAAAGAGCCCTTACGCTTTCATCTCGAATCTTCAGGGCGTTTCGGTCCTTGATATCTCGGAAGCGCGCCGGAACCTTGAAAAGGTCTCCCGCCGCTCTCTGATGGTCAAGCACGCGATGGCCCGCAAGATCTTCGCGAAGTTCAACGTGAGCGGGGCCGACAAATACCTGAACGGTTCCGTCATTATCACTTTCGGGGACAAAGACCCCCAGGACATTTCCAAAAAACTCGTGGATTGCGCCAAAGCGAACGCCAAGTGGGTTCCCGCGGGCGTTATTTTTGAAGGCCAGGTCCACGGAGAAGATTTTGTCAAACAACTTGCGAAACTGCCGTCGCGCAAAGAGCTCCTGACGCAGCTGGTGCTGCGCATGAACTCGCCGATCCACGGTTTTGTGAACGTCCTCGGGGCCCTCACCCGTAATTTGGTGGTGGCGCTTGAAGAGGTCCGTAAGAAAAAAGCAACCTCCGGAGCCGCGTCGTAGGGCGCCGGAACCAACGAACGTCCTGATAAAGGAAATCAAACAAGGAGAAATGAGTCATGACCGAAACAACCCAAATTTCTGAAAAATTGCAAGCGATTCTCACCTCGATCGAAACGTTGACGGTGTTGGAACTCGCGGAGCTCGTTAAGGCTCTCGAAGAGAAGTTCGGCGTTAGCGCCGCTGCCGCGGTGCCGATGGCCGCCGTAGCCGTTGGCGGGGGAGCCGCTGCGGCTCCCGTCGAAGAAAAGACCAGCTTTACGGTCATTCTCACCAGCGCGGGCGACAAGAAGATCAACGTGATCAAAGAGATTCGCACGGTGACGAGCTTGGGTCTTAAGGAAGCCAAGGACCTTGTGGAAGGCGCTCCGAAGACCATTAAAGAAGACGTGAACAAAGAAGAAGCCGAGAAGATCAAGAAAGTTCTCGAAGCTCAGGGCGCGAAGGTCGAGATCAAGTAAGAGCCCGGTTATTTTGAGGCCAATAGTGAATACTGTCCTTAAGGAGGACAACTCATAATGATGCCTTTGATCAACAGAAAAAGTTTCACGAAGATCCAGGATACGATGGATCTGCCGAATTTGGTGGAGATCCAGATCAAGTCGTACGAGGAATTTCTGCAGAGCGGTCGCACGAATCGCCGGCGCAAGAACCAGGGGCTGGAAGCGGCGTTCGCGGACTGTTTTCCCATTGAGAGTTTTGATGGGACCTGCCGGCTTGAATATCAGGGTTACACGCTTGGCAAGCCCAAGTATTCGATCCCGGAATGCCAAAAGCGCGGAATGACCTATGCCGCGCCGCTGAAAGTGAAGCTTCGTCTCGTCCGCAAGGGCATCGCCAAAGAGCAGGAAGTCTATATCGGCGAATTGCCTCTCATGACCGAGACCGGCACGTTTATTATCAACGGCGCCGAACGTGTGATTGTGAGTCAGCTCCATCGTTCGCCGGGCATGTCGCTTGAGGAAAGCCTTCACCCGAGCGGGAAAAAGATGTACAGCGTCCGCATCATCCCGTATCGCGGGGCGTGGCTGGAATTTGAATCCGACGCGAACGACGTTCTCTACGCCTACATCGACCGCCGCCGGAAGATCCTCGCGACAGCACTTCTCAGGGCCTTGGGGTATTCGACCACGCACGATATCTTTAAAGAGCTTTATCCCGTCGAAAAGATCCGCGCTTTCGACAAATCCAAAATTAAAGATTGCGAAAACGAGATCCTCGCCGAAGATATTTTCCATCCGCAGACCAAGGAAACGATCGCGCCGGCCGCCTCCAAGCTCACGAAAGAGACGCTCGGGATCTTCGTTGACAACGACATCACCACCTTTTCGATCGTGAAGCTTCCCAAAGAGGACCGCTCCTTGATCAACACGCTGGAGCGGGACCCTTATCGCAGCGCGTCAGACGCGCAGCTGGCGATCTACCGCCGTATCCGTCCGGGCGATCCTCCGACGGAAGCGAGCGCCAAAGACCTGATCCAGAAGCTTTTCTTCGATCCCCAGAGATACGATCTCGGGATGGTCGGCCGTTTTATGCTGAACAAGAAACTTGGGCTCGGCACGGAAGGCCCGGACGTCAAGAACACAACGCTCCGTCCCGCGGACGTCATGAAAGTCATCGGAAAACTGCTGAAGCTTCGTTCTGGCGAAGTGAGCGTGGACGATATCGACCATCTCGGTAATCGCCGCGTCCGTTCGGTGGGCGAACTTTTACAGAACCAGTTTCGCGTAGGTCTCGCGCGCATGAAGCGTTCCGCTATGGAGCGTATGTCCATTTATGATTTGGACGCCGCGATGCCTCATAATCTGATCAACCCGAAACTTATTTCCGCGGCCATCAAGGACTTTTTCGGCCGCAGCCAGTTGTCGCAGTTCATGGACCAGACCAACCCGCTCGCGGAATTGACCCACAAGCGCCGTATGTCGGCTCTCGGGCCCGGTGGTCTTTCCAGAGAGCGCGCCGGTTTTGAAGTCCGCGACGTGCATCCTTCGCATTACGGGCGCATTTGTCCGATCGAGACGCCGGAAGGCCCGAACATCGGTTTGATCGCATCCTTGAGTACGTTTGCCCGCGTCAATGACATCGGTTTTCTCGAAAGCCCTTACCGCAAGGTCGTCAAAGGGCGCGTGACGGAGAAGATCGATTTTCTGACGGCGGACGAAGAAGATAAATATGTGATCGCGCAGGCGAACGCGCCGCTTGATAAGAGCGGACATTTCCTGTCCGATGCCGTATCGTGCCGTTCCAAAGGCGATTTCCCTAAAAAGAAACCCGAAGAGATCGATTATATGGACGTTTCTCCGCGCCAGCTCGTCAGCGTGGCTGCGGCACTGATCCCGTTCCTGGAACATGACGACGCGAACCGCGCTCTCATGGGTTCGAACATGCAGCGCCAGGCGGTACCGCTTCTCGTGACCGAGGCCCCTTTGGTGGGGACCGGCATGGAGCGTCACGTGGCGAAAGATTCCGGGGCGGTTGTTCAGTCCAAGTCGCGCGGGACGGTTAAGGCCGTCTCCGCCGAAGAGATTGTGGTCGATGATTTCGTCTATAAGCTCCGAAAATTCAAGCGTTCCAACGCCGGCACCTGTATCAACCAGCGGCCACTTGTCAGCATCGGGGACAAGGTCAAGCGCGGGGACATCATCGCCGACGGCGCGGCCACCCAGGGCGGCGAGCTCGCACTGGGGCGCAACGTACTGGTGGCGTTCATGCCGTGGCGCGGGTACAACTTCGAAGACGCGATCATCGTGAGCGACAAGCTTTGCAAGGAAGACGTTTACACGTCGCTTCACATTGAAGAATTCGAAATCGAAGCGCGGGACACCAAGCTCGGTAACGAAGAAATCACCCGCGACATTCCCAATATCAGCGAAGAGGCCCTCAAGGACCTCGATCTGGAAGGCGTGGTTCGTATCGGTGCGGAAGTGAAACCTGGTGATATTCTTGTCGGGAAGATCACGCCGAAGTCCGAGATCGAGCTTTCACCCGAAGAAAAACTTTTACGCGCGATCTTCGGTGAAAAAGCCGGCGACGTGCGCGACGCGTCCCTGAGCGTGCCTCCGGGCGTCGAAGGGATCGTGGTGGACGTGAAAGTGTTCGCCCGCAAAGAATCCCAAGCGAAGACCAAAGAGGAGCGGCGTCAGGAGAACAAGGATATCAATGAGATCAAGGAGCGCTTCAACGAGCGCATTGATCTTTTGAAGCGGGAACGCCTCCACAAGATCTCGGACATGGTGCTCGGGAAAAAGCTTTCCGAAGACCTGCTCGACGATATTTTGGGAGAAGTCCTGATCAAGTCGGGACACGTGCTTTCGAAGGGCGATCTCAAGAAGCTGGAAAGCTGCGACTGGGATTCCCTCCGTTTGGACGATGATCCGGACCTCGAAGAGAATATCAAAAAGATCGCCCGTGTTTGGGGCGATGAGATCGATGAACTCGTGGCCGAGAGAACCCGCGAGATCGATCGCGTCAAAAAAGGCGATGAGCTGCCTCCGGGCGTGATCAAGAAAGTCGTCGTTTATGTTTGTTCGAAGAGGAAGATCTCCGTCGGGGACAAGATGGCCGGCCGTCACGGCAACAAAGGCGTGATCGCGAAGGTCCTTCCCGAAGAAGATATGCCGTTCCTCGCGGACGGGACCCCTGTGGAGATCGTTCTGAATCCGCTCGGCGTGCCTTCCCGTATGAACGTCGGACAGATCCTCGAAACGCATTTGGGTTGGGCGGCCAAGGTACTGGGCCTTCATGTGGAAACGCCGGTGTTTAGCGGCGCCACGGAAGCCGAGATCAAGGCCACCATGAAAGAAGCAAAATTGCCGGATAACGGGAAGATCGTTCTTTATGACGGCCGCACCGGGGACCGTTTTGACGAAGAGATCACCGTCGGTTACATCGATATGTTGAAACTGGCGCATTTGGCGGATGTCAAGATCCACGCCCGCTCCATCGGGCCGTACTCGCTCGTGACGCAGCAGCCGCTTGGCGGCAAGGCCCAAGTCGGCGGAC
>CAIJDY010000078.1 GCA_903819565.1 Candidatus Omnitrophota bacterium | reverse complement strand
GATATCGTAAGCCTTCTCGTCGAGGCTAAACTGGTCGCAAGCAAGTCGGAGGGGCGGCGGATGGTGGAGCAGGGCGGGGTCCGGATCGGCCATGAAAAGGTTTCGGATCCCAAAATGATCGTCTCGTTTCACGAACCCTTTGTCTTGCAGTGCGGCAAACGGAAATTTGCCCGCATCGAAGCCCCCTGAATACTTCCGGTCTATGAAGAAAAAGACAGTCTCTTCCAGCGTCGTGCGATTTGAGCATGTCAGTAAAAAATATGGTTCCGTGCGCGCGCTCGACGACGTGTCCTTTGAGATCAATGCCGGGGAGATCGTCGGATTTCTCGGCCCGAACGGCGCTGGGAAGACGACGACCATGCGTATCCTCGCCGGTTTTTTCGCGCCCTCGCGCGGCAAGGTCTGGATCCGCGGCATCGATCTTTTCAGGCACCCGCAAAAAGCGAAGAGGTCCCTGGGCTATTTGCCGGAGGCCGTGAGACTTTATCCGGACATGCGGGTGGCGGAGTTCCTGCGTTATGTCGCGAGGCTCAAGGACGTTCCCCGGAAGAGCCGCAACATCCACGTGCAGGGGAAAATGGCGCTTTGCGGGCTGACGGATGTCGGGCACCGGCTGATCGGCCGGCTCTCCAAAGGTTATCGTCAGCGTGTCGGGATCGCGCAGGCGTTGCTCGGGGACCCTGACGTGCTCATCCTGGATGAACCGACGAGCGGGCTCGACCCGAAACAGATCGCCGAGATCCGCGCGCTGATCCGGACGCTTGGGAAAGAGCGCGCGGTGATCCTTTCCACCCACATTCTTCCGGAAGTCTCCATGGTCTGCAGCCGCGTCGTGATGATCAACCAGGGCAAGATCTTCGCGAGCGGAACCGTAAAAGAGCTGGAGTCGTGCCTGAAAGACCGGCAGGAAATATCGGTCCGCGTGAAGGGAAGGGTCTACCGGCAGGGCGCGATCGATCTCCTCAAGGGGCTGCCTGGGATCGAGGCCCTCCGCATGAGGGAGGAACCCGGCGAAGAGCTGTGGTTCATCTTCGAGATCGCGCGGGAAGAGGACCCCCGGGCGCAGATCACACAACTTTTTGTCCAACAGAACATTCCGCTTGTGGAGATCCAAAGAGTGAAGCTCACGCTCGAGGATATCTTCCTGCATCTCCTCCAGGAGGGAAGGTTCGCGAGGCGGCCGTCATGAAAAAGATCTTCGTGATCGCGCAAAAGGAATTCTCGAGCTGTTTTCATTCCTGGCTCGGCGTGCTGGTGGGGACGCTTTTTTTCATCCTGACCGGCGTTTTTTTCATGATCCTGGTCCTGAGTTACGCGAAGATCTCCATGAACCCCCAGCAGTTCGGCCTTTCGAGCCTTGCGGGGGTCAATCAGACGCAGTTCGTCTTCGGCTCATTTTTCACCAACTGCAGCCTCCTGGTTCTTTTTTTCGTGCCGCTCCTGACGATGCGCTCGTTCGCGGAAGAACAGCGGCAGGAGACCCTGGAACTTCTTTTCACGTACCCGCTGTCCGATTTCGAGATCGTGGCCGGGAAGCATTTGGGACTTGTGTGGTTTTTTGAACTTTTGCTGCTTCCGCTGCTCGGATACCTGGCCGTGTTCCACTGGCTCGGCGGGGAATTCGACTGGGGTCCCGTCCTCTCGGGTTTTCTCGGATTCTGGCTGCTGGGGCTGGCTTACCTGGCGGTGGGGGTTTTTATTTCAAGCCTGACCCGCAGTCCCGTGGTGAGCGCTCTCGGGACTTTAAGCGTGCTGCTTATTTTCTGGATCTTTGACTGGGTGGAGACGATCAGCGACGGGCCTTGGGCGCGTGTTTTCGCGGCGCTCTCACCGCTGAAGCACTTCCGGGATTTTACGATGGGGATCCTGGACGTGCAGAATGTGGTGTATTTCGCGTTCTTCTTTCTTTATTTTCTCTTTTTGGCACTGGCATCCATCGAAACCCGGAACTGGAAACACTGATACTGCGTTTCAATAAATTTAACAGGGTCGCAGTCCTGACTCTCGTTCATTGGATGAATGATGTCAGGGCAGCCCAAACTACCTATCAGAGTATGGAAAAGTTTGGGCAGTATCGTACCGTTAACCTTTAAAATGAATAGAGAACGGCACTAATGCGGCAATTTCTCCTGAAGTTCCAACTTCTTTTCTGGGCCGTGATCCTTCTCGGGATCTTCGGCGGCGTCTACTGGGTGATCCTTCCGTTCAACACTCGCTGGGACCTGACGCGGGAGAAGGTCTACTCACTTCCGGGGCCGACGGTCGGCGTTCTGCGGGACCTGAGGGACAAAAGGATCGAAGTGCTTCTTTTCTACGGGCAGGAAGACAAGACGCGGCCGGGTCTGGAAGTCTTTCTGAAGGAGTGCCAGCGGTATCACCCGCAATTCAGTTACGATTTTTATGACCCGATCCGCCGGCCGAAGATCGCCCGGAAATTTAATATCCAGCAGCCATCGACCATCCTTATCCGCGCCGGGAACCGCGAAGAGAGGCTGTTCCGGCCGAGCGAAGAAGGGTTCGCGAACGCGTTCCTGCGCTTGTGCCATCCCCGGGATATCGGCGTCTGTTTCGTCACGGGACACGGTGAAGCCGAGATTTACGGCACGGAACCGAACGGCTTCCAGAAGTTTCGCGAAATGCTGGAGGGCTACAACGTCAAGGTCAACGAGATTGTGCTGGCGCGGGACCATGTGCCTGATGCCTGCCAGGCGGTGATCATCGGCGGGCCGCGCTGGGAATTGCCGCCGGAGGAACTGGCGGACCTGGACAAGGCGTTCGCGGGCGGAAAAGGCCTGCTGTATCTGATCGATCCCATGGACCCCGGGACCGGCACCTCGTTCCAGAATTATTTTCAGACTTATGGCGTGGCGCTCGGCGAGAACGTTGTCGTTGACAAGGTGAGCCGCATCGTGGGCGGAGATTTCCTGATGCCACTCGTGAGCCAGTATTTCGCGGACCATCCCGTGACGCGGGGCCTCAGGCAGGCGAGTTTTTTCCCGCTCGTGCGAACGGTCCAGCCCTCGACCGAATCCCCGGCGGACCTCGAGGTGACGCCCCTTGCCATGACGGGCGAGGGAAGCTGGGCGGAGGTTGATTTCAAGAACCTGGAGAACGGGAACGCGGCTTTCGACGTAAGGACTGACGTTGCCGGGCCTCTTCCCATCGCGGTCGGCGTGGAACCGGCGGCGAAGGCGGCGAAAAAAGGCCGGATGGTGGTCGTGGGTGACAGCGATTTCCTGTCGAACGGGTACCTGGACCTTTCGGGCAACAAGGAACTCGGACTGAACATGATCCGCTGGCTCGGGCGGGACGACCGGTTCATCGACGTAAAACGTGCGGAACTTCGTTTTAAACCCCTGACGATCGATACGGTCAAGCGAGCGCAATTCCTGATCGCTGTGCTGGCCGTCTACCCGTTCACGTTTTTCATGATTACCGGGCTTATTTTCATGATCCGGTCCAAGACCTCATGAAGCTGGGACGGACGCTTCTTTTCTGCTTCCTGTTCGCGCTGGTGGTGTGGATCGCCATTTACAGAATGCGTGTCGAATCGCAGCTCCAAATGGTTTCTCCCGACGAAGTCAACCGGAATGTTCTATTGAGCGAACAGGACACGATCGGCCGGATCGAGATCCTGGACCGGGTTCGCAAAACGGAGATCATCCTGAATAAGGAGAACGGCCGGTGGTTCCTCGAGGCGCCGGTCCGTTATCCGGCGGAGGCCAGGGTCGCCGAGGGGCTTGCGATCACGGCCCGGATGGCGTCCCGCCAGCCCCGTTTGCGCGGCGAAAAAGAATGGGAAGAATACGGTCTTGCGCGGCCCGACGTGGAGGTCCGGATCGATGTCCCCAAAAAGAAAGCGGAGACGCTATTCATCGGCTCCCCGGCCCCGTTCGGGAACGCGGTCTTCGCGCGCTGGGATTCCGAGCGGGGTTATCTGCTGTTGCCCGGAGAAATGAAAGACGTGTTCGGCCAGGGAGTCTATAGCTTTCGTGAAAAGCGCGTGTTCCGCACGCCCACGCCGGAGATTAAGATGATCTATGTGGAAATGGGCGCGCAAAGTTACCAGTGGAAGAAAGACGGCGGGCAGTGGTATTGGATGGAGCCGCTCGCGAAATTCGGGAGAAAGATTTCAGCGAAGAACATGGATCGCGTTCTGACAGCGCTTCAGAACCTTTACGTCAAAAAATTCCTGGACGACAATAACAGATCACGCGCGGAACTTGGTTTTTTCATAATTCACGACCGGATCAAAATCGAACCGGATTTCGGGAGGCAGGAGATCTTTCATTTCGGCAACGAGGTGCCTCTCGAGAGCGCCTATTACGGGTTTCGGGAGGATGAAGAAACGGTGTTCCTGATCGACCGCGGCAAAGTGATCGCGTTGATCGAACTGTTAAAACGGGTTGAAAAGGATGACGGGGATCGTCCGGCCGAAGAAAAAGACGGGGCGACGAAAGAACCCGCGCCTTCCGCCGCCACGCCTTCGCCGCTTTGAGCCGCCCGATGAACTGCTCGTTTCAGATCCGGAATTTAAAAAAGTCCATCCGCGAAACGGCGCTGAACGCCGGCCGGGATCCTGAAAAGATCCGGCTGGTGATCGTGACGAAGACCGTCGCACCGGTCGTGATCCGCGAGGCCTACGACGCGGGGGAGCGGGATTTCGGCGAGAACCGCGTTCAGGAATGGCAGGAAAAAAAAGAAGCGCTTCCCTCGGACGTTCTCTGGCACCTGATCGGCCACCTGCAGACCAACAAGGTCAAAACGGTGATCGGAAAAGTCGGGCTGATCCATTCGTTGGACCGGCCGTCGCTCGTCGCCGAGATCGAGAAGCAGGCCCGCGCGAAGGGCGTGAAAGAGGTCCCGTGCTTGCTTCAGGTCAATATGTCCCGTGAAGAGACAAAATCAGGGTGCGCGCCGGAAGAGATCACCGCGGTCCTGGAAGCCATAGCCGCGGCGCCTTCGATTCGGCTGAAGGGGCTGATGACGATCGGGCCCCTGACGGTAGACGAAGGGAAGATACGCGACTGTTTCCGGAAAACCCGGGAGCTTTTTGAATCGCTCAAAAACGACCACTCCGGGCACGCTTGGGAGATCTTGTCCATGGGGATGTCGGCCGACTATAAGATTGCCATTGAAGAAGGCGCAAATATGCTTAGAATCGGGTCTTTGGTATTTCCGCGGGAGAAGGTTTAATATGCAGGATAACGAAAAACAATGATGAAACAAACGATCGGGCTTGTCGGAGCGGGGAATATGGGGACCGCGATCCTCGAAGGGGTTCTGAAAGAACGCATTGCGGCGCCCAGAAAATTATGGGTTTACGATAAGGTTGCCGCGAAAGCAAAACTTTTCGCGCGCAAGGCCGGTGTTCGTCAAGCGGTCACCGCGGAGGAATTGTTCCAGCGCGCGGAGGTGATCCTGCTGGCTATGAAGCCGCAGGACCTCCCGGCGTTCGCGGCGGAAAACCGGGAGTTTGTGAAGCCGGGCCACAGTTTTGTTTCGATCCTGGCCGGGATTTCGACGGCAGGGATCCTGCGGGCTTTCGGAAAAAAGGTTCCGGTGGTCCGCGCGATGCCGAACTTGGGTGCGAAGGTCGGGGAATCCATGACGGTGGTTTGCGGCCGGGACAAGAAAAGTCTCTCTTGTGCTGTTAAATTATTTTTCGGCTGCGGGAAGGTGCTTTGTCTTCCCGAGAACCGCTTCGATCTGGTGACCGCGGTCAGTGGAAGCGGGCCCGCGTACTTTTTTCATTTGATGGAGCTGCTGGAAGGTTTCGGCGTGCGGCAGGGACTTCCCAGGGAAGTGGCCGCTGCGCTGGCCGTTCAGACGGGCGTCGGGGCCGCGTTGCTGGCGCGGGGCGCGGACGTTCCTTGTGCCGTGCTGCGGCAGCGGGTGACATCGAAAAAGGGGACCACGGAGGCCGCGCTGAAAGTTTTGAAAAGAGGAAATTTCGGCGGGATCTTTCAGCGGGGACTTTCCGCCGCGATGGCTCGAAGCCGCGCACTTCGGCAGCGGAAAACCGTTTAAGGGGGACATAATGTTCGTTTTTGGGATCATTTTTCAGGGTTTGGCGATGCTGGTGGGCGGTATCTGCACGATCCTTTACTGGCTGCTCTTCGCCCGTATCATTATTTCATGGTTACCGGTCGATCCGTATTCGAGTGTGGTGCAGTTCCTGCATCAGGTGACGGACCCCATTCTGGAACCTTTGCGGCGGATCCCGCTTCGCATCGGGATGATGGACTTCACGCCGCTGCTCGCTTTTTTTGCCATTTACATCACGAACCGGATTCTCACCACAGTTCTGCTGAGGATCGCTTACCAATTCCAATAGCACTGTTCTTTATTTGATTTTGAGGGTTCACAGTGCAATACTGCGAACCCTTGAAATTAATTGGAGCGCAGTCATAGGAGGAAATCACCATGCCGATGAAATTGTTTTGCAAAAAAGAACCGAACATCATGGACCGGATCGAGAAGTGCCTGGCTTATATCCGCCAGCGAACCGATTTCAAGCCGGAGATCATCCTGATCCTCGGGACCGGCCTCGGAAACCTCGCGAAACGCGTCAAGGAAGAAAAGGTTTTTCTCTATAACGACCTGCCCTATTTTCCGGAGACGACGGTCGAATCCCACAGCGGGAAACTGATCCTGGGCGAACTGGCCGGCAAGAAGGTCGCGGTGATGGAAGGCCGGTACCATTATTACGAAGGCTATTCGCTCGAGGAGGTGACGTTTCCGGTGCGGGTGCTCCGGCAACTGGGGGCGAAGATCCTGGTGGTATCGAATGCCGCCGGCGGGATCAATCTGGGATACCGGAAGGGCGAGATCGTGATGATCACGGACCATATCAATTTCATGGGGATCAACCCGCTGGTGGGGCCGAACGAGGACAAGTTGGGGACCCGGTTCCCCGATATGTGCGAACCTTATTCGAACCGGCTCATGGATCTGACGGGTCAGGCGGCGAGGGAAGTACAAGTCCTGCTCAGCCGCGGGGTTTATCTCGGCGTGACGGGGCCTTGCCTTGAGACGCGCGCGGAATACCGCATGATGCGGAACTGGGGCGCGGACCTCGTCGGGATGTCCACGGTGCCGGAAGTGATCGTGGCGGCGCACATGGGGCTGGAAGTTCTCGGGCTGAGCGTGGTGACGGACACTTGCAACCCGGACCGTCTTGAACCGTGCAATATCGAAGAGATCATCAAGACCGCGAATGAAGCTGGGCCCAAGCTGGACAAACTGATCAACGCCGCTATCGCAAAGTTTTAATGACGGCCGGACTTTCGGAAGTTGTTAACGCAAGTCCGTAGCCGGAATTAGCCCCGCACCCAGAAGGTTTCTGGGCTTTGGGAAAGAGACTGTTTCTAAGAAAAATGAATTGCGACTTCCGCCGTTTGTAACTTGGTGCGGGGTCCATTCGAACCGATAACTTACGGTGCAATACCGGTAAGTTATGTTCTCATGGGATCATGACCCAAGAAAAGAACTACAAAGACACGCTGAATCTGCCGCAAACGGCTTTTCCCATGAAGGCGAACCTCGCCCAGCGGGAGCCGGAAATGCTGAAGGGCTGGGAGCAGGAAGGCGTGTACCCGCAGATCCGCAAAAAGTCCGCCGGAAAACCCAGGTACGTGCTGCATGACGGGCCCCCTTACGCGAACGGCCACATCCATATCGGCCACGCGCTGAACAAAGTCCTCAAAGACCTGATCGTCAAGTACCAGACGATGCGCGGTCATGATGCCCTCTACGTCCCCGGGTGGGATTGTCACGGCCTGCCGATCGAGCATCAGTGCCTGAAAGAGATGGGGAAGCGCAAGGAGGAAGTAGACCGCGTTCCTTTCCGCAAAGAGGCGCGGCACTACGCCGAAAAATTCGTTGCCATCCAGCGCGAAGAGTTCAAGCGGCTCGGGATCTTCGGCGAGTGGGACAATCCTTACCTGACGATGAATTACGAATATCAGGCCGCCATCGCGGATTCGTTCATTCGTCTGTATGAAGAAGGCTATATCGAGCAGCGGCTGAAGCCCGTTCCCTGGTGTTTTGATTGCGAGACGGCGCTTGCCGACGCGGAACTCGAGTATGAAGACAAGGTCTCCAGATCCGTTTACGTGAAATTCGCCGTGGTCCCGGAGACGCTCCACGTCCGGTTGAGCCCGACGGATTTCAACAAGTTCGGCGGCCGCCCCGTTTTTCTTCTGGTCTGGACGACGACGCCCTGGACGCTTCCCGCGAACGTGGGCGTGGCGTTGCATCCGGAGCTGCAGTATTCGTTCCTGGACGTCGGGGACGAGGTCTGGTGTCTCGCGGACACTCGGGTCCCGTTCATCCACACCCTAAACCTTAAGACGCCGCTGACCGAAAGCATCGTGAGTCTCAACGGAAAGCAGTTAGAAGGAATTGAATACAGGCATCCTTTTCTCCCGCGCAAGGGACGCGCGATCCTCGCGGACTATGTCTCCAGCGAAGACGGCACCGGCATCGTTCATATCGCGCCGGGACACGGCGAGGAAGACTATAAATTTGGGCATCTGGACAACGGGCTCCCGATCCTTTCGCCGGTGGATTCCCGCGGAAGATTCACCGAGGCGTTCGATTCCTGCCAGGGAGAGCATGTTTTCAAGGCGAACTCGAAGATCGTCGAGATCTTGAAAGAAAGGAACCTTTTGCTCCATGAGGCGGACCACCCTCATTCTTACCCGCACTGCTGGCGGTGCAAGAAACCGATCCTTTTCCGCGCGACCACGCAGTGGTTCATGAAGATCGATCACAGGGACCTCCGCAAGCGCATGCAGGAAGCGATCGAAAAGAATATCCGGTTCATCCCGGACTGGGGAAAGAACCGTATCGCCGCCATGGTGGAGACGCGTCCGGAATGGTGCCTTTCGCGCCAGCGGTACTGGGGCGTGCCGATCCCGATCGTCCGCTGCAAGAAATGCGCCGGGGTCCATTTCGCGAAGGAATCCAAGGCGAAGATCCGGGAACTTTTCACGAAGGAGGGCGCGGACGCCTGGTTCGCGCATCCGGCCGAGGACTTCCTGCCTGCGGGTTTCCATTGTCCCGCATGCAAAGAGGCGGAATTCGAGAAGGAGACCGACATTATCGACGTTTGGTTCGATTCGGGCGTGAGCCATCAGGCGGTGCTGCGCTGTCACCCGGGTCTTCAATTTCCCGCGGACCTTTACCTGGAAGGTTCCGACCAGCATCGCGGCTGGTTCCAGAGTTCGTTGACCACGGCGCTTGCGCTGGAAGGGCAAAGTTCTTTCAAAAGCGTGCTGACGCACGGGTTTGTGATGGACGGGCAGGGGAAGAAGATGTCCAAATCCGCGGGCAACGTCGTGACGCCTCAGGATGTGATGAAAGAATTCGGCGCGGATGTGCTACGGCTTTGGGTGACGTCCTGCGATTATCAGTTCGACGTGCGGCTTTCCAAGGAGATCCTCAAACAACTCGTGGATACTTACCGCAAGATCCGCAACACGTTCCGGTATTTGTTGTCCAATCTCTATGATTTTGAAGTCGCCAAGAACCAGATCTCTTTCGAGAAGATGCATCCGCTGGACCGCTGGGCCATGGTGAAGGCGGACCGGCTGGTCGGCACTGTCACGGATCTTTACGAACGCTTCGAATTCCACCAGATCTACCGGGAGGTCTACAATTTTTGCGTCGTCGATCTGAGCGCCTATTATTTGGACGCCCTGAAGGACACGCTTTATACCGCGAAGGCGGATTCCTGGCTCCGCCGGTCGGCGCAGACCGCGCTTTTCTATATTCTGGCGCGGCTGGTGAAGCTCGTGGCTCCGATCCTGCCGTTTACGGCAGATGAGGTTTGGCGATCGTACGAGCTTGAGGAAGGGGTGGCGACGGTACACGCGAGCGCTTGGCCGGTCTCAGAGGGGATACGGCCGGCAGGGGAGTTCGAGGAGTGGGAACACATCCGGGAGGTCCGCGACGCGATCACGCCGTTCTTGGAGAAGATGCGCGAGAACAAAACGATCGGCGCAGGACTGGAAGCCAAGGTGATCTTTAGTGTAGAAGATCCGAAATCGGCCGAAATACTACACAGATATGAAAAAGAGCTTGCTCGTGTCCTGGTCGTGTCTCAGGTTGAATGGGCGGCGGAGGCTTTGGCGGGTATGGAAGCCTCAGAAGGTCTTTCCGCAGTCTTCCAAACGAAGCTGAAGCTGAAGGTCCTGGTGACGAAAGCGGAGGGCGCGAAGTGCATTCGTTGCTGGAACTATTCCGCGTTCGTCGGTAGTGATCCCGAGCATCCGGCGCTTTGTTCGAAGTGTGTTGAGGTTTTTCAAGGTCCTAAACGTTGATCCGAAAAGGGGGTTCTTCGCTTTGAAAAAGGTCGCGCTTTTTCATTTAAGGACTCCCCGGGCTGTCCTCAAAAAATCCCTGGTTGGGTTGATCCTTTTCTTTCTGGGAGCGCTGGCTGCTTACGTGATCCCTTTCCTGCTGCCGCCGGACATCGCGCGCGTCTGGGGGCGCCACCCGCTGACGCCGATCTTTGTCATCACGGGCATCTTCCTCATTGCCTACAAGCCCATCGACCGTTCCGTGATGAGGCTCCTCGAGAAATATTTTTTCCATAAAAAGAGCTTTGCGCAGATGACCTTGATGGACCTGGCCGCCGATCTGTCCGTGAACCTGGACCTTCAGGAACTTTCCAACCTTGTGGTCAATACATTTGGGGAGGTGCTGCACCTGAAGACCGTCGCGTTGCTCGTCCCGGACCCACTCCAGAACAATTTTGAAGTCGCCTCAGCCTATGGCTGGCAGATCACGGCCTCGAAGCGTTTGAGGCTCGCGACGGACGTGCCGCTCATTAAATTGATCCACCAAAGCGGGCCGCACACCCTGGTGCGGGGCCTCCTTCTGCAAAGCCTTTCCTGGCAGGAAGCGAATGCCCTGTCCCGCGATTTTGATACGCTTCAGGCCGGCTGGATCACGCCTCTTTTTGTGAAAGGGAAGCTGGTGGGGCTGATCGCGTTCGGGGCTCTGTCTCCGGACACCGTATTCGACCAGGCCGATTTCCATTTTTTCCGCGAATTTGCGGCGGTGATCGCCAAGAGCATTCACAATGCCCTGGTCGTTAAAAGGCTCAGGCAGCTCAATCTTGAACTGCAGGATTCCCAGTCCCAGCGGTTCCAAAAAACGAAATTGAACGCGATCGAACAGCTTGCCGCGGGCATCGCCCACGAGATCCACAATCCCCTGGCCATTATCTCGGGGAAGGCCCAGGTCCTTCTGATGCAAAAAGGTCCCAAGCGGCTCGAGCAGAACGTTCAGGACGCCCTCAATGCGATAGTGAAGCAAACGCAGAAAGCAGCCGATATCACCAGGAAGCTTTTAATGTATTCCCAGGGCGGGCGGGGTCCGCAGGATTGGATCTCCCTTGAAAAAGTCCTGGACGAGACACTGGCTTTGCTGGCGTACCAGGCTTCACTGGACCAGATCGAGATCACAAAGACTTTGGATCCGGATCTTCCGCGTTATTACGCGAACATCCAGGAGATCCGCGAGGTTTTTCTGAACCTGCTCCTCAACGCGGTGGAAGCCGTCGGGACGCGGGGGAAGATCCAGGTGGAATTGAGGTGCCGCCGGGACGAAGAGTTCATCGAGATCCTTTGCGCGGACACGGGGAAAGGGATCCCGGAGGAGCATCTGGACAGGGTCTTTAATCCGTTCTACACCACGCGTCACGAGGCCGTGGGGCTTGGCCTTTTTGTCACAAAGCAGATCGTGCATCGTTACGGCGGGGCGATCCGCGTGGAGAGCCAGGTGGGGGAAGGGAGCCTGTTCATCATTCAGCTTCCCTATACGGCGGAAGTCCCGCAGGTGAAGACCGCGGAAACGAGGGAAAAACTCGCTTCTGTTTCAGGGGCGGGAAAGTAGCATAACGAACATTCATAACCGGTAGATTGAAGCTAAAGAAGTCGGGAGGATTCGTCATGATAAGGAAAATGCTGATCGTCGATGATGAGATGGAGATTTGTGAGTTCCTGAAGTCTTTTTTCGAAGACCGCGATTTCAAGGTCGCGACCGGTCACTCGGGTGAGGAAGCGATCGAAAAAGCCGCCTCTTTTCAGCCCGACGTCATTTTGCTGGATATTCAGATGCCGGGCATGGACGGACTCAAAGCCCTGAAGAAGATCAAAGAAAACCATCCGAAGATGAAAGTCATCATGGTGACCGCCGTCGAAACGGAGGACAAGATCGAAGAAGCGATGCGTTACGGCGCGGATAATTACATTACGAAGCCGCTGAGCCTGGAATATCTTGAAAAAGACGTCAGGGACAAGATCGGCTTTTTCTCGAAAACCGCTTAACGCCGCTTTGCGGGACTGAAAGGAAGATACGAACTTTTTTTATGCCACAGAAGCAAGATCCTCTTAGTCTGCCCAAGATCGATTATCAGGAGGTCCTTCGCGATGTGGCGCGCAGCATGGTTCGCCTCAAACATCCGGAACGCCTGCTCAAGCTCATCACCCGCTTCATCGACCGCCGTTTCGGACTGAATCACACGGCCCTCCTAATCCAGGACCTGAAAAAGGGTCACTACGTTTTCGTGAATTCCCAGGGGGCCAAACGCCTTCCGGCCGGTCTTGTGAAATTTGACAACGACCACCCGCTGATCCAATGGTTTTGCGGCCCCGTGAAGAAGCTTCCTTTTCAGAAGGATTTTCTTTTCATCGCGGATGTCAAAAAAATGCTGACGCGCGCCGAATTCCGTCTGGCTGCGAATTCCAAGGCGAACCATTTGACCCGCATTCAGAAAGCGATGCAAAGCCTGAGCATCGAGCTTGTGATCCCCGGCTATTTCAAGGAGACATTGGTCGGCCTGCTTATGCTGGGCAGGCGCGGGAGCGGCCGCCCTTTCTCGAAGCAGGAGGTCGCGTTTTTCCAGACGCTCGCCAATGACTGCTCCATGGCCGTCAAAACCGCCGAATACAACCAGAGTCTGGTCCTGCAGAACCAGGAATTAGAGAAGCGTCTTAAGACGATCGAGGCTTTGCGGCACAAAGAGCAACGGACCTATTATGAGATCATGCGTTCTCTTGCCGAAGAGGTTCATGCTAAGGAACCGAACATCTTTGGGCACGTTTCCGAGGTGGAACGGCTCGGGCTGATGACCGCACGCGAAATGGGCATGGAGCTTACGGGGATTAGCAAGGATGTTCT
>CAIJDY010000077.1 GCA_903819565.1 Candidatus Omnitrophota bacterium | reverse complement strand
CCTGTAGCCGCCTCTTTAGTAGATTTTTCGCTTTAGACCCGCAATTGTTTTTCCGCGTCCACCACGTCCCGGTCGATCATTTCCCGCGCCCGGGAAGCTTTGGCCTTGAAACTTTCGGAGGCGTGAGGCGCGTGGATCAGTTCCCGTAACAGCTGGATCACCATCCGGAGATACCGCACGAGACTTCCCTCGTCTTCCGTGATGAGCTGCCGGACCTTGTCGAAATCCTGTCCGCGGGTCCAGGCCTCCACCGCTTTGGCGAGATGGAAATGCGGCGGTTTGGTGTAAGGGGTGACGCGGAAATTGGCTTCCCACTTGTGGATCATCCGGTGGTAATGGTGGGTCAGCTTGAGAAGTTCTTCGTGGTCCCGGTGAAGGCGGGGAGGCTCGTCGCCCTTCCGCGGCTCAAAGATCAGTCCTGCGAGAAAAACGTTCAGTTTGGCTTCGTCGATCTTTTCCAGCGTCCCGTCCGTGTACATTTCCGTGAGCAGCAGCTCGTACCCGAAGATTGAGGCCGCGAATTCTCCCTTGGACGTGAGGCCTTCCGCGGTGATGTAGCCCATTTCTTTCAGGAGCGCGAGTTTATTGCGCAGAAGGTCGAAGCCTTCTTCGCGCCGTCGCTTGGAGGACTGGAAGTAATGAAAGGACTTCGGGTAGATGTCCAAAAGTTTTTCGCCGAGGTCGCGGTAGAGGTTTAGCAGGGTCGCGTACGCGGTGTTGAGCTGGCTGCGGACCGGCTCGGGACTTCCGTAAAGGATCCGCTGGACCTCGGGAAAGGGGATGTCATTCGGGTGGATGCGGGAATACACGAACCCTTCCTGGTCGATGCCGCGCCGTCCCGCGCGCCCGGCCATTTGATAAAAATCGCGCGTGGTCAGCGAACGAAAACCGGTGCCGTAGAACTTTTCGAGTTCGTCGAAGACGACCGTGCGCGCGGGCATGTTGATGCCGAGCGCGAAGGTCTCGGTCGTGAAGATCAGTTTGATAAGGCGGCTCGTGAAAAGGCGCTCGACGACCTCTTTGAGGGTCGGCAGCATGCCGGCGTGATGGTAAGCGATCCCCTGGTCGACCAGCGGCCGCATCTCTTCCGCGGACCTTTCCCCGACGAGATCGTAGCGCTGGAGCAGTTCGTCATAAAGGGTCCGGACCTGCTGTTTTTCTTTTCCGCGCAAGAGGTCGTAATGCGCGACTTCCCAGGCAAGCAGCGCGGTGCGTTTCCTCCCGAAGGCGAAGTACAGGGCGGGGAGGCGGTCCTCCTGGATCAGATGGTCCAGCAAACTGAAAAGGCGGTTGGCTTTCGCGCGCGGGGGCTGGAACCCGCGGCTTCTTTCCCGCTGGGACGGCTGCCAGTTGTCCCGCTGGAAGTACCCTTCCTTGCGGAGGGACTTCATGTTCGTGATGATTTTTCCCTGGCACTGGAACAGGAAATGCAGCGGGACGGGCCGGTGGCTTTCCTCGACCACGGCGATCGGGCATTGGTGGATGTTCTGGATCCAGGCCGCAAGCTCCCGGACGTTGGGGATCGTCGCGCTCAGGGCGAGGATCCGGACTTCCGGCGGCGTGAAGAGCAGCGCCTCTTCCCATACGGTCCCGCGCTCCGCGTCGTCGAGATAATGCACCTCGTCGAAGATGACCCATCCGATCTTCCGGATGCGCTCCGCGTTCTCGAAAAGCGAGTTCCGGTAGATCTCGGTGGTCATGATCAGGATCGGCGCGCCGGCGTTGATCGAAACATCCCCGGTCAGGATCCCGACGCTCCCGGGTCCGAAGCGTTCCTGAAAATCGCGGTATTTCTGATTGCTCAGAGCCTTGACCGGAGCGGTGTAGATGACCTGCTCGCCGCGCGAAAGGGCTTTTTCGATGGCGGTTTCCGCGATGAGGGTCTTTCCGGAGCCGGTGGGGGCGGAGACAAGCAGCGAATGCTCTTTTTCGATCCAGGCGATCGCTTCTTTTTGAAAAGGGTCCAGTTCGAATGGCATGGGGTTAGCACCGTTTCAAGTTTAATTTTGTATAAGGGAGCACGGTACAGTATATAAAGCAGATTAAAATTGTCGCACCCACAATGTTAATCTTGAAACTGTACCAGTATAGCGTGAAAATCCCGGAACGGCGAACGGGAAACATTGTGCCTATCCAACCCCGATCGCCGGAGGACGTTCGCCAAAGGGCGAATCAGTCCTCCGGCTGAGATTCCCCCAAAGTTTTGTGGCGGAGAGGTTGGACCGAGGGTGACGGGGAGGTTGGGCGGGGGGAAGTAATTGTAATTTGATTTTTAAATTTATGAGGCGTAAACTACAGCCCATCGTGTGGTTCTGCGGCGGTTCCAGAGATCAAGGGGTCTTCTAACACGGAAAAGGAAAATTATGCCATTTAGAACTTTCTTGAAGAGTTTTTTTCTGTGCGTCGCTTTAGGAGCGATTTCCGCGAGTTTGATCTTTTTCGGCAGCCCTCTTTTCGCCGAAGACGTCACGCGCGAAACGGAAACGGTCCGGCGCGAGACTGCCGTCCAGCGGGCGGTGGTCAAAACCTCGGGAAAATCGAAAGAAAAAGCGTTCTTGGAACGCTTCAAGACCGGGGTCACGTATGAGGACGTCCTGAAGGATCCCGACAATATTGACCTGAATTTCCGCTACGCGCAGCAACTGATCGCCCAAAACGACCTTCTGGGCGCCGCGGCGACCCTGGAGCGGATCCTCCTGGTGAATCCGAACCTCTCGGACGTGCGGCTCCTTTACGCCGTGGTCCTTTACCGGCTAGACAGCCTGAACGAAGCGCAGAAAGAATTGAACACACTCAAAACGGTCACGCTGCCGCCGAAAATCCGGGAAGAAGTTGCCGCTTTTCAGAAAAAGATCAAATACCGCAAAAGACGCACGCACCTCTCGATCCGCGAGAGTGCGGGCTGGGGGTACGACACGAACCGGAACGCCTCGCCACATTCCAAACAGCAGCTTTTCTTCGACACGCCTCTGGATGTCCAAGGGAGCAACGTGAGACGGGCCGACACCCACTTTCTGAACGTGACAAGCGTTGACGTTACGCACGATCTGGGGTTTCAGGCCGGGCATTCCGTTTTCGCCTCTTTTACGTATTTCCTCCAGGAGCAGACGAACGTGCATTCCCTGAACCTCGGCTCTTTCCAGTACGAGCTCGGCGGGACGTACAAAGGGAAATGGTTCAATTTCACGCCGTCCTTTTATTACAACTACCTGTTCCTTTCCGACCAGAGCTTTCTGAGGAGCCAGGGCGGGAACTTTCTTTTCGAGCGGGACATTACCCGGAAGCTCAGCGTGTCCTACGATTTCAGGATTGAGCGACAGGATTTCCTGAACATCTCGGAGAATACGGATTCTTATAACCGCAAGGGCCCGGAGTTCGATCACGCGTGGGGATTCAATTACATCTTGATCCCGACCATGCGGTGGAGCTCGAACATCGGCTATTCCGAAAAGTTCGCCAAGCAGGATTACTACGCCTACGACCGCATCAGCCTGAACAATACCCACACCTGGATCCTGCCGAAGGGGCAGTTCCTGATCAACACGATCAGCGCGTATTTCGACCGCTATGACTCGCCGGAATTTTCCGTTTCGAGCAAGCACCGTCACGACAATACGATCCGGTACCGGGCGACCTACGGTTCGCCGCTTGAAACGCTCCAGGTCGGGAAGATCCTTCCCAAGTTCTTTAAGGACATTATTTTTTCGATCTCGTACGAATACTACCACGCGCTTTCCAGCATCACGAATTACACCTATACCAATAACAAGATCGAAGGCCTTTTGACGAAACGGATGGATTTTTAGTACCGGCTCTGGGATGAATTTATGGGTCAGCGGCACCGCTTGCCCGTACGAAAATGGAGAACAGGACCCGCTATGAAAAAGACCCTCATTTTTGTCAGCATCGCGCTTCTCAGCATTTCCAGCCCCATCTCGTCGGCGCAGATGCCGTCTGTGGTGACGGGACCTGCGCCTGTCGCGGCTCCGGCGGCGGCAACCGCAGCGACCGTGTCTACCCCGGCGGTTTCTTCTGGTCCGGAACTTGAACAGGCCGGCGTGGTCGCGGCGGTCAGCGGGAAAGTCGAGATCAAGACGAAGGGACAGACCGTACGCACTGCGGTGAGCGGCCAGCCGGTTTTTATCGGGGAAGAAGTCACCTCCGACGCGCAGGGACATCTTCAGATCCTGTTTCTTGACCAGACGGTGTTCACGATCGGCCCCAACAGCCGTATCGTGATCGACGAGTTCGTGTATGACCCGAAGACGCGGGACGGGAAGATCAAAGCTAGCATTACCAAAGGCGTTTTTCGTTATGTCTCCGGCAAGATCGCCGCGAAGCAGTCCAAAAACGTTTCTGTTCAGCTTCCGACAGCCACGCTCGGGTTCCGCGGAACCATCGTCGGGGGACAGGTCCTTCCCGACAACAGTTCTTTGGCGGCTTTGCTGGGTCCGGGAGATAACAACGATGGCGGGGAACGGACGGGAAGTTTCGTTATGAACGGGACGGGAGGTGGGGGCGGTCAGCAGGAGGTGAACCGTACCGGATTTGGCGTGACAGCCGGCCCTGATGGGAATGTTTCCGGGGTTTTCCAGCTTACGGAGGACCAGCTTAACGGTCTGACGTCGGGTCTCGGTGGTAACGGGGGTAATGCGGGTAACTCGGGTAACGGGGGTAATGGAGGTAACGGCGGTGACGGGGGCGGAGGTCTTCTCGGGGGCGGTTCCGCGGCCGATCAGTCGGGCTCAACCAACGCGAACACCGGCCAAAACACCGGCATAATGACGGGCTTGACGGGTACTCTTGATACCAACAATGATACCAGCACGACAGCCGCTCAGGATGCCGCGGCGTCTGAGAGTGGAGCAGAAGCTTCTCAGGAGATCGCGGATGGTATTACTATGGCGGAACAATTAACGCATATTGCGACGGGGACGTATTACTATTACGGTTCTGGGCCCTTCGCATACACCGGTTTTGAGGGCGGCGTGGGGGTCATGAACGCGCGATGTGAGATTGATTTCGGCTCAAAGACGGTCGGCGGAGGAGACTCTTATGTTGAAATTTTGAGGCCATCGGGGTCTTCTTTCGTTCCTTTCGATAAAACGTCCTCGGAAGGCGGCGTTTCGGGCAAGCCTTTCCCCAGTTCTGGGGCCGCAGTTTTTCAGTGGACGGGAGTTTCGGGAACTTCGGGGGGGACTTTTCCTCAGATAACTGTTGTGTTATCAAACACGAACGGGGTTGTTGCCAATCAAGCGACCATGGCGGCTACTTACCAAAATTCTGTTTATACGGGGGCCGGAGCTGTACAGGGGAATCGGACCGATAGTAGCGTCTCCACGCCGCAGCCTCCCGGCGGGCTTGTTGTGGGCTAAAGAGCTTTCTTAACAAAAGAGTGTTTGTTGTCAGGAAGGTCTCTCTGAGAGAGATCTATTTTGCAGCTTTTTTTTCGCGCTTTTTTAATTCGTTCCCTGAAAATCAAGGAGCCTGTAGATGATAAAAAAATATGCCTGGGTGGCAGCCGTTATTTTGATCGCGGTGTTCGTGGGAACGCTCGGGGTGTTGTGTGCCGGGACCGCGGGCCCCGTGCAGGCGGGCGTGGCGGCGGCGGTCAAAGGGGACGTGAAGGCCGTGGCGGAAGCCGACGCGGCGGTGCATGCCCTGAAAAGCGGCGACAAGGTTTTCATGGGCGACAAGGTCGAGACCGGACCGGACGGGCAGCTGCAGGTATTGCTTCTCGACCAAACGGTTTTTACGCTGGGGCCGCTCAGCGCGGTGAAGGTGGATGAGTTTATTTATGATCCCAAGACGGATGACGGCAAGGTCAAGGCCAGCATGCTCAAAGGAATCTTCCGCGTTGTTTCCGGAAAGATCGCCCACAAGCGGTCGGAGAACATGAGCGTCAACCTTCCGGCCGGCTCCATCGGTTTTCGCGGGACCAACGTCGCGGGCATTATCGACGGACAGAAATCACTCATCGTGCTTTTGGGTCCGGTGGGCGTGGGACGCATTTACGTTACCAATGTCGTGAACGGCGAAGTGGTCGGGGTGGACATCGACGCGGCGGGGAACGCCACGATCGTGGACGGCCCCAACAGCGCGCCGGTTCCGGTGTTCCAGGTCTCGGAAGCCGATCTTTCGAGGATCGCCGGGGCTTTGGGCCAACAAGTGACCGGAAGCGAAACGACGGGAAGCGAACCGACCGGGATTGCGGGGCCTTCGGGTTCCGGGACGGGTTCTTCGGTGAACACGCAAGCTCTTATCAATATTCTGAATACGCTGGACACTATGTCCCAGGAATCCCAGACGGCGGCGCAGGACGCGGCGAGTTCTTCCGCTGCGTCGTCGGATAAAAAGAGTTCCGACCAACATCAGTCGGAAGGGAACCAGAGCGTGGTTTCGGTCCCTCCGGGTAAGTAAGAGCGCATCCTAAGCATTTCAGGGGACAGACATTAAGTGATTGTCTGTCCTTTATGCTATTTTAAGTACTTCCTGATGAGGTTACTTAGAATCAGCGGTCGTCACGCCGTCCCAAGCTGGGGGCGGCGGAGTGATCTTGCCGGAAAAAATGCGGGAACTATAGAGTTCGTAAAGTACGCCGAGGTCGATCCCCTCCAAAGTGATGCGGCGGCAGCGGTTCAGTGTGGCTTCGGCCTCCTCCCAGCGCCGGTTCCTGTAAGCCTCCATCATTTTCCCGAAATATTCGCGCACTTCCCTGAACAGTTCGTGATCTTTTAATTCCGGACCGCCCAGGAGCGCGGAGATCTTTACGGGTTCCTTTTTCCCTTTCACGCGGATCAGGTCGACTTCCAGAAAAGCGAGTCCCGTGACCGCGTCCGCGGTGTTCTGTCCCACGAGGGCCGTGACGCCGTAATTTTTCGAAAGGCTTTCAAGACGCGAGGCGAGGTTCACATGATCGCCGAGCACGGTGTAATCGAAGCGCTGTTCCGAGCCCATGTTCCCGACGCAGGCCTGTCCCGTGTTGATCCCGATGCCGATCCGGAGTTTCGGGAAGGCGTGCGCGCCCTCTTCACTTTCCTGGTTCCATTGCCGGATGAAATTTTCCATGTCGAGTGTCGCGAGACAGGCGTGCCGGGCATGGTCTTTGTCGTCGAGCGGCGCGTTCCAGAACGCCATGATGCAATCGCCGATGTATTTGTCGATCGTGCCGCCGTATTGCAGCACGATGTTCGTCATGGGCGTGAGGAACCGGTTCATGAACTGCGTTAGTGCTTCGGGCTTCATCTGTTCGGCAATGCCCGTAAAGTTTCGGATGTCGGTGAAAAGAAAGCTCATGACGCGCATTTCACCGCCGAGCCGGAGCTGCTTGGGGCTTTTGGCGAGTTTTTCGACGAGGACGGGAGAAAGGTAGCGGCCGAAAGCGCCGCGGATCTGGCTCCGCTCCCGCTCGGTCCCGAGGAAATTCAGGAACGAGGAGACCAGGTAGATCAGCAGGACCGCGACCGAAGGGAACACGGGATCGATCAAAAAGCGCCACCGCTCGAATGCGTACCACGAAAGCCCGATCGCGGAACCGATCACCACGACGCCTAGGAAAGCGCAGAAGACGGCGCCCACGCGGGGCAGGATCAGAAGAAGCAGGATCCCCACGAGGGTCAGGAAAATAAATTCGGCGCCTTCCGCCCAGTCGGGACGTTCGAGGAAATCGTTCAGGAACATCTGCTCCGCCAGCTGGGCATGGATCTCCACGCCCGGCGCCCGCGGATCGAGCGGGGTGGCACGGGTGTCTTTGATCCCCGTCGCGCTGGAACCGATGAAAAGCACCGTTCCGTTCAGGGCCTTGGGGTCCAGTTTCCCCTCGAGGACTTTCCAGGCCGGAATGAAGCGTTCTGATCGGTACCCCGTATCATAAAGCCAGATCCTTCCGCGGCTGTCCGTGGAAATATCGAGGAGACCGTCCCGGACCTTGACGAAGCCGGTATTGGCCCCCAGAGATGTTTCGCCGGTCGAACCGGCCAGCTTGATCTTGTAAGTCGATTCTTCCTGATAGACGCGGAGCGTTTCCAGCACCAGAGAAGGGTACAGGGTGTCGTTCAGGCGGAAAAAGGTTGGCGCGCGGCGGATGGTGCTGTCCCATTCGGCACCGGTGTTGAAGCAGCCGCTGCCTTTGGCCGCGCTCTCGAGTTTGGGAAGCGCGGTCACGGCGCCGCGATAAACGGGGCCGACATAATTAAGCGCCGTGTCGCCGGAAGCGCCGTGTTCCACGAAGCCGCTTTTGATCGCGGGACGGGTGTCGTTAGCTTCCGGGGTCAGTCCGAACGCGAGCACGACCGGGGACCGCGCGATGACACCGGCGAAAATGGCGTCGTGGTCGACGATCTTGGTGACCTGGGAAAGCAGCGCGGAGGCCTCGGGGTTTTTGGACCAGAGCGGGATCACGTTCGCGGGAGACGTCCAGTCGGGTTCCGCGAAAACCGCGTCGAAGGAGATCACTTTGGCGCCGCCTTCATCCAGTTTTGCGACAAGCTCGGCCACGAGGGTGCGCGGCCACGGCCACTGGCCGTATTTTTTGAGGCTCTCGTCGTCGATGTCGATGATGCGGACCGGCGTGTCCCGGTATTCGCGGGGGTGAAGCCACTGGAAAACGTCGAAGACCTTGATGCGGAGAGATTCGATCTCATCCGGGAACTTGAATTGAAGTGCGAGGACGGCAAGGAGGACCAGGGCCGGGACCAGATACGAAGCGAACTTTCTCATGCGGGGATTATAGGAACATTTCGGGCCCCCGCCAAACCTTTTTATCGGCGGGAACTGTCTGCGGGACTTTTTACGGGAGGTAGCGTCCGCGGTAGATCTTGATCAGGGCGAAGAAGAGCGAAAGTACGACGGGCGCCAGGAAGATCCCCATCAAGCCGTAGAGCTTCATCCCGCCCATGATGCCGAAGAACAGCAGGAAGTAGGGGAGCTTTGTTTTTTTCCCGATGATGGCGGGTTTGATGAGGTTGTCAAGAAGGCTGATGATAAAGACTCCGGTCAGGAAAAGGATCAGCGCCTTGACGTAGAACTGGTTGGCGACCAGAAAGACCGCCAATGGGAACCAGACGCTTGCCGCCCCAAGAAAGGGGACCATCGACGTGATGAAGGTCAGGAAGGCGAAAAAGATCGGGAGCGGGATCCCCAGGCTCCAGAAGATGATCCCCGCGGTGATCGACTGAATGAGGCTTGTCAGGAGCTGCCCGCGGATGACTGCCACGAATGTGTCGTGGATCTGAAGGAAGAGGTCCTGTTTGGTCTCTTTTTCAAAAGGGGCGATCTCGTAAAAGAAAGTATAGATCCTCTCACCGTGCTTGAAGAAAACAAAAGTCAAGAAGGTCATAAAAAGAAGGTTCAAAAGAACGAAAAAGGCGTTTTTGGTCAGGAGCCCCATTTTGGATGCCGTGAGCGTTCCGAGATTTTTGGTGGCGCTCAGGAGCCAGGTCGTGATCCCTTCCTTCAACGGCTCCCACTGGAAGACGTGGCTCTCGATCCTCTGGAACCAGGAAAATCCGCGGACTTGCTCGATGAGAGTTTCCAGGCGTCCTTCCTTGACGAAAGCGTACGCCCACTGGGAAAGCTCGATGGCTTGGGTCGCCATGTTGATCAGGATCATGACGAAGGGAGGGATAACGATCAAGAAAACGCCCACGGTCATGAGGAGCGCGGTGAGATTGCTCCGGTTCGGGAGGGCGTTCCGGAGCCGCGCGTAGACCGGATAAAAAGCGAAGGCCAGGATGGCGGCCCAGAAAATGGCGGTGAAGAAAGGCGCGAAGATGCGGACCACTTCATAAACGACAAAGATCAGGACCGCGATGAAGAAAAAGGAGATGAACTGTTCGCGTTTCATGAGGCTGGCACCGTTCTCCGTTTGTTTTAAGGGTTAACGGTAAAATCCCGCGAACCCTTAAATTGAATAGCGACGCGGCATTAGTTTAACGGCTCCGCCGGATTTGGCAAGGGGGAGACGCTATTTCTTCGCCAGATAATTTTTGACGTAATCGAGGATGCCTTCCCGCGTCGTGTAACGGCCGCGGAACCCGGTCATGCGCTCATGGTGGCTCATGTCTGCCTGCGTGAAGTTCTGGTAGAACGCGTAGGGATTATCGAAATAGTCCGGCTTGAGGTTCGTGCCGAGCGCTTCGTTCAGGGCGTCGACGATCTCGTTGAAGGAGGTCGCCTGTCCGGTACCGAGGTTCATGATCGTGCTTTCCCTGGTCTTGTGCGCCATCAGGGTGGCTTCGACCACGTCCTTGACGTAGATGTGATCGCGTTTTTGTTCGCCCCATTTGAAGATCCGCGGACGATGGCCTTCCATCATCTTGAGCGCGAGCTGGTAGATCATGCTCGAGGCGTGGCCTTTGTAATATTCCCGGGGGCCGAAGACGTTGAAAAAGCGAAGACCGACAACCTTGCCTTTTCCGTAGTAAGTGCGGGCGAGCTGGTCCATAATCCACTTGGAATAACCGTAAATGTTATTGGGGTTGCCGGCGTCGGATTCCTTGATCGGGCGGTCGATGCTGCCGTAGGTCGCGGCCGAGGAAGCGTAAACGACGGCGGCCTTTTTTTCGGCGGCGAGGTCCAGGACGTTCCGGAAGCCCTCGATGTTGTCGTACATCATTTTCTGCTCGTCGAGGATCGTGGTGTCCGTGATGGAGGCCATGTGATAAATAATGTCGAGTTTGTTGCCTTTGCCCCAGCTCATCCAGGCTTTGTCCGCGCAGCCGTAGGCCAGAATATCGCCTTTGAAACCGAGAAGGTTCTTGAAACAGGAGCTGCGGAAGTCCTCGAGGACGGTGATCGCGGCCTCGGGATGGCGGGACTGGAGTTCGAGAGCGAGGTTGGAGCCGATGAACCCGGCGCCTCCCGTGACAAGGATGTTCTTCATAGGTTCATCATCATAGTCAAAAACACCGAAAGTTCAAACTTTAAATGCCGAAGATAGAGAGGACATGAAAACGAGATACTTTCTCTCAATGGCCCTGGTGGCCGTCCTGTTCCTGTCCGTAGTTCCGATTGCCGGCGCGGACACGGGCGAGGATGTTGCGTATGCCTCGCGCGGTGTGTCCAGGATTTTGGGCAGCGTTTTTGCCATTCCCAAGGCGATGCTTCAGGATTCCGGGAGGGTGATGTTCCCGTTCGGGATCGTGACCGGAGCGGTCCGCGGGACGGTCCAGACCGTCGCGGGAGTCATTGGCGGGACCGCCGATGTGGCGCGCGGCGCGGCGCCCTATGCAAAATACGCGGCGATCGCCGCCGCTTAACGTTTCCTGCCTGCCGGTGCTTTCCGGGTGATCCGGACGCTCACGCTTTCCGCGTTGTGGAGCGCGTTCGGTTTCGCGACGCATAAAGTGATAAGCTTCAATTTGAATTTCCGCAGGAGCATTTCCGCCAGCCGTTCCGCCAAGGTCTCTAGAAGGAAAAACCTGCTTTGGGAGACGAATTCTGCGGCGCCGGCGGCGATCTTCTGGTAATCCAGGGCCTGCCGGAGGTCGTCCGTTCTGGCTGGGTCGCGGACCGGCGCGGGGAACGCAAGGTCGAGCACGACCGGCTGCTTTTTTTTGCGCTCGCGCGGGAGCGTGCCGAGGATGCAGGAGACTTTCAGGCCTTGTAGAAAGATTTTGTCAGTCATGGAAAAGTAGTCTAACATTGCCCCCGGACGCTTGTCCAACGGAACCCCGGAAATCATGGCGGACCCATTCGAATGACCCAGGAAAAAGATCTATGCCCGCTTTTCGGAACGTGCGGCGGATGTCAGTATCTGGACATTCCCTATGAGCGGGAGCTTGTCCTGAAGGGGGAGAATCTGAAAAGCCTGTTCAAAGAGGCGCTTCCCACCGGGGAAGAGGTCTTTGAACCGGTCGAGCCCTCGCCGGAAGCGCTTCATTATCGAAGCCGCCTGGACCTGACGCTTCGGAAAAGAAATAACGGCGAGCGGCAGATGGGCTTTATGGTGCCTGGTACCCAGCGGCTTCAGGAGGTTTCTGCCTGCCTGCTCGCGCGCCGGGAGATCAACGATTTCCTGCCAGCGCTTAAAGAGCAGGCGGTCGCGAAACTGCCGGACAATTACCGCGTGGCGAACCTGGTGGTGCGGGTCGGCGAGGAAGGAAAAGTCTTTTGGGGCGGGATCGGGCGGCGTTCGCTGCGGATGGAAGAAGAAGATTATTTTTGGGTGAAGGTCCGCGGCCGGAAGATCTTTTACTCTTTGGACACTTTTTTCCAGGCGAACCATTCGATCCTTGAAAAGATCGTCTCGCGGATCGACGCTCTCGTTCCGTGGAAAAAGAAGACGGTCTTTCTGGACCTTTATTCCGGCGTCGGTCTTTTCGGGATCGCGTTGGCGGACCGGGCCGGGGAAGTGGTGATGATCGAGGAGAGTACCGATTCGGTGAAGCTCGCGGCCTACAATGTCCGGCACCATCACCTCGAGCATGTCCGGATCCTGGAAGGGAAGGTCGAAACGCATCTGCCGGAAGTCTTGAAAGAAGCGGCCGGGAAACCCTGCGTGGGATTGATCGATCCGCCGCGCGGCGGGCTCGCTGCCTCCGCGGTCGAGACGCTGGTGAACGCCGGGGACCTCAAGTCTTTATTCTATCTTTCGTGCTCGCCGGAGTCGCTTGTGCGGGATTTGAAGGGGCTGACCCAAACCGCCTGGCGGGTCCAAAAAGTCCTGCCGTTCGATTTTTTCCCGCGGACCCAGCACCTGGAGACTTTGGTATGGCTCGTCCGTACGTAGTCCCAAATCCTATCGATCGAGGCGCAGCTGAGATTGGGGCAACCCTTGTCAACCCTATAGGAAAAAAATTGAAGACAAGGGTAGAAGTAAAATATGAGCTGCTGGTTTTTGAGGAGTTTTTCGGGAATAGGAACCCCGTCGAGATGGAGATCGGCTGCGGGAAAGGGAAATTCCTGCTGGACCGCGCCGAAGAAAACCCAGGGACCAATTTTATCGGGATCGACCGGATCGGCAAGTGGATGAAGCGGCGGAAGGACCGGGCGGAAAGGAACGCCATGCCGAACATCCGTTTCATGAGGGCGGAAGCCCGGGCCTTTTTAACGGAAGCCGTCCCGCCGGGAAGCCTCAGCATCATCCATCTTTATTTCCCCGACCCGTGGCCGAAGCGGCGCCATCACACCCGCCGCGTCATGTCGGGTGACTTCCTGAGGTTACTGCACTCGCGCCTGGTGCCGGGCGGTCTTCTGGAGATCGCGACGGACCATGTCGACTATAACGAGGCCATGAAGAAAACCATAGCCGCGGCCGCAGAACTCTGGGACAATGTGCGCGAAACGCGGAATGAAAGGATCGTGGGCGGCATGAACAAAACAAATTATGAACTGAAGTTCGAAGCCGAGGGCAAGCCCCTCTATTACACGGAGCTGGTCAAAAAATGAGGATCGCGCATGCTTTGGCCACGGCGGGACTCGGTTCGCGGCGGAAATGTGAAACGTTCGTCACGAACGGTGCCATTTCCCTGAACGGGGAGGTTGTCTACGATCTCGGTCGGCAGGTCGATCTCGAAAAAGACACGATTTTGTACCGCGGGAAGGTTCTTCAGGCCGCGCCCCATGTGTATTACATCCTGAACAAGCCCGAAGGGTACGTCGTGACCGCCCAGGATATTCACGCCAAGCAGACGGTGTATGATCTTCTGCCGCGCCACCTGGTGAACGCGACGCGCCAGTCGGGGACGAATCGCGTCCGCGTTTTTCCGGTCGGGCGTTTGGACAAGGATTCTTCGGGACTTCTTCTGATGACCAATGACGGCGAGCTGGCGAACCGGCTGATCCATCCGCGTTATCACGTCGAGAAATGGTACGAGGTTAAGCTCGGCCGCGCGTGGGAACCCGCGGACCGCCCCAAAGTGCTGAACGGATTCCATTCCTATGACGGGTTGTTGAAACTGGAGGAGGTGCGTCCGGTTTCCAAGAGAGGCTTGATGGTGGAACTCCGCGAAGGGAAGAAGCGCCAGATCCGGCGGGTCTTCAAATACCACGGGTATGACGTCGTGTACCTGAACCGCGTTTCCTTTGGCCCGCTCAAGCTCGGGAATCTTTTGCCGGGGCGCGGCCGCTTCCTGACCTCTTTCGAGGCGCAGGAGCTCCGCAAGGCCGTCAGTATCTAAAACCAGGATCTGGGATTCTTTTTCGCTATTCTACGATCAATTGTTTTTCCGGGTGATAGAAAAGTCGTTGTTTGGAGCTTCTGCCCTCCGCGATCACGACGAGGCAGTCGTCGACCGAGAATGCCTGATGGATCCTGATCGAGTCCGCCTTCAGGCTTTTCCCTTTCAGAACGCCCACAAGATAATTCTGCTCCCTTTCTTTGAGCGTGCAGCGGATCTCCAGAAAATCGCGGACCAGGTACTCCCAGGTCTCTTTGTTGGGGGTGCTCATCATCAATTTCTCCTTTCTTGTGAATGCTTGTCCCTAAGGGTAATCCTGGGCACCAGTTTTTAAAATAGGGGAAGAGCTGTCGGGCTATGAGACGTCTATCCATAGTAGATAAAAGGTGAAATATCCGTGTTTTTCAGGGCGGCGGGTGGGGCCCCGGCATCCATTTAAAAAAGGTAAAAATAAATTTGACAAACGAACGGGCATAGGATATTATTCTGCCACTAACCCATAGGACAAGTAGACTATGATATCGAAAAAAACCAAGTATGCCCTGAAGGCTGTGCTCTTCCTGACGGAAAAATACCCGAAAGGGGAACCTGTTCTTATCGCGGAGATCGCCGAAAAAGAATCGATCTCGAAGAAATTCCTGGAATCGATCCTTTTGGAATTGAAGAACAAGGGGTTGCTTCAGAGCAAAAAGGGGAAGGGCGGCGGCTATTTACTGGCCAAGCACCCGAACCAGATCAGTTTCGGGGAGGTGTTCGGGATCTTCGAGAATCCTTTCGCGCTGTTGCCGTGTCTGACCCAGGCGCCGCACCGCCGCTGCGACGAATGTCGCAAGGGGAGCGCCTGCGGGATCCGGATCGTTATGCAGGAGGTTTATAGCACTATTACGAGCATCATGAATGTGACGACCTTTCAGGAGATATACGATCGCATGGGAAGTTCGCGACAGGAAACGATGTACTACATTTAAAAAAGAAAAAAGCTGGCCCCGTTAGAGATTATTTAAGGGATGTGTTTTTATAGTCCGAAACGGGGAGACGGAGAATTGAGGATTTTTTAGGAATTTTTGACAACTTACGGGAGCGCTCATGAAAGCGCTTTCTATCTCTAACGGGGGAACAGACCATGAGCAAGATCGATAATAAATTAAAAGTTGAAACACTGGCGCTTCACGGCGGACAAGAAGCGGACCCGACGACGGGCTCGCGGGCCGTACCGATCTACCAGACCACGTCGTACCAGTTCAAAAGCACGGAGCATGCGGCGAACCTTTTCGGACTCAAGGAGTTCGGGAACATTTATACCCGCCTCATGAACCCGACGACCGATGTGTTCGAGAAAAGGATCGCCCTCCTGGACGGCGGCGTCGGTGCGCTGGCGCTTTCCAGCGGCCAGTCGGCCATCACGATTGCGCTTCTCAATATCGCGAAGGCAGGGGATGAGATCGTGTCCGCGGATAACTTGTATGGAGGGACTTACAACCTCTTTCATTACACGTTTCCGCGGCTCGGTCTTAAGGTTAACTTTGTGAAGTCCAACGATCTCGACGCCCTCCAAAAGGCGATCACACCCAAGACCAAAGCGGTCTACGCGGAATCGATCGGGAATCCGAAGCTGGATGTCGCGGACCTCGAGGGCATTTCCAGGGTCGCGCACAAGAACGGCATTCCGTTCGTGCTGGATAACACGGTGTCGCCGTACCTCCTACGTCCTTTCGATCACGGCGTGGACATTATCGTGTATTCCGCCACGAAATTCATCGGTGGGCACGGGACGTCGCTTGGCGGGCTCATCGTGGATTCCGGAAAGTTCGACTGGACGAACGGAAAGTTCCCGCTCATCGCGGAACCGGACCCGAGCTATCACGGGATCAATTTTGTGGAAGCGCTGAAGCCGATTGGCAACATCGCCTACATTATCAAGGCGCGCGTGACGCTGCTCCGGGACTTGGGGAGCGCGCTTTCGCCGTTCAATGCGTTCCTCTTTCTGCAGGGGATCGAAACGTTACATTTGCGGCTGCCGCGGCACGCCGAGAACGCGCTGGCGGTCGCGAAGCATCTTGAGAAACACCCGAAGGTGGCCTGGGTGAATTATCCGGGACTTCCGTCGAGCCCGGAAAAAGACCGCGTGAAGAAATACCTCCCGAAGGGCGCGGGCGCGATCCTCGGGTTCGGAATCAAAGGCGGTCTCGAGGCCGGAAAGAAGTTCATCAATTCGCTCGAGCTGATCTCGCACCTGGCGAACGTGGGGGACGCCAAGTCTCTGGCGATCCATCCGGCGACGACCACGCACCAGCAGCTTTCTCCGGAAGAGCAGCTTGCGACTGGCGTTACGCCCGATTTTATCCGTCTTTCGATCGGGATCGAGAACGTGGAAGATATCCTGACCGACATCGATCAGGCGTTGAGCAAGGCTTAGGAGAGGGAATGGAATAATGCCATGTCATCAGAGTCTAAAAAAATCCCGAAAGGGAACATCATTAATGACGCGATCTTTAAGGATATCGTAGGGATCCTTCGGGAACTTAAATTCGGGGAAGTGATCATCAAGGTCCACGATTCGAAGATCATCCAGGTCGAAAAGACCGAGAAGTCGCGGTACGACAGTTTTCACGTTGAACAAGGGGGGGGGTATTTAAGATTTAAATCCGGATTTCCGTCTGCTGGACAACCAGCCGGCACAATGTAATAAAAAATAAAAAAATTTCACCTTTCCGATCAGATCGCTGAAGGACAAGGAAAACAAAATCGGAAAAGGAGAAATTCGAAATGAAGAAGTTCATTGTGTCTGTGGTTTTGGCGTTGGTTTTCAGCTGGCAGTTTACCGGGTCCCTGTTCGCCGGGGTTCCTTTGAACAACCTCGAGGGCGTCGGCGGTGTGGCGTTCAACCCGTTGGCGTATCTGGCTAACGCGGGGAGTAAATGGAAGAAAGACGAACCGGCGGATCCGACGAAGACCGAGCCGGCCAAGAAGGGCGGTTTTAACGATTTCGGTCTGCTGAGCAAGGTCAGCAAGCCCCAGGCGGGCGCGTGGTACGTGCGGTTGCCCGAATCTCACGTGGACTGGACGGCGCTCGGTACGGCTTTTTCGCTCTATGACAGGGTGGAATTCTCTTACGGGTGGGAAGCGGTGGCTCCCCACGGAGGCCAGACGATCTATAAGAACAACATCGGCAGTAAGCTCTTATTGATCCCGGAGAATCTCGGGGACCATAACTTCATTCCGGCGGTCTCGCTCGGCGGCATTCTGAAGAACACGACGACGACGCCGACGGGAACGAAGCATGTGGGCTTTGACACTTATTTGGTGGCGACGAAGCTGATCAAGGAAACACCGCTGCCGGTCCTTTTGTCCGGCGGTCTGTTGGCCACCAACAGCCGTACGACCGGCGTTTTTGGTTACGATCATAATTACCGCTTTACGTGGTTCGGGAACGCGGACCTGATCCTGCTCAAGAACCTGGCGGCCGGCTATGAATACAAGCAGGGCGCGAAGTTCCATGGATGGCACGACGCGGATTACCAGGATGTTCACGCGGCATGGTTCATTAATGATAAACTGACGCTCGTCGGCGCTTGGGTATATGCGGGGAAGGCGAAGGGGACCAAAGAGGTCGGACTTGGGGACGGTTTTACCGTCAGCTTGCATTATGCTCTTTAAACGAAAAGGTTTTCAAATAAAAAGCCGGTTGTGTACGAAATAAAATATTAACAGAGGAGACTTTTATGGGGATCTATCAGGATATTACAAAAACCGTTGGGAATACACCGCTTGTGCGGCTGAACCGGTTGACACAGGGGCTTGAAGCGACGGTCCTGGTCAAGCTGGAGTCCGCGAACCCGCTCTCGAGCGTCAAGGACAGGATCGGGGCCGCGATGATCGATGCCGCGGAGCAGGCCGGGAAATTGAAGCCCGGAAGCGTGATCGTCGAGCCCACGAGCGGGAACACGGGGATCGCGCTGGCGTTCGTGGCGGCGGCCCGCGGTTATTCGCTGATCCTAACCATGCCCGAGACCATGAGCGTCGAACGGCGTCAGCTCCTGAAGATCCTTGGGGCGGAGCTGGTGCTGACCGAGGGGGCCAAAGGCATGCGCGGCGCGATCGAGAAGGCCGAAGAGATCGCGAAGAATACCCCGAACAGTTTCGTGCCGCAGCAATTCAACAATTTCGCGAACCCGGAAATCCATCGCAAGACCACGGCCGAAGAGATCTGGAGGGACACGGACGGCGCGGTGGATATTTTCGTGGCCGGGATCGGGACCGGCGGCACGATCACGGGCGTCGGCGAAGTGCTGAAGAAGCGGAAGCCCTCCGCGAAGATCATCGCCGTGGAGCCGGTGGATTCGCCGGTGCTTTCCGGCGGGAAGCCCGGGCCGCACAAGATCCAGGGGATCGGGGCCGGCTTTGTTCCCGGGATCCTGAACACGAAGATCTTTGACGAGATCATCAAGGTTCGTCACGAAGACGCCGGCGCGACCGCGAAGCAGCTTGCGCGGAAGGAAGGTATTCTGGGCGGCATTTCCTCGGGGGCCAACGTCTGGGCGGCGCTGGAAGTCGCGAAACGGCCGGAATCAAAAGGCAAGACGATCGTGACCGTGATCTGCGATACCGGCGAGCGCTATCTCTCGACCTGGCTTTTTCAGGAGTATGCGACCTGAGAGATCTGTCCCGGGTAGAAAAGAAACTGATTTTTTACCGGGTTTGATGGTTTGTCTTTGCCCCTCCGGGACCCCCTGTCCACGGATTGAAACTTCCTCTTTTTCTCCGGAATGACGCGCTGGCGGGAGCTATTTCTTGACGGAAAAATAATAAAATGCCCGAAGTTTTGAATCCTCGGGCATAATAGACCTAGTTCGTGGCGGCGAGCCGGAAAGAAGCCGTGGCCCGCGGAGGATTTCGGCGGTGGTTGGCGTAGCGGTGAGGTTTTGACGGGGTTCCGCTGAAGCGGAGGTGCCACGGCCGTTAGGCCGTGGGGCTCCCCATCGTTACTTTTTTTTCTTTACGGCGGTTTTTTTCTTTTTAACTTCTCTTTTCGAATTGCTTTTGTTACCCAATTGGATCACCCCCTTTGAGGGAGGCAGTATAACGGGTTTCCGGGGTTTCCCTAGTACTGTTTCCAATTTGAATTTAAGGGTTAACAGTCCTGATTCACTTTTATGATTAATGATATCAGGACAGTCCCAACCGACCCTCAAATTAACCGGAGGGTTGGGGCAGTACCGTACCGCTAACCAATAAAATTAATCTTGAAGCGGTACTAATTAAATCGGATTTTTTATGAAGTTCTGGCGCAGCGTGAATGTTTTG
>CAIJDY010000076.1 GCA_903819565.1 Candidatus Omnitrophota bacterium | reverse complement strand
CGTGATCGTCGCGAGCGTCTGGTTCTCGCGACGGATCTCGACACCTTCCTTAGCTTCGAGCGCCTGATGCAATCCATCGGAAAACCGGCGGCCGGGCATGAGGCGGCCGGTGAATTCGTCCACGATCAGGATCTCGCCGTCCTTGACCACGTATTCCACGTCCCGGGCGAAAAATTCCTTGGCGCGAAGAGCCGTGATGATGTGGTGACGCTCCGCGACCGTGTCGGAGTCATGCATGTTATCGACGCCCATGAAACGCGCGGCCTTGGATTCGCCCTGTTCCGTCATGCGGATGGTCTTCGCCTTTTCATCCGCGATATAGTCGTTCTCTTTTTTGGCCTCTTCGAGTTTGGCCTTCCAGTCCGGGTCCACCTCTTCGCGCTCGATGCGGTGGCCTTTGAGAGAAGACGCCGCGCGCTGGGCACGGTAATATTTGTCCGTGGATTCGTCGGTCGGACCGGAAATGATGAGCGGGGTGCGCGCCTCATCGATCAGGATCGAGTCCACTTCGTCCACGATCGCGTAATGGAGCGGCCTCTGAACGCGCATCTCGAGACTTGTCACCATGTTGTCGCGCAGGTAATCGAACCCGAACTCGTTGTTCGTCCCGTAAGTGATGTCCGCGCCGTAGGCCTTTTGCCGTTCTTCCTGCGGAATATCGTGCTGGATCACGCCGACCGTCAACCCGAGAAATTCATAGATCGGTCCCATCCAGTTCCGGTCACGACGGGCCAGGTAATCGTTCACCGTCACAAGGTGTACGCCCTTTCCTTCGATCGCGTTCAGGTAGACCGGCAACGTCGCGACGAGCGTCTTTCCTTCGCCGGTGGACATTTCCGCGATCCTACCTTTATGGAGGACGATCCCGCCGAGGATCTGGACATCAAAGTGCCGCATCTTCGTCGTCCGCCGCGAGGCCTCACGCACCACCGCGAAAGCCTCCGGCAAGATATCATCCACCGTCTGGCCTTCCGCCAGCCGTTTCTTAAATTCGTCCGTTTTGGCGCGAAGCGCGGCATCTGATAACTGCTGGAGCGCGGGCTCGAAAGAGCTAACCTGTGCCACGAGCGGCCAAAGGAGCTTCAGCGTGCGGGTGTTCTGGGTGCCGAATATCTTCTGCAATATCAGATTGATCATTTCATTTCTTTCGGATGGTGGACAACAGATAGCGGATGGCGTGATACCCGAGCATCCATCCCCCTTCCGTCATCCGATATCCTGTTAAGATGCTTTTGCCTGATTTCTCGTCGCCTCGAGGATCGGGAGCCCGGACTCCGTCGGGACATAAATGACCTGGTTCTTCGTTTCTTTAAGGCTGCGGATCCACAAATACCTCAAATAGGATTCGTTGCTCTTGAGCGACTCCCCGATGATCTGGTTGGCTTTCGCGACGCCCTCGGCTTTCGCGACCTCGATCTCGGCGTCTTTCTTGGCCTTCTGTAATTCAAACTCTTTCTGGAGGGCTTCCTGTTCGGCCTTCAATTTCAATTCGATGCTTTGCGAGAACGAAGGCGGCAGCTTCACATCCCTGAGCAACACGTCCTGGATCACGATCCCCTTTTCTTCCAGCTTACTCTTCAGGAAATCGAGCATCATCCGCCCGATCTCCTTGCGGCCCGCTTCGCTGTAGAGGGCTTTGACCGCGTACCCGCTCGCCACGTTCCGGATCGCTTCGCGGACGTAAGGTTCCAAAACGACCGAGACGTAATACGGGCCGACCGTCGTGCGAACAAAGCTCGCCTTATTCGCCGGCACCTGATACATGATGGAAATATCCAGCTGCGAGATCAAACCCTCCGACGACGGGACATTGGCCATTTCTTTCAATTCCTGGAGTTTCACGTTCCAGATCTCGATCTGGGTGAATCCGGGAATGAAAAAATGCCATCCGGCGTTCAGGACCTCCTTGCGGATGTGTCCAAAATCATTCTTCACGCCGACCTGTCCATCCTCGACCTGAACGACGCACCCGGAGAACATAAAGCAAGCGACAATCACCACGATGAACCCTACCGTTTTTTTCATCCTATTCTCCCCAGTTTAGTATGCACAACGCACAAGGAAAAGACTTCCCCTGCGTTGCGCTTTGCGCGCATTATGATTTTGCAACATTCTGCTTAAGATACGTTTCTATGAATGCGTCCAAGTCTCCGTCCATCACCGCCTGGACGTTCGAAGTCTCGACCTCGGTCCGGTGGTCCTTCACCATCGAGTACGGATGAAAAACATAGGACCGGATCTGGGAACCCCATTCGATCTTTTTTTTCGGTCCATACTTCGAGGACAGGGCCGCTTCCTTTTCCTGCCGCAGTCTTTCGTAAAGACGCGCCTTCAGGACCTTCATCGCCACTTGCTTGTTCTGGAATTGCGAACGCTCGTTCTGGCACTGCGTCACGATCCCCGTCGCAAGG
>CAIJDY010000075.1 GCA_903819565.1 Candidatus Omnitrophota bacterium | reverse complement strand
GCCGGCAAGGGAACGCACGCGCAGATGCTTTGCAAAGACGCGCAGTTGGCGCATCTTGCGGCGGGGGACATTTTGAGGAAGAACGTCAAAGATGGCACGCCGCTGGGGATTCGGGCCAAAGCGGTCATGGAGAGCGGCGCTCTCGTCTCGGACGAGCTCGTGAACAATATGATGTTCGACGCGATCCGGTCTTTGAACGGCTACAAAGGCTTTATTTTGGACGGCTATCCGCGGACCCTTTTTCAGGCTGAGGCGCTCGAGAAGTTCTTCGCGGCGCAGAAAAAGTCTTTGACCGCGGTGATCAATTTTGACGCTTCCGAGGCGGTGGTGGTCGACAGGCTTTCCGGTCGCCGGGGATGCCCGAAGTGCGGAAAGATTTATCACGTGACCAATATGCCGCCCAAGAAGGAAGGCGTTTGCGACGTGGACGGGGAGACGCTGACGATCCGGAAAGATGATCAGCCGGAGACGATCCGCCACAGGCTGAAGGTCTATCACGAATCGACGAAGCCCCTGATCGAATTTTATCGGAAGAAAAAATTGCTTCACGATGTTCCGGCGGACGGCGACGCGTCTTCCGTGCAAAAAGTTTTAGAAAAGCTCTTTGAAAAACTCAGTTAGCGTGCATGATCGAGCTTAAATCGAAGCGCGAGATCCAGCTGATCCGGGAGGCGGGAGACATTATCCGCAAGGTTTTTGAGGCCGTAAAGCCGTCTGTTGCGGAAGGGGTGACCACCGAAGCGTTGGATATTTTGGCGGAGAAGGTGATCCGCGAGAATGGCGGCGAGCCGGCGTTTAAAGGATACCGAGATTTTCCGAAGACGGCTTGCATCTCGATCAACGAAGAGGTCGTGCACGGGATCCCCGACAAGCGTGCGCTCAAAGCGGGGGATATCGTTAGTTTTGATATCGGCGTGAAATGGAAAGGTTTTTTTGCGGACGCTGCAAGGACTTGGGCCGTAGGCGCGGTTGCTGAGGATAAGAAGCGACTGATTGATACGGCGAAAGAATCGCTGGGGGTCGTTTTACGGGCGTATCAGCCCGGCTGGCGCATCGGGGATCTTTCGGAAACGATTCAGCGGTATGTCGAGGCGAAGGGCTTTCAGGTGGTCCGCGATTACGCCGGGCACGGGATCGGCCGGGAACTGCATGAAGACCCGCAGGTTCCGAACTACGGAAAACCGGGGCGCGGCCCGAAGATCGAGCCGGGAATGGTGCTCGCGATTGAGCCGATGGTGACCGCGGGGCATTACGCGGTCGAGACGCTTGAGAACGGCTGGACGGTTGTGACGAAGGACCGGAAGAACGCCAGCCATTATGAAGACACGATCGTTTTTTTAGAAGAAGGATTCGTCAACTTAACGGGTCATGAGGTTCTCTGAACGATGGCCAAAGAAGAAGCAATCGAGGTTGAAGGAAAAGTCATCGAGCCTTTGCCGAACGCGATGTTCCGCGTGGAACTCGAGAACGGGCATAAGGTATTGGCGCATATTTCCGGAAAAATGAGGATGAACTACATCCGCATCCTTCCGGGAGATAAAGTAAAGCTGGAACTTTCTCCGTACGACTTGAGCCGGGGAAGGATCACTTTTCGAGTGAAATAGGGGTGAGAAAATGAAGGTCAGAAGTTCCGTCCGAAGGATTTGTGAGCACTGCAAGATCGTACGCCGTAAAGGCTATGTTTATGTGATCTGCACAAACCCGAAACATAAACAGCGCCAAGGCT